>JBGTHJ010000001.1:0-25344 GCA_041746175.1 Pyrinomonadaceae bacterium
TGCGGTCGTCATCACGGCGGGCACGTCGTCGAACGAGCCGATCGAATTCGCGGGCGAGGTGTCGCGTCTGAAGGGGCGCGTGGTGGCGGTCGGCGCGGTCGGCCTTGATGTGCCGCGCGACATCTATTTCAAACGCGAACTCACACTGAAAATCTCGATGTCGTACGGGCCGGGACGCTACGACCCGGAATACGAAGCGCGCGGGCAAGACTACCCGTTCGCCTACGTGCGTTGGACGGAGGCGCGCAACATCGAGGCGTTTCTCGACCTGATCGCTTCGGGAAGCGTGGATGTCAAACGTCTGACGACGCACCGCTTCGCGATTGACGAGGGCGCGCGCGCCTACCAACTGATAACCGGCGCGACGGTGGAAGCTTACCTCGGCGTGCTGCTCGAATACGACACGGAGCGCGTCACGGGCGGAAGAGTCGAACTCGCCCCGGCGAGCGCGCCACGTGCGGACGCGACGGGCGCGGGCGCGACCGCGAAAACAGTCCGCATCGGGTTGATCGGTGCGGGCGGCTACGCGCGGGCGATGCTCTTGCCGCGATTCAAAGATGCGGGCGCGCGGTTTCAAACCATCGCCACCGCGTCGGGCGTGACGGCGCGCGATGTCGGGCGGCAGTTCGATTTTCGCTTCTGCGCGTCGGGCGCGGATGAGGTCTTCGCTGACCGTGAGGTCAACCTCGTCGTCATCGCCACGCGCCACGACACGCACGCCGCGCTCGCCGAACGCGCGCTGCGCGAAGGTCGCCACGTCTTCGTGGAGAAACCTCTGGCGCTGACGGACGAAGAGTTGAACGGCGTGCTCGTCGCAGCGGCGGAATCGGAAGGCCGTTTGATGGTTGGCTACAATCGACGCTTCTCGCCGCTCGCGCGTCGTGCGCGGGAGTTCTTTGATGACCGAAGCGCGCCGCTCTCCATCGTCTATCGCGTCAACGCCGGGCGCATCCCGCGCGGACACTGGACGCAGGACGCGCGCGAGGGCGGCGGGCGCATCATCGGCGAGGCGTGCCACTTCATCGACCTGTTGCAGTTTCTGACGGGGGCGCGCGTCGTGCGCGTCTATGCCGAGCCGGTGGTGAGTCGGCAACACGAAATCGTCGAAGAGGATTCGGCGATGATGACGCTGCGGTTGAGCGACGGCTCGAACGCGGTCATCGCGTATCTTGCCGAAGGCGACCGCTTGCCCGCAAAAGAGCGCATCGAGATTTTCGGCGCGGGAAGCTCGTTTGTCATCGACGATTTTCGCGCCGCCGTCGCCTATCGCAACGGGCGCGAGGAAAAAATAAAGCTGCGCGCACAGGACAAAGGGCAGGCCGAAGAAACCCGTATCGCGTGCGCCGTCGTGCTCGAAGGCGCGCCCGCGCCCATCGCGCTCGACGATTTGGCGGCGACCACGCGCGCAACTTTTCGCCTCCGCGACAGTTTGCGCGCGGCGCGTGCGTTGGAGGTCTGAAAAGTTTTTCAATGGATATGCGCCGTTCAAACAGGGTTGGAAACTCCGTCTTGCATTCAGCGAGTCGAGTGCTATAATCCGCCTCGCTGTCAAAGCGAATTTTTTGTAGTGACGGGTTCAACCGCGCAAGATGCACGACCCCCCGCGCGGCTACAAAATCGAAGAAAACCAACAGGCCGGAAACTCTCGCGGGATGTCGTCGGACAAAGCCAAAATTCCACCCCTCTTCGCCGTGCCCGACAGGGACGCGACGGCGCAGACTCCCCCGTCGCCGCATCCGCCGAGCGAAGCGGACGCTCCGCCGTCGGTCTGCCCGCGTTGTTATGGGTCGGGGATGGAGGTTGTCCCGGGCAAGGGTGCGCGTCGCTGCGACTGCCGCACCGAATCCAACCAGTCGAAATTGATCCAGTCCGCTCGTATCCCGCGCCGCTACGACGGGTGCTCGCTGCAAAGCTACTATCCGGCGCAGGGCAACGGCTCACAACTCAAAGCTTTCAACTACGCCTTCCGCCTCGTGCGCGAATACCCGGCGGTCGAACGCGGTCTGGTCTTTATGGGGCCGGTCGGCGTCGGCAAAACGCATCTCTCGGTCGCCATCCTGCGCGGCCTGATGGAGAAGGGCGTCCAAAGCTTGTTCTATGAGTTCGGCTCGCTCCTGAAAGAGATACAGGATTCGTACAACAAAATCTCGCAAACGTCCGAGATGCGACTGCTCGCGCCCGTCTATCAGGCGGAGGTGCTGGTGCTCGACGAACTCGGCGCGTCGAAGCCGACCGACTGGGTGCGCGACACCATGATGCAAATCATCGGCACGCGTTACAACGACAAAAAACTCACCATCTTCACCACCAACTATGCCGACGCACGCCGCGCGCCCACCGAAGAAACGCTCGAAGACCGCATCGGCACGCGCCTCCGCTCGCGTCTCTACGAGATGTGCAAAACGGTCACCATCGACGGCGACGACTACCGCCGCCGCTTCGACTCGCAGCAACCTTGAACTCACCTCAAGGAGAATTCAATGAGCGCCGACCGCACCACCGAAATCCTCAATTCCCTCAGCGCAATCAGCCGCGATGTGGGAGTTTTGCGCACAGAAGTGGGAGCTCTGCGTACAGAGGTAGGAGTTCTGCGCACAGAAGTAGAAGTTTTTCGCACGGAGACCAAAGCGCGTCTCGATAGTATCGAAGGACGACCTGGGCGCATCGAGCGGGAGCAGCGGTTACATGGGCGGCGACTTGATCGTGTCGAAGGACTGTTGCTCACAACGAGCGCGGATATCGGCGAATTACAAGACCGCGTTGCCATGCTCGAAGACAAGCAGCAATAGGTTTCGAGCAGCAGAGTTCAGCGACCGCCGACCTTCTTGCGAGATGGTCGGCTTTTTGCTGGCTGACAGGCGACCGGCGCGAATCCGTTTTTGAGAATCAAGCCGGCGCGGCGACGGCGGCGACGGCGTCGATTTCGATTTTGAATCCGTAGTGGAGGTCTTTGACGGGGACGACGGCGCGCGCCGGACGATGGTCGCCCAACATCCGCGCGTAGACCGTGTTGACCTCTGCCCAAAGATCGATGTCAGAGATGTAGATCGTCACCTTCAACAGGTGCGCGGGGTCGCTGCCCGCCGCTGTGAGGATGCGAAAGACGTTGTTGAGCGTCTGCTCGGTCTGGGCTTCGATCGAACCGAGTTGACGCTCGCCCGTCTGCGGGTCAATCGCGAGTTGGCCGGAGACGTAAACGATGCCGTTGTGGACGACGGCTTGCGAGTAGTGTCCGGCGGGGGCGGGCGCATCGGCGGTCGAAATTCGTTTGATCCCGGTCATATCGGGTTGGTCTCCTCACGGAATGAATGTGTGTGTGAATCTGATTGAAGACGGCGGCGGAGTCAAGCTCGCCGGGATTGGGAACGAGGCTGCCGGAAGATGCGTGCGGCGGCGGGCTGATGGGGGTGGCGTTGATTCGTCGTCTGTGAAGGCGTTGTGTATAATTCTGCGACCCTGTTCAAAAAACATTTGTTCACCTAAAACAACTGATGCCCAAACGGACGGACATACGTAAGATTCTCATCATCGGCTCGGGCCCGATCATCATCGGGCAGGCGTGCGAGTTCGACTATTCGGGGACGCAGGCGTGCAAGGCTCTGCGGCAGGAAGGCTACGAGGTGGCGCTGGTCAACTCGAACCCGGCGACGATCATGACCGACCCGGAGACGGCTGACCGCACCTACGTCGAACCGCTGACGGTCGAGTCGGTGGCGGCCATCATCAAGCGCGAACGACCAGATGCGCTGTTGCCGACCGTCGGCGGACAGACCGCGCTCAATCTGGCAGTCGCGCTCGCCGACGCGGGCGTGCTCGACGAGTACGGCGTCGAGATGATCGGTGCCAAGCGCGAGGCGGTCAAGGTCGCCGAAGACCGTCGGTTGTTCAAGGCGGCGATGGAGGAAGAAGGGATGCCGATGCCGCGCGGCGGGTTCGCGCGCTCGTGGGCGGAAGCCGAACAACTCATCGAAGAGACGGGTTATCCGGCGATCATCCGCCCGTCGTTCACGCTCGGCGGGACGGGCGGCGGCACGGCCTTCAACCCCGAAGAGTACGAAGAGATCGTGCGCGCGGGGCTGGCGGCGTCGCCGGTGCAGGAGGTGTTAATCGAAGAGTCGATTATCGGCTGGAAGGAATACGAGTTAGAGGTGATGCGCGACATCGCTGACAACGTGGTCATCGTCTGCTCGATTGAAAACTTCGACCCGATGGGCGTCCACACGGGCGACTCGATCACGGTCGCCCCGGCGCAAACCCTGACCGATGTCGAGTATCAAACCCTGCGCGACATGTCGATTCGCATCATCCGCAAGGTCGGCGTCGAGACGGGCGGCTCGAACATCCAGTTCGCGGTCAACCCGTCGAACGGCGAGGTTCGCGTGATCGAGATGAATCCGCGCGTGTCGCGTTCGTCGGCGCTGGCGTCGAAGGCGACCGGGTTCCCCATCGCGAAGATTGCGGCAAAACTCGCGGTCGGTTACACGCTCGACGAGATTCCGAACGACATCACGAAGAAGACCCCGGCATCGTTCGAGCCGACGATTGATTACGTCGTCGCCAAGATTCCGAAGTGGAATTTCGAGAAGTTCAAAGAGTCGGAAGACGTGCTGGGGACGCAGATGAAGTCGGTCGGCGAGGTGATGGCGATTGGTCGCACGTTCAAAGAAGCTCTGTTCAAGGGCTTGCGCTCGCTCGAAGCCGTCAGCCCGCTCCGTCTCGCCGACGTGCCCGACGACGAGTTGCAGCGCAAACTCGCGCGCCCCAATTCGCAACGCTTCTCATACATCACCTACGCCCTCCAACACGGTTGGCCGGTCGCCGAGATTCATCGTCTCTCGCGCATCGACCCGTGGTTTCTCGAACAACTCCACGACGTGATGAGGATTCAAGATGAGATCGAGGGACGCGCGCTCGAAGAGATCGACGCCGCCACGTTGCGCGGCTTCAAAGAAGTCGGACTCTCCGACCGTCGGCTCGCCTATCTGACGGGGCGGACGGAAGACGAAGCGCGCAGCTATCGTAAAAATCTCGGCGTGTTGCCGGTCTTCAAGCGCGTCGATACGTGCGGCGCGGAGTTTGAATCCTTCACGCCCTATCTCTATTCGACTTACGAGACGGAAGACGAAGCGCAGCCGACCGATGCGCGCAAGATTATGATTCTCGGTTCGGGGCCGAACCGCATCGGGCAGGGCATCGAGTTCGATTACTGTTGCTGTCACGCGGCGTTTGCGCTCAAGGATGCGGGCTTCGAGACCATCATGGTCAACTGCAACCCGGAAACCGTCTCGACCGATTACGACACCTCCGACCGTCTCTACTTCGAGCCGCTGACGTTTGAAGACGTGATGAACATCGTCGATACGGAGCAGCCCGAAGGCATCATCGTGCAGTTCGGCGGGCAGACGCCGCTCAATCTCGCGTTGCGTCTGGCGGCGGCGGGCGCGCCCATCATCGGCACCTCGCCCGATTCCATCGACCTCGCCGAAGACCGCAAACGCTTCGGCGCGCTGCTCGTCGAACTCGGCGTCCCGCAGCCCGAGAACGGCACGGCCACCTCCGGCGCAGAGGCGAAAGAGGTCGCGGCGCGGATCGGTTATCCGGTGCTGGTGCGCCCCTCGTATGTTCTCGGCGGGCGCGCGATGGCGATTGTTTACGACGAGAAGAGTCTCGACGAGTACATGCGGACGGCGGTTGACGCATCGCCGCAGAAGCCCGTGCTGATTGATAAGTTTCTCGAACGCGCGGCGGAGTTTGATGTTGACGCGCTGGCCGACGACGAGACGTGCGTGATTGCCGGAATTCAAGAGCACATCGAAGAGGCGGGCATCCATTCGGGCGACTCGTCGTGCGTGCTGCCGCCGGTCAAAATCGCCGAAGAACATCTTGAGACGATGCGTCATTACACGCGCATCCTTGCCCGCGCGCTCAGGGTGCGCGGCCTTATCAACATTCAGTTTGCGATCAAGGACGACCGCGTGTACGTGCTGGAGGTGAACCCGCGCGCGTCGCGCACCGTGCCGTTCGTCTCGAAGGCGACGGGCGTCCCGCTGGCGCGCATCGCCGCGCTGGTAATGGCGGGTCGCGCGCTCGGCGGGTTCGATCTGCCGGGCGAACTGACGGTTGATCGCTTCTACATCAAGTCGCCGGTCTTTCCATTCGTCAAGTTTCCCGGCGTCGATCCGATCCTGAGTCCGGAGATGCATTCGACCGGTGAGGTGATGGGCATCGGCGACACGTTCGGCAAGGCATACGCGAAGGCGATGCTCGGCGCGGGACTCGAACTCCCCGCGAGCGGCACGGCTTTTATCAGCGTCAACGATGCGGACAAGGGGCAGGCGGTGGTGCTCGCGCGGCGTCTCGCGCGGCTCGGCTTCAAACTGATGGCGACGTTCGGCACGGCGGCGCGGTTGCGCGAAGTCGGGCTGGAAGTCGAGACGGTATTCAAGGTCAACGAAGGCCGCCCGAACATCGCCGACAAAATCAAGCAAGGTGAAATCGCGCTCGTCATCAACACGCCGCTGGGTCGCACCTCGCACTACGACGAACAGGCGATTCGCCGCGCCGCGCTCCAACACAACGTCCCGTGCGTGACGGCGATGACGGGCGCGCACGCCGTCGTCGAAGCCATCGTCGCCCGCGAACAGCAGACCGAAGTGGCGGTCATCACTTTGCAGGAACTTCATGCGAGCCGGAAGTCAGAAGTTGAAATGTCAAAGTCGGAATAACGTGTTTATGATTAACGATCCGCAGGCTATCAAACGAATCTTGGAAGAGTGTCGAACTATCGCGGTCGTCGGGCTATCGTCGAACCCGATGCGCGCGTCGAACAGCGTCGCGGGCTACATGAAGCGGCAGGGCTACCGCGTGATTCCGGTCAACCCGAACGAACAAGAGGCGCTCGGCGAAAAGGCTTATGCGTCGCTCGCCGACGTGCCGGAGCAGATCGACCTCGTCGATATTTTTCGACGCTCGTCAGAGGCGGGCGCGGTGGTCGACGAGGCCATCGCCATCGGCGCCAAGTCCGTCTGGTTGCAGGAAGGCGTCATCGACCACGCCGCCGCCCGACGCGCGCTCGACGCCGGACTGCTCGTCGTGATGGATCGCTGCTGGCTCAAAGACCACATGAGAATGTAGCGGTTGGCGGTAGCGTCTCTGGCGGCTTGAAAATGGCGACTGGCGGCTCGGCAAGGGCAAACTATTTCGACTAGCCTATTGCCTGACGGAGGAGTGTGATGATTCGTGCGGTGGTGTTGACGGTGAGCGACCGCTGCGCGCGGGGCGAACAGGAAGACGTGTCGGGCGCGACGCTCGCCGGGCTGTTGCGTGAGACGGGCGCGGAGATCATCGCGCGCGAGGTTGTGCCGGACGACCTCGAACCGCTCGCGGAGAAGTTGCGCGCGTACGCCGACCGTCCCGACATAAATCTCATCGTGACGACGGGCGGGACGGGCTTCAGCCCACGCGACAACACGCCGGAGGCGACGCGCGACGCGATTACAAAAGAAGCCCCCGGACTCGCCGAAGCGATGCGTATGGCGACGCGCGAACAGACGCCGACGGCGATGATTTCGCGCGGCGTGTGCGGCATCCGTTCCGGCGCGTTGATCGTCAACCTGCCCGGTTCGCCCGCCGGGGTGCGCGATTGCTTCGCGGTCATCGCTCCGGTGCTGCGCCACGCCGTCGCGCTGCTTGCGGGGCGTCCGCACGACGAAGCGAAGTAACATCCCCCGCATTTGCTCACGTCAGGGCGCTGTCGGAAAAAGACTTTTGACATCGCCCGCAAGGATGCTAGAATTTCCGCCGTCATCCCGACACCAAAAGCGCGCGGGCGCATCTCCTTCCGACATACGGTTGATGAATATCATGCTCAACGCGATTCTCCTGCAAGCCGCGACCGACCCCGCGCTGCTCGCCACGCGTGATGGCGTCGGCGACATCGGCGCGCCCGTCACGGCCTACTGGCCGGTGATGATTTTCTTCGTCTTCGCGGTTATCTTTCCGGTGTTGCCAATCGTCCTCGGACGACTCGTCAGGCCGAGTCTCTACGGCAAAGACAAGATGCGCCCCTACGAGTGCGGCATCGACCCGACGACCGAAGCGCACGACCGTTTCACCGTCCGCTACTACATCGTCGCGATGCTTTTTCTCATCTTCGACGTGGAGACGATCTTCCTCTTGCCGTGGGCGATCATCTTCATGGGCGACGATTTCACGTTCACCAAATTCGCCCTCATTGAGATGTTCGTCTTCATCGGCATCCTCATCGTCGGCTACTACTACGCGTGGCGCAAAGGCGCGCTCGAATGGGCATAGCGGCATATGGCAGAACATCCTGAAGGCATCGTTTTAACGACGGTCGATTCGATATTCAACTCGTTGCGCAAGAATCTGGGCGCGCCGGTGATGAATATGAAGCCGGTGCGCGAGACGGTCAACTGGGCGCGGAAGTCGGCGCTGTGGCCGATGACGTTCGGGCTGGCGTGCTGCGCCATTGAGATGATCGCGACCGGCGCGGGCCGCTTCGACATCGACCGTTTCGGAGCGGGCGTCTTTCGCCCCTCACCGCGACAGAGCGACCTGATCATCGTCGCCGGGACGGTGACGCTCAAGATGGGGCCGGTCATCCGTCGCATCTTCGACCAGATGCCCGAACCGAAGTGGGTCATCGCGATGGGCGCGTGCGCCTCGACCGGCGGGCCGTTCGATTCGTATTCGACGATGCAGGGCGTTGACCGCACCATCCCCGTCGATGTCTACATACCGGGTTGCCCGCCGCGCCCCGAAGCCCTCCTCTACGGCCTGATGCGTCTGCAAGACATCATCATGCGCGAGGCCCCCGCCGCCTACATCTTCGAGTCGGACGGGACGGTGCGCCGCCAACGACAACTCGAAGGCGACGACGAAGCGGAACTCGCAAAAGTGTCGCCCGCCGACAGCGACGCGCTTGATGTCGTCTCGGCGGCCAGCGAATAGTTTGGAAAGCGACGCGGCGGGGAGTCGCCGCCGCCGCCGTCATCTTCAAAAAAAAACGGGTCGCGCTTATTGAAGCGCGACCCGTTGATGTTTATGACGAGAGCCTGATTTATCTGCGGCGACTTCGATTCGAGAAGCGCGGTCGTCGCTGAGCGGCATCTCTATTTTTGTTTCGGGAAGAGCGTCCAGCTGAATTTCTCGCCGCTCATGTTTTGGCCTTGCCCGCGAATGACGCCGCCGTCGATGGTCGCTTCGGTGACCGAATAATAGAGGTCGATGAGCAGGGTATTGCCGGTGCGCCGCCACTTGCCTCCGATGGGGCGCGGTTCTCCACGTTCGACGAGCAGCGTGTAACGCAGTTTGCCGTCCTTGAGGAATTCAATCTCGAATTCGCCGTTGACCGTCGCGCCCGTCCATGTCGTACCTTCCAACGTCTCGCCGTATTCGATGCCGCGTGCGCGCAAAGTCTCTTGCGACGGCGCGGCTTGGTTCGGCATGTTCGGCGCGTTGGCGATGGGTGTTTCACCCGGTACGAGCTTGGGTGTTGTCGCGGTCTTCGTCGCGGGCGCGGTCTCTGTTCCTTTGACGGCCAACACCAGATCATTTGCCTTGTAACCTTCGACCATCGCCCACGGCACTTGATTCTTACCCGGTCCCAGATCGATGAGCACCTGTTTCGGCACGCGCTCTTGTAGGTATTCGATCATGCTCGCCAGCGTGACTTCGCCGCGCGGGTTGGCCGCGCCGCCCTTGAGGGCTTCGATAACCGCCCACGTAAAATAACCGTGACGCTTTTCCCTGTACTCGTAGGCGCGTTGGCCGAGACCGGTCGCGTAGATGGTGGCGAAGGCTGTCACCTCTTTATTGCGCACGTCGAAATTGAAGCCGCGCGTGTAGGTTTTGGTGAGCGGGTTGGGGGCATCGGCGCGTCCGCCGGGGTCGTTGCGGCACGCATCGAGCAACATCATGATTTGCCCGACACCGGTTTTGCGTACCCACTCCTTGACGGTCAAGACGTTGACCGCCGTCTGTTCGAGCAGCGTGATGTCGTCGCTGAGTTGCGCGTCAGACGGCAACAGGAAAGCCTGCCCGCCGCGCTCCGCGCCATGACCGGCGAAGGCGAACACGAACAACGCATCTTTGGGAACGACGGCGGTCAGGTTCGACAAACGCCGGAGGATGTTGCCACGCGTCGGCTGGCGTTCCGCCGGTTGGTCGGAAGAGAGCAGGATTACTTGATCGGCGGGGAAGCCCGCGTACCGGATGAGTGTGTCGCTGAGCACGGCGGCGTCGTTTGACGAACCACCGAGCGTGCTCAGTTGCGTGTCGGCGTACGCGTCGACGCCGATGATGATGGCATAGCGTTTGGCACGCGCGGGCAGTTCCGTCACCGTGCCCGACTTGCTGAGCGCGAGACCGCGACCGTCCGTGTTTTGCGTCGCCGCGACCGGCGACCACGCGGCGACGCCGACAAGCAGCGCGAAGGCTATCGAGAATAATTTGGAGGAGGTTTGCCGCGAAAAGAATTTTTTGTGCATGGCGTCACCTTTGAAACGACCGGCGAGAGAGGGGAAAGTTAACAACGAACGTGTAGCCGGGGCGAATGTTAAAGCAGTCGGGGCGCGGTGTCAAAAAGCCGCGTCCCCCCGCGTTGCGTAGACCTGAGCGCGTGCGGTGCGGTGCCACACATCCGTCGCCAGCCGCACGGACTACGACGACGGCGTGCGCACGTCCAACTCGCGCACGAGAAACGCCCAGCGGTCGGCGACTTCTTCGATGATTTTGGCGGTCGGCTTGCCCGCGCCGTGTCCGGCTCTGGTTTCGATACGGATGAGCACGGGGCTTGCGCCGCCCTGCGCCGCCTGCATCGCCGCCGCAAACTTGAAACTGTGCGACGGCACAACGCGGTCATCGTGATCGGCGGTGGTAATCATGGTCGGCGGGTAGGCCGTGCCCGCCTTCAGATTATGGAGCGGCGAATAAGCGTAGAGAGCCTTGAACTCTTCGGCGGTGTCGGACGAGCCGTAGTCGGAAATCCAGCCCCAACCAATGGTGAACTTGTGAAAGCGGAGCATGTCCATCACGCCGACGGCGGGCAACGCCGCGCCGAAAAGTTCAGGACGCTGCGTGATGGCCGCGCCGACGAGCAGCCCGCCGTTGCTGCCGCCGCCGATGGCGAGCTTGGGCGTCGAAGTATACTTGTTGGCGATGAGCCTCTCGGCGGCGGCGATGAAGTCGTCGAAGACATTTTGCTTGCGCAGTTTCGTGCCCGCTTCGTGCCACGCCTGACCGTACTCGCCGCCGCCGCGCAGATTCGCGACGACGTAGACGCCGCCCATCTCCATCCAGACGAGATTGCCAACCGAGAAGGCGGGCGTCAGCGAAACGTCGAAGCCGCCGTAGCCGTAGAGATAGGTCGGGTTTTGCCCGTCGAGCTTCAAGCCCTTCTTGTGCGTGATGAACATCGGGACGCGCGTCCCGTCCTTGCTCTTGAAGAAGACCTGTCGGGTTTCGTAACGCGCGGGGTTGAAATCAACCTTCGGCTGGCGAAACAGCGTGCTCTTGCCCGTCGCCGCGTCGTAGCGATAAATCGTGGTCGGGGTCGTAAAGCCGGTGAACGAGTAGAACGTCTCTTTGTCTTTGCGTTTGCCGGTGAAACCGCCGACGCTGCCGATGCCGGGCAAATCGACTTCGCGGACGAGCTTGCCGTCGAGACTGAACAGCTTGACGCGCGTCTGCGCATCCTTCAGATACGACGCGACGAACATATTGTTGATCGTGCCGACGCCTTCGAGCTTGTCAGACGCTTCGGGCACGACCACACGCCAGTTCTGGCGCTCGGGTTTGGTCACGTCGATGGCGATGATTTTGTTACGCGGCGCGGCGAGGTCGGTTTGAAACCAGAAGGTCGAGCCGTCGTTGTCGATGAAGTTGTATGAAGCGTCGAGGTCATCGAGCAGTTTGACGACCGGCGCATCTTTCGCGCTGAGGTCTTTGTAATAGATGCGGTTCTTGCGCTCGGAACCCTGCCAGACGTGGATGATGAGATAACGTCCGTCTTCGGTCACGTCTCCAAAAAAGCCCCACTCCTTCTGGTCGGGGCGCTCGTAGATGAGCACGTCTTCCGTCTGCGGCGTGCCGATGCGATGGAAGTAGAGTTTTTGAAAATAGTTTGCGCCCGCGAGCTTGGTGGCTTCGGTCGGCTCGGCATAGCGGCTGTAGAAAAAGCCCTTGCCGTCGGGCGTCAGCGCGGCGGCGGAGAACTTCACCCACTTGACCACATCCGGCAAATCCTGTCCCGTCGCCACGTCGCGCACGCGATACTCTTGCCAGTCGGAACCGGCGGCAGACAAACCGTAGACCAACAGCCGGGCGTCGTCGCTGATGTCGATGCCGGAGAGCGCGACCGTCCCGTCGGTCGAAAGCTTGTTCGGGTCGAGCAGCACCGTCGGCGGCGCGTCGAGCGAGGTCGCGGTGTAGAGCACGCTCTGATTTTGCAGCCCGTCGTTCTTGTAATAAAAATAGCGTTCGCCTTCTTTGAAAGGCACGGTGTAGCGTTCGTAATTCCAGAGCCTGGTCAGCCGCTCGCGGAGGCGTTCGCGCGCGGGAATCTCTTTGAGGTAAGCGAACGTCAGTTTGTTCTGCGCTTCAACCCACGCTTTCGTCTCGGCGGAATCCAAATCTTCCAGCCAGCGATACGGGTCGGCCACCTTCGTGCCGTGATATTCGTCGATGTGGTCTAGCTTTTTTGATTCGGGATACACGAGTTTGCTTGTCGAACCTTTCGGCGTGTTCATGTTCGCGTTCTGCGCCGTCGCGGGGACGCCGACGCCCGGCGCGACAGAGACGACAACGACGAACGCCGCGCCGAAAGCGACGGACGCCAGCTTTTTGAATAGACTCATCTTTCAATTCCTCTCAGGGGCGGTGCGGAGTGCGACTGGTTATCGCGGCATGATTTACGTGCCGGGGCGCGCGAGCAGCTTGGACGCCGCGTTATAGCGAGTTGCAATAGCATGTAGCACATAAAAGAGAGTCGCCGCCTGGGAGCGCGAGCCTCCGGCTCGCACTCCCGGCATTCACCCAATTGCAAAGCACAATAAGTCTTGGGGAAGATGTTCAAGCGCGGGTCACAAGTCCGCGAGATGCCGCGTGTCGTTGACGACGCGGACGCGGACGAAGCCGTCGTCGTTCAACTCGAAACGCGAGATGCCGCAGTTTGAAGACGCGATCCAGACGGGGCGCAACTCCGGCGCGTCGAGCGCGCCCATCAGGTGGAGCGCGAGGATGCAAATCGTGCCCGTGTGCGAGACGACGACGATCGTACCGCCCGCGTGTACGCGGATGGCGCGGTCGAGTTCGCCCGCCGCGCGGTCGAGCATTTGCCGGTAGCTCTCGCCGCCGAGAAGGACGTGCTCGAAGTCGCGCCTGAGCAGCGCGGCGTATTCAGCGGGGTAGGCTTCGGCGGCGGCCTCGAACGTCAACCCTTCCATCTTCCCGACGCTCCGCTCGCGAAACGCCGTGCGCTCTTTGATGTCGAGTCCCGATGCTTCGGCCAGCGGCGTAGCGGTTTCGACCGCGCGCAACAGGTCGCTCGAATAAATCGCGTCGATTGATTCCGCGCGCAATGCTTGCGCCGTCGCCTCCGCTTCCAAACGCCCGCGCCCGCTCAGCGGCGTCGCCGAGTGCCCGCCGAAACGATGCTCGACGTTGCCCTCCGACTGACCATGACGAACGAGTAAAACGCTTGTAACCATAAAAATCATGACGGGTGGCGGTCTGGTAATTCGTCACGCATCACTCGCCTTTAAGCGGCGACCATTTCGGCTTTCATCTTTTCGGTCTGGTAGTGTGTGATGAGAGCTTCGATGAGTTCGTCGATGGCGCCTTCCATGAAGAGGTCGAGTTGATGGAGGGTGAGTCCGATCCGGTGGTCTGAGACGCGGTTCTCTTTGAAGTTGTAGGTGCGTATCTTCTCGGAGCGGTCGCCGCTGCCGACCATCGAACGGCGTTCGCTCGCGGTCGCCTCGTGCTGCTTCTGTTCTTCCAGTTCTTGGAGCCGCGCACGCAAGACGCGCATCGCCTTCTCGCGATTTTTTATCTGCGACTTTTCATCCTGCATCGAGACGACGGTGTTGGTCGGCAGGTGCGTGATGCGTACCGCCGAATAGGTCGTGTTCACCGACTGGCCGCCCGGCCCCGACGAGCAAAAGGTATCGATGCGTAAATCTTTGGCGTCGATTTTTACGTCGACCTCTTCGGCTTCGGGCATCACGGCGACGGTGATGGCGGAAGTGTGGATGCGTCCGCTGGCTTCGGTCTGCGGCACGCGCTGGACGCGGTGGACGCCCGATTCGTGTTTGAGTTTGGAGAAAACCTTTTCGCCTTCGATGAGCGCGATGCCCTCTTTGATACCGCCGACGCCCGACTCTGACGCATCGAGAATCTCCATCCGCCACCCCTGCCGCTCGGCATAGCGACCGTACATGCGAAGCATCTCGGCGGCGAACAGCGTCGCCTCATCGCCACCCGTCCCGGCGCGGATTTCGAGAATCACGTTCTTCTCGTCGTTGGGGTCGCGCGGCAGCAACAACAGGCGCAGTTCGGCTTCCGTCTGTTCGAGTCGCTGCTGCAACTCGTCCATCTCGGCGCGGGCGAGTTCGCGCATCTCTTCGTCGTCGTAGCTGGCGTCGTAGAGTTCTTTCGCGTCCGCCAGTTGCGCTTTCGACGTTTTCCAGGTGCGGTACTTCTCCACCATCTCGCCGAGCGCGCGATGGTGCTTCGCGGCTTTGCCGTAGGCCGATTGATCCGCGAGCATCTCGGGCGACGAAAGCTGCGCGGACAGTTCCTCGTAACGGGCTTCGATTTGTTCGAGTTTCTCCAGCATGGATTTTATGAGAGCGGCGCTAGCGCGGTGTCTCCCTCCGTTTGTGGCTCAAGCTTGAGCGATTCTTTGAGAGCGAGAATGGCGACTTCGAGTTGCGGGTCGTCCGGTTCTTTGGTCGTGATGTTTTGCATCCAGAGACCGGGCAGCGTGATGAGTTTGAAAACCAGACCGCCCTCGCGCTTCGCCGAAAGTCGGATGATCTCATACGAGATTCCGGCGACGACCGGGATGAGCGCGATGCGCACCAGCATGTTATAGACGAGCGAGTCGAATTTTATCAGCGAGAACAGCGCGATGGAGACGAGCATCACGACCATCAGAAAACTCGTCCCGCAACGCGGGTGCTGGCGCGGCTGCTGGCGCGCGTGCTCGACCGTGAGCGGCAAACCGGCCTCCCAGGTGAAGACCGTCTTGTGCTCCGCGCCGTGATACTCGAAGACGCGGCGGATGTCTTTGACGAGCGAGAAGCTGAAAATCATGATGAGAAAAAACGACATGCGAATCACGCCGTCAACCAGATTGAAGGCGACCGACGGGCGCACCGGATGCAAGTACGTGGCGGCGCTCCGGTAAGCGCGCGTGTACCACGTAGCTTCATCGCGCGCCGTCGCCGTCTTGACGGGCGCATCGCCGGTTGCGACCCGCTCCGCGCTCACGGCTTCGCCCGCGTTTGGCGTCGTCGCCGTCTGCGGGACGCTCGCCCAACCGGCGGCGATAAATAGCGCGTTGGTCAGCACGAGCGGCGCGACGATAAATAGCAGGACGTTGAAGAAGAGCGCGAAAACAATCGAGCCAGCCGCCGACGCCGTGCCGCCTTTCTTCATCTCGTCGCGGGCGCGTCGCTCGGTCGGGACGGGGATCAGTCCGGGCGTCGCGCCGGTGATTCCGGCGAAGTTGCCCTCGCCCGCGATGACGGCGGCGGCGGGCGTCAAGACCACTTCGACATCGCGCGCCTCCGCCGCTTCAGCCTCGGCGAAAGCTTCGTTGGCCGAGAAGTTCAGAGCCTTGATGCCGAGCGCCATCGACTGAATGAGCACCGCCCCCCCGCGCAGAACGGGAAGGTTCAAGAGCGGATACTTATCGCTCCACTTCGGCAGCACGGCGGCGGTGTGGACGAGTTCGCCGTCGGCGCGGCGGACGGCGACGGCGTACGCGCCCGGCGTCCGCATCATCACGCCTTCGATGACGGCCTGCCCGCCGACAATCAAATCTCTTGCGCTGGCGCTCATTGGTTTTCGCTTCCGTTCGTAAAAGTTGTTCGAGACGAGACGGCAAAGAAAACAACGCCGACGTTTCAAGCGGTGGATGGTCGCAAAACACGCGCGGGATGCACGAAGAAGCGCGACCGCCAACCGCAAACGTCGGCGTCGGATGTTAAAGGGCTAATACTGGCGAAGTTCTCCGCGCCGCATTTGGTAAAAGCCTCCGTGTCGAATTACTGCGCGGCGGTCGTGGTGGCTTCGGCGGGCGCCGGCTCGACGGGCGCGGCTTCCGTCTTTTTGCCGTAACGCTTGTTGAAACGGTCAACGCGTCCGGCGGTATCGACGAGTTTCTGCTTGCCCGTAAAGAACGGGTGGCAGGCCGAGCAAATTTCGACGCTCAGGTCATCTTTACGCGTCGAGCGCGTCGTGAACGTCTCGCCGCAGGCGCAGTGCACCTTGATTTCGTGATACGCGGGATGAATTCCTTGCTTCATTTTTTATTCCTCATGTAGGTGAGCGATTTGCGCTCGTTTCAAACATCCTATGATACTTTCCGCCGACCCGTATCGTCAAGTTTGGCTTCGACGAATCTGCGGAAACCCGCACTTCGTCAAGGGTGTCAATGGTGGCGATTACGCCCTTACTCCGTGCGTGCTTCTGCGCTATGCACATCAGCGTAAATTAGTTGCTCGGAGGCGCGTCGCCCGAAGTTGTCACTCACATCCGGCGGCGAGCTGGTTCTTCAGGAAACAACGCTGTGAGTTTGTTGACATCGCCGCAAACAGCGTGTTAGAAATCTTTCGCCACACCTTCTTTGCATCTGGTAAGCGCACAAGTCAAAAAAAAAGTATTTGTGAGCGGGAACGGCGCAGTCCGCGCCCTTTCCGTAGCGAGTCGAACCGTAGGATGCGATGACCGACGAACCGAACAGCCCGAATGCACCCGATGCCGGAGACTCTCCGGCGGAGCGCGCGGATACGCCCCGTGCCTCCGTCTCTTCATCGTCAGACCTCGAAAAAGCCGCCAGGATTGCCGAAGCCAAAGCCCGCGCGGCTGCCGCGAAAGAAGCCGCAAGCGCGAAAGCCACGACTCCGGCAGCGGGCACGGCAACTCCCGCCGCCCCTGCGGGTGCGCCGAAAGCCCCCGTCAAAAAGAAGGACGAAGGGCCGAAGCCGACCGATGCCGCCGCGCATCCGCTGGTAAAAAAGTTGAGCGACGCGCTCGACGGCGCGGTCGTCGAAGCCTCGGAGTTCATCGGCCAGCTTTCGATTCGCATCGCGCCGCCGCGCATCGTCGAAGCGTGCAAGTTTCTGCGCGACGATGCCGCGACGCCCTTCAACTATCTCTCCGACCTGACCTGCGTGCACCTGCCCGAACGCTTCGACGCGCCGTTCGAGATCGTTTACAACCTCTATTCGATAGAGGCTAACGAGCGCGTGCGTCTGAAGGTAGCGACGACCGAGACGGACGGCATCGAGAGCGTGACGGGCGTGTGGCCGACGGCCAACTGGATGGAGCGCGAAGTGTTCGACCTCTTCGGCGTCTCGTTCCACAATCACCCCGACCTCCGGCGCATCCTGCTGCCTCCCGACTGGGAAGGCCACCCGCTCCGCAAGGATTACCCGTTGGAGTTCATCGAAAACAACTGGACGACCAAGCACCTGCCCGACTTTACCAACGTCCAGCAGGAGCAACTCGAACAGCGTCGCGCCTACGGTCTGGAAATCCTTTCGACGCCCGACGAGCGACGCGTCCGCGAACTGTTCCGCGCCGCGCGCGACCCGTTGCCCAAGGAGCACAAGTAAGGTTTACCGACATCATGCACCCGCGCGACCTGGCCGCCAAATATGACGTGAAAATCTTCGACTCGCTCGACGCCGCGCGCGCCGCCGGGTTCGGCTTTACGCAGACCATGAGCCCGCGCAACATCTGGAACCGCGACAGCGCGGCCTCGGCGATTCTCTACGATCTGCTCGCACGCCGCGCGCGCGGCGAAGCGACCGACATCGCGCTCGCGCTCGAAACCGCAACCGTCGCCGGATGCGTCAAAAAGGACGAACCGTAAGCGCCGCCGCCGTTGGGCGCGATTTGGATGGCCGCGCGTCCGTCTGTTGGAAGCTACGCAGTCATAAGTTTTTTGCTAAACAACCATGCATCAAGTAGAAGTCGCGACAACCAGAGAGACGCTGCTCGATAGCCCCGAAATGATTTTGAACATGGGGCCGCAGCACCCTTCGACGCACGGCGTGCTGCGCGTCATCCTCCGGCTCGACGGCGAGACGGTCATCGACCTCGATTGCGACATCGGCTATCTCCATCGCGGCATGGAGAAGATCGCCGAGAATCGTCTGTATCCGATGATCGCGCCCTACTGGGATCGGCTCGATTATCTCGCGGCGGTGTCGAACGGGCTGGTCTGGGTCGAGACGGTCGAGCAGATGTTGGGGCTTGAAGTACCGCCCCGCGCCCACTACATCCGCACGGTTTTGACCGAACTCAACCGCATCTCGTCGCACCTGTTGTGGCTTGCCACGCACGGCCTCGACATCGGTTCGTTCACGGTCTTGTTGTGGGCGTTGCGCGAGCGCGAAGAGATTTTGAAGATTTTCGAGCGTCAGTTCGGCGCGCGTCTGACCTGTCACGCATGGCGCATCGGCGGGATGCCGAACGACACTTACGAAGGCTTCACCGAAGACGTGCAGCGCGTCATCGACAACTTCCCGATGCGACTGGCCGAGTATGAAACGCTGCTCTCGGAGAATCGCATCTGGCTCGGACGGACGGTCGGCATCGGCGTTATCTCGGCGACGGACGCCATCGCCATCGGGCTGTCAGGCCCGGCTCTGCGCGGGTCGGGCGTCGCGTGGGACATCCGCAAGAGTCGTCCTTACGCGGCCTACGCCGACATGGATTTCGACGTGCCCGTCGGCGACAACGGCGACACTTACGACCGTTACCTCGTCCGTCTCGAAGAGATGCGACAGTCGCGCCGCATCATCCAACAGGCGCTCACGAAGATGCCGGACGGCCCCGTCAACGCGAAAGTCCCGAAGATCATCAAGCCGCCCGCAGGCGACTATTATCATTCGATTGAAGGGCCGAAGGGCGAGATCGGTTGTTACCTCGTGTCGGACGGGACTTCTCGTCCGGCGCGCGTCCGCGTCCGCCCGCCGTGCCTGATAAATTTGCAGGCGCTCCGGCAGATGTGTCTCGGCCATCTGGTCGCCGACGTGGTCGCCATCATCGGCACGCTCGACATCGTGCTCGGTGAAATCGACAGATAAAAACCGTGACAAGCGACGGGTGACAGGTAACGGTTTGACAAGATAGAGGCTTGGATTTTCGCTGTCATCGGTCACGATTAGTCTTATGAAAATTGTCCGTCTGCCGGTGCAAAAGATGACGCGCGAGGCGTTCGCGCCGTACGGAGTTTTGATTGACAGTCGCGGGTCGGTGGAGATCGACCTCGGAGCGGGCGCGCCGAGTTTGACGGGCGCAACGTCCGAGCGCAGACCGTTCCGCTTCGAGTTCATGGCGCGACACCGGCGCACGATGCAGGTCTTTTCACCGCTCGCCTCGTCGCAGGCTGTCGTCTGCGTCGCGCCGCCGGGTGACGCAGACGACGCGCCCGACGCCGATGCGGTCGTCGCGTTCTTCGTCGAAGGGCGTCTGCCCTACGCCTATCACAAAGGGACGTGGCACACGCCGCCCTTCGCCGTCGGCGACTGGTACTCCTATCTCGTCATCGACCGCAGCGGCACGCTCGACGACGACTACGAACTGGCCGACTTGAAAACGACGCGCGATTGCGTCTTCGAGATTGACGTTTGATTTGACTCTAAGGAGCAAGCAAATGAGCACCGACCGCCTCACCGAAGTTTTGAACTATTTGAGCGCCATGAGCCGCGATGTCGGCGCATTGCGCACAGAAGTGCGTGAATTGCGCACGGAAGTAAATGAACTGCGCACGGAAGTGGGTGGGTTGCGCACGGAAGTCGGAGAGTTGCGCGGGGAAGTGAATGAGCTGCGCGGGGAAGTAAATGAGCTGCGCACGGAAGTGGGTGGGTTGCGCACGGAAGTCGGAGAGTTACGCGGGGAAGTGAATGAGTTGCGCGGGGAAGTGCGCGCCAATGCCGCCGCCATCGAAGAAGTGCGCACGGAGATGCGGAGTAAATTTGACGAAGTGAACGGTAAATTGGACGCGGTGCGCACGGATGTCCGCCATCTGTCCAAGAAGGTCGAGATCATGAATCAAGATTTGATGAACCTGCGTACCGATCAAGGTGAGTTGGAAGTACGGATGGACGCCCTCGAACGCAAGCAGGCTTAACGAGACGGAGTTAGACGAAGCGTATGTTCAGCTTATTCTTTGCGCCGCCGAATGTTTTAGACGAACTGCTGCTGCGTTTCTTTAGCGCGGCGACGGTCAACTATGTCGTCTGGCCGTTTATTCAAATCGGGGCGGTGGTGACGGCAATCGCGGCATGGGCGGCGTATGCGACGTATCTCGAACGAAAGATTTCGGCGTTCATGCAGGCGCGTCTGGGGCCGATGCGCGTCGGCAAGTGGGGGCTGTTGCAGCCCATCGCCGACGCGATCAAACTCCTGACGAAAGAAGACCTCGAACCCGACAAGGCCGACCACCTCATCTTTCGTTTCGCGCCGTACATCGCGGTCGTCTCGGCGTTCATCGTCTTCGCGGTGATTCCGTTCGCGCCGAACTGGGGCGTGATTACCGACATCAACATCGGGTTGCTGTTCGTGTTGTCGGTGTCGTCGGTGGGGGTGCTGGCGTTGATTCTGGCGGGCTGGTCGTCAAACTCGAAGTACGCGCTTCTGGGCGGGTTGCGATCGTCGGCGCAGATGGTGTCGTACGAGGTTTCGATGGGACTCGCGCTGATCGGAGCGTTGATGTTCGCGCGCACGCTCTCGCTATCGGGAATCGTCGCGGCGCAGGGGCTGGATTCGATGTGGTACATCTTCTACCAGCCGCTCGGCTTCGTCGTCTTCCTGATTAGCGGCATCGCGGAGAACAACCGCGCGCCGTTCGATCTGCCCGAAGCCGAGTCGGAACTGGTCGCGGGTTTCCACACCGAATATTCGGGGATGCGGTGGTCGCTCTTTTTCATGGCGGAGTATGCGGCGATGATCGTCGTCGCGGCGGTGGCGACGACGCTTTATCTCGGCGGCTGGTATCTCCCGTTCGTGTGGCGATTGGAAGCGGGCTATCCGAATCTTTACGTCATCCTTAGCCTGATAATCTTCGTCGCCAAGATGTCGGTGTTGCTCTACGTCTATTTCTGGCTGCGTTGGACGTTCCCGCGTTACCGCTACGATCAGTTGATGGATTTGGGTTGGAAATGGATGATTCCCGCCGCGCTCATCAACATCGTGTGGACGGCCTTTGCCCTCTTTACGGTGCAGGCGCTCGACGGCTGGCGCGGCATCGATACGGTCGAATCGCTCGCGCGCGGGGTGAATCTGACCGCGACGGGCAAGGCCGTGATGACCGCTTTCGGTTGGAGCGGACTCTTGGTGGCGGCGGGCGTGCTCTCGACGATCAACCGGAATTCGCGCGACTTTAATTTGAAGAAGCAGCGGCGACAAGTCCGACTCGTCAACGCGCCGCAGGGCAAGCCCGCCGTGCAACCCGCACCGGCGGCGAGCGAAGGATGAAAGACCGTGACGGGCGACATGTGAACTGCTTTTAGCCGGTCGCCGGTCGCCGATCACGATGGGGAGTTGATTATGCCACTCGTACACGTTCCGCAGCCGACCTGGAAGGAGAAGTTGAAACGCTTCTTCATGGTCGATTTGTTTGCCGGGTTGAAGTTGACGCTGAAGTACAACATCGGTGCGTTGACGGATAAGGATGCGGTCGGCGGCAAGGGCATCTACACCGAGCAATATCCGAAGGTGCGCCCCGACGTGGCGGCGCGCTTTCACGGCGCGCCGCGTCTCAACATGGACCCGGAGACGCACGAGAGTTTGTGCATCGCCTGCAACCTGTGCGCGCTGGCCTGCCCCGAAGATTGCATCGACGTGATTGCGATGGACATCGAGATGATGGTCAACGGCAAGCCGCGCAAGAAGAAGGTGCTCGACGAGTTCATCTTCGACACGTCGCGCTGCATGTTTTGCGCGCTCTGTCAGGAGGCGTGCCCGACCGCCTGTCTCGAACTGACGCAGGACTTTGAACTCGCCACCTACTCGCGCGCCGGATTCGTCTGGAACCGGCAGATGCTCGAACAGGGACGCGAGACCGTGAAGTACGATTCCTGAAGAGGCGTGACGGGTAACATGCGACAGGCGACTAGATAGAAGCTTGTCTTTTTTACGTCACCGGTCTCCGGTCAGCAAAATTATGATTCTCTCCGGTTGGGAAGCAGTCTTCTTCTGGGTGTTCGCGGCGGCGGCGCTGGTGGCGTCGCTGCTGACGATCATGGCGCGCAACGCCGTCCACTCGGCGTTGTTTCTCATCTCGACGCTGGTGTCGGTGGCGGCGTTGTTTATCCTCGCGGGCGCGGAGTTCATCGCGGGCGTGCAGATTCTCGTCTACGTCGGCGGCGTGATGGTGCTGTTTCTGTTCGTCATCATGCTGGTCAACGTCGGCGCGGAGGAACGCGGGCGCGAAGAGTTGTTCAATCATCCGCGACAGGTCGGGGCGGCGGTCGTCTTCTGCGTGCTGCTGGCCTTCGGGCTGATCTACGCGATCAATCAGGGCTGGCGCGGCCTGAGCGCACGCGACGGCGAAGACATCGAACAAGCGGCGGAGCGACGCGCCGCGCAACAGGCCACACTCCGCACGTCGGCGACACGCACGATGAAGATTTCGCGCGACACGCAGACGGTCGGCGCGAGCCTTTATCGCTACGGCGCGCTGCCGTTCGAGATTGCGAGCGTGCTGCTTTTGGTCGCCATCGTCGGCTCGGTGATGCTGGCGCGGACGGTCAAACAGGAACGAGCGACGGACGACGCCGACCCCGTGGCCGTCCCGGAACCCGATAACTAGACAAAGGCCGGACGCCGGGTGGCGGATGTCAGAAAGAGACGTTGGCGACCAACCTCTAACCTCCCACCCCGGCTTCTGTGATTCTCTTATGTTGAACTCATTCGCACCCGCGCTGGCGTTCGCCTTGTTGCAGGATGCGCCGATGGGACGGCGCGAACTGATCGTGCAGGGCATCACGAATCCCGACCTCTCGAAATTTCTGGTGGTCGGCGCGTTGCTATTCGTCATCGGCATCGCGGGCGTGCTGACGCGGCGCAACATCATCGTCATCTTCATGTCGGTCGAGTTGATTCTGAACGCGGCCAACATCAACTTCATCGCCTTCGCGCGCTACTTTCAAGACACCGGCAAAATCAACGCCGTCGCCGGACAGGTCTTCACCGTCTTTGTCATCGTCGTCGCGGCAGCCGAAGCCGCCATCGGACTCGGCATCGTCATCGCGCTCTATCGCAACAAGGAAACCATCTTTGCCGACAAGATCGACCTCTTGAAATGGTGACAGCCGACACGTGACACGCGACGGGATGAGAACCGCTTCTCCTTGTCACAGGTCGCTGGTCGTTCGTCACGAATCTTAAATATGCACAGACTCATCTGGCTCATTCCGCTTCTGCCGCTCGCGGGCGCGGCCATCAACGGGCTGTTGGGGCGGCGTTTTCGCTTCTCCGAAAAGTTGGTCGGGTCGATTGCGGTCGGCTCGGTCGCGCTGGCGTTTCTGCTGGGCGTAACGGCGGTCTGGTCTTACGGATACGGCGACCGCGCGGTCTGGCCGGAGCCTTACGTGACGAGCGGCTACACATGGATTCCGGGCGGCGCGGTCGAACTGACGCAGGGACAGAAGGAACGCGCGCAGATCGAACGCGGCGCGAGCGCACGCGAGTCGGCGGGGGAACAAGCCGGAGAGACCGGCGGGCAGGGCGCGCTGCTCAACATCGAGTGGAGCTATCAACTCGATGCACTCTCAGCGATCTTTATTCTCGTCATCACGGGCGTCGGGTTGTGCATCTTCATCTTTGCGACGGGCTACATGCACGGCGACGCAGGCTTCTATCGCTTCTTCGCCTATCTCGGCCTGTTCATGTTCTCGATGCTGGTGCTGGTGATGGGGTCGAACTTCCTGATGATGTTTGTCGGGTGGGAGGGCGTCGGGCTGTGCTCGTACCTCCTCATCGGCTACTACTTCGACCGCCGGGAGGCGGGCGATGCATCGCGCAAGGCGTTCATCACGAACCGCATCGGCGACTTCGGAATGGTGCTGGCGATTGCCGCTATCATCGCCACTTTCGGCTCGACGCAGTACACGGACGTGGCGCGCGAGGCGAGCGGCTATCCGATAGAACTGATCGGAACGTGGGGCATCATGTCGTGGATCGCGCTCGGTCTGTTCATCGGGGCGTGCGGGAAGTCGGCGCAGATTCCGCTCTACGTGTGGCTCCCGGATGCGATGGCCGGGCCGACGCCCGTCTCCGCGCTGATTCACGCCGCGACGATGGTCACCGCCGGTCTCTACATGTTGACGCGCACCAACGTCATCTTCCAACATTCGCAGACGATGATGCTGGTCGTCGCCATCATCGGCGCGTTGACCGCGCTGTTTGCCGCGACCATCGGCATCACGCAGAACGACATCAAAAAGGTGCTCGCCTATTCGACCGTCTCGCAACTCGGCTTTATGTTTCTCGCGTGCGGCGTCGGCGCATTCGCCGTCGGCATCTTCCACGTCATGACGCACGCCTTCTTCAAGGGCTTGATGTTTCTCGGCGCGGGGTCGGTGATTCACGGAATGCATCACGAGCAGGACATGCGGCGAATGGGCGGGTTGCGCAAGTACATGCCGAAAACCTACTGGACGTTTCTCGCCGGGTGGCTCGCTATCTGCGGCATCATTCCGTTCAGCGGCTTTTGGTCGAAAGACGAAATCCTGTGGAGCGCGGTCTCGACCACGCACATCCCCGGCGGCTGGATGCTCTGGCTGATCGCGACCATCGCGGCCATCTGCACGGCGTTCTACATGACGCGGCTCGTCGCGATGACCTTCTGGGGCAAGGAGCGTTTTCTCGAAGTCGTCGCGGGCGGGCAGGCCGACGAAGCCCACGCGCACGGTCACGACGAAAAAGGAATGACGCACGACGCATTGACCGAATCGGCGGGCGACCGACCGCATCACGAACCGGGCGAGCACGTCGGCGTGGCGCACGACCTCGATGTCGGGCACGATCTGCACGGCGCAGCGGGGCACGACGCGCACGGGCACGGCGCGCACACGCCGC
>JBGTHJ010000002.1:0-15126 GCA_041746175.1 Pyrinomonadaceae bacterium
GATGCCGACCCCGTACCAGATCTATCAGGCGTATCTCCGCAGCCCGGCAGCCATCCTGCGCCTCTTCGGACAGACCTTTGGCACGGCGGTTCTCTGCGACCCGCCCGCACCAGAAGACCTCCAACAACAGACCATCTCCGCGCAGGCCGCTGAGATCGCCCGGCGCACGGCGCGGGTGGAGTTAAGTCTGGTGCGCGCCGATGCCGAATCGTTGAAAAATGAACCGAGTCTCTGGGAGTTGCTTAATCATCAAGCTAAATTCAAGCTGGAGGCCGGTTGATAAAACGTGTCCCGACATCAGCATTTTCACTCAGTTATGCTGTTTACACAATCTATCGAATAACCGGGCAAGAGCGCACGCAAAAGCGAACAGGCGCGGCAGCTTTGGGAGCTTCGCGCCTGTTCTAATAGTGGTCACTGTCCTCACCCCAGCAACCACGTGGGCGGAAGGTTTCACCAACCGCCTGGTTGCCGCACATTCTACAAATGTTCCCGTATCTGTCAACTCATTATTTTATCTCGCTCGTATCTCGCCGGATGGACGAAAGATAAGCCATAATGCAATAGTTCGGCAAAAGAGGCGTGACCCGACGCAACGGTCAAAGAATGCGTTTTTGGGTCGACGATGTTCGATAAAATCAGCAACGGGCGCGCGGATAATTCTGGTGCCCAACAGCATCCCCGCCAGCGTCTTCAGCTTTGTCCGCCAAAACGCGACCGACAAGGTTTGCGTCTTCATCAATTTTTCGGATCAGACGTACACGGCGCAATTCAAAGAAAATCTCTATCACGGCAAGTACACGGATTATCTCGGCGGCGAGATGGTCGAGTTGGACGCCGCGTCCCGACTCGAATTGAAACCCTTGAGCTACCGGATTTTCGTCAAATGAATCGTCCCTCGCACCGACTTCGCGTCGAAGGCTCCGGTCTCATAAACATTGCCGCGCCGCGCCAAGCGGTTGAGAAACCTCTGCGTTATTTTTCTCCGAAGAGGCGGAGCGTGAATCCCACGCTGATGGTGAGGGGATAGCCGGGCGTGCCGTGAATGCGCGCGAGGGCGGGGTCGCCGGGACGCAGGCGCGACTCGAAAAAGTTTTGCGTCTCGAAGTAACGCTTGTTCGTCAAATTGTCGACCGAGAGGTTGAAATCGACCCACGGTCGCAGTTGCTTCGCCATGCTGAAATCGAGTACATCGAGGCCGGCGGCGCGAATCGCGGCGTCTTCGCCGTCGAGCCGGTAGTTGCCGGTGTGTCGGTAGCGGAGCGAACTCGTCAAACCGTAAAGGTTCGAGAGCGTGAGCGCGGCGTTGGCGACCGTGTGGGGTGCGCTGTCAACATAGACGCGCGGCGACGTGCCGCGAAAAAAGGAGTTGCTCACCTGCGTGATGCCGCCGTTGAAGGCGAGTTGCTTGGTCAGTTGGAGCGAGGTTTTGCCCTCGAAGCCGTACGTTCGGCTAGGTCCCGCAAATTCAAGGCTGCCGTCATCCGCGATATAAACTTGCTCGTTCGAGCGGTCGATCAGGAAGGCGTCGACGCTGACGGAGAATCGACGCGTGTTGTGCGACGCGCCGAGTTGATAGAAATCGGTGGTCGAAACTTTCGGCGACGATGGATCGCGGACGACGCCGCGCGCGTCCTGACTGGAGATGCCGCGTCCGTAGTTGAAGTGAAAGGTCGTCGGCACCCGGTCGGAGACGACGTAGGAGACGTTGAATTTTGGTTGGAAGCGGAACGCGCCCTGCTGACCGGAAAAAGTGGAATCGACGCGGTCGTCAACGTCGAACGAAAAATAGTCGTAGCGCAAACCCGCTTCGACGTGCAGACGGTCACGATAGAGGTTGATGCCGTGTTGGATGTAGCCCGCGTAGTTGTTGACGCGGGCGTGCGCGCTGGTCGTGACGGCGAACGGGTCGCGTCCGATTGATTGATAAAGGCCGACGTTGATTTGATTGGCGTGGACGCTCGCGCCCGCGATCAAAAGCGTCTGCCGCCCGAACAGCCGCAAGGGTTGGAGGTATTGCGCGTTGACGCCCTGCTGCAAGCGCGAATCGTGTTGTTGAATCTCGTCGCCGTTGATCTCGTCGTTGAGAAAAGTGGTGAAGTTCGAGAACAGGTCAAAGAGCGAGCGCGCGACAAAACCGTCGAGCTTGAGCGAGCCGCCCGAATCCAATTCGCGGCTGTAGTAAACGCCGAGCGTGCCGCTCTGCGACCTGCCGCCGAGGTCGGGGTCGATGAAGCCAAAGCGGTCGAGCCGTCCCGCCGCAACCTCGTCGAGCGGTAGCTGACCGGAGGCGAAAAAGTTGTTGCGCGAGACGTTGATTTTGATGCCGAGCGACTGGTGTTCGTCGAGCCGTCGCGTGTAGTTGGCCGTCACGTTGTCGCGCCGGTAGCGCAGCGGGCTGATAAACGGCCCGTCCGTCCGCGAGCCTTCGTAAGCGACGAAGGCATTTGCATTTTCGAGTTTCGGACTGTAGGCGACGAACGTGCGGAGCGTGTCGAAACTACCGCCCTGCACGCGAATCGTCAGCGGGTTCGGGAGGCTCTCGCGCAGCCGGATGTGGACGACGCCGAGCCCTGAGAAGTCGCCGTACTGCGCGCTGAACGGCCCGTTCAAAATGTTGACATCCTGAATCAGTTCGGGCGTCAAACTCTTCAACTGGCCGAGATACCCCTGCCCGTGTCCCTGCGTCGCCTGATTCTGTTGCACGTCATCGACGAGGACTTTCAGACCCCCGTTAAGCCCGCCGTGATCGAGGTTGTAACCGAAGCGGCGAATCTCCAGCGACTTGCCGCCGCCTTCGTGCTGACCCGCGTTGATGCCCGCGTTGAGCGTGTTGAAAACCTGATCGTCGCGCGAAAAAAGCGTGTCGCGATAGACGGCTGCGTCGCGCCGGTCAATCGCCGGAGCCAGCGACGAATCTTCGATCACGATGGATTCATGAATCGACGGCACGACGTAACTGATTTTGATTTCGATGTCGTCCGTCACAACGCCCGCGCCGACCGTCTGCTCGGACGGCGCGATGTTTTCGCCTTCGACGCGTAGCACGGCGGTCTCGTTCGGAATTTCCAGACGGAAGCGTCCCGCGCCGTCCGTCACGGTGCGTTGCTCGCCGGAGGCGGTTTGCGCGATGACGTTCGCGCCGGTGACGAGTTCGCCGTTCGACGTGACGACTGTGCCGGAGAGCGTACGGCGTCCGCTGCCCGGCGACTGTGCCGGCGCGATTGTCGAAAACAGTATGACCGAAAAAATTATCAGGGCCGAAAGTTTAAGCATGATCGTTTTCCTGTCAGGCATTCAAGTTGCGGCATCGCTGCACGCACTCACCGCACAATTCTTAACCGTCTGGCGTCGAGCGGCGGCGGCATCGGTTCCTTCACATTCTCTGCAAAGGGGAGTTAAAAACATCGTGCAAAAAAAGCTCTGCCGTCGCTCACGCCGCAAACCACAGTGACACGTCTGCCGCCAAACAGTCGCGCCCCCGTGCGTCTCAATCGTGACGATACACCCCCGCTCCTGTCGCGTCATGATGTTGTTGTTGATGATGAATGCGATGCGTTTCGCGCGCGGGGGCGGTGATGGTGCGGGAAGGGAGCGTGACGAAAAGTTTGCCGTGCTTGACGCCCTTCAGACTCAGCAGCGCATCGGCCAGCGCGTGCACCTCGGACGACTGCCCGCGCAACACGAGCACCTCCATACAGTCGTCGTGGCTGACGTGGACATGAACGACCGACACGACAACCTCGTGTCGCGCGTGCTGCGCCTCGGCCATTTGCCCCGCCAGATCGTGCGCGTGATGATCGTAGACGAGCGTCAAACTTCCCAGCACGTCCGCCGCCGCGTAACGATTCTCAATCCGCGACTGGACGAGCGCATCGCGGATCAAATCCCGCAATGCCTCGGAGCGCGTCGCGTAGCCGCGCTCGATCACCAGCCGGTCGAAACTCACCAGCAGGTCTTCTTCCAAACTCGTGCTGAACCTCAACAAATCACTCATCGTCGGTCACCTCTGGATTGACTGACGCCATCCGTCACACGTCCGGCTGATTCGTAACACGCGGGTTCAAAAAAAATCAATACGTGCGGCAATATGATTATCTCCCGCGCATCAATGCGCGCACCGGAAGGCACGCGCACTGATGCGTTCGTCCCCCCACCCTCAGAGAAACAAGCCTTCGACAAAACCTATCTCGTAAACCATAAACAGCCCGAAGCATAGACTGAAGACGCCCGCCAACCCGCGCACCCACCAGTTAGCCCGCGCGAAGCGGTTCGCCGTCAGATAGACGGGCAAGCCGACGAGCGCGCTCATCAGCATCATCCCGCCAATCGATCCGACGCCGAAAATCGTGATGTAGAGCAGCGCGGTCATGGGCGACGAAATCGTCGTCAGCACGAGCAGCATCAGCGCCGCGCTGCCCGCCATCCCGTGAACCATGCCGATGAGCAAAGGACGCGCGCCGAACTTGAAGCCGTGATGCGTGCCGGATTGTTGGGCTTCGTGCGCGGCGGAGTCGTGCAGGTGCGGGTGGACGTGCGCGTGCCCGCCGTGCGCGTGCGTGTGCGCGTGGAACTTGCCGCCGCTCGCCAGTTTCCGCAGCGCGTTCAAGCCGAGCGCCACGAGCATCAGCGCGACGACGAACTCCAGACCGAGCGCCGTCCGCTCGCTAATCTGCAATTGCAACAGGATGACGGCGACGCCCGCGATTAGCAGTGAAACCGTGTGCCCGACGCCCCACAGCCCGCCGACCAGCGACGAACTCAACAGGCTCTTGCGTTCGGCAACGATGGTCGAGACCGCCGCCAGATGATCCGCCTCGACCGCGTGTTTGAGTCCGAGCGCGAACCCGAAGCCGAGCACCGAAGCCGTCGAAGACGAGAGCGGCGCAAAGGTCAGCAAAGCCAGCCCGCCGCTGAGATTCAAGCCGACATCGCCCAACGCCTCATAGCACAGATAACCGCCGAGACACGCGATGACGGCGGCGCTCAACACCGGCAACACGCGTGTCAATCCGCTCGCGCGCATCGGTCGCTCGATGAAGCGTCCGGCGTAGACGAACATCAATCCAATGACGGTCAGTGTCGCGGCGAGTCCGATGCTGAACGCCACGACCAGCGCCAATCCGTAGCCGATGCGACCGAGCGTGATGGCCGCGAGCAACACGACCAGCGCCGAGGGACACGGCAACAACCCGCCCGAAATTCCGAGCGCGAGCAAACTACGCCACGTCACCGGCGAGCCGTCCGCCCCCGGCGGCATGTGCGTGTGCGTCGAGCCGCCGTGCGAATGCTCGAAAGCTCCGTGCGCGTGACCGTGTGCGTGCGCGTCTTGGTGACTGTGGCTGTCATGGTGGCTGTGACCGCCCGCATGAGCGTGACCGTGCGCATGAGCATGACCGTGCGCAGCATCGTGCGCGTGGCTGTGCCCGTCGTGCGTGTGGCTGTGTTGGGTGTGACCGGAATTTTTCGCGGCGAGTGCGGCGCGGAGTCGTCGGATGAACAAGCTCAGACCGATGACGAGGACGATGCCACCGGAGACGAGCGCGAGAATCGGCAGAAGCCGTTCGGGGTTGATGTAGTTGGCGGCGAACAGCGTGACGAGGCCGAGCGCGAAGACGCCGAGCGTGTGCGTGACGGTCACGGTCAGGCCGAGAAACGCGGCGTGGCGCGGCGTGCCCCGCGTGCCGACGAGATACGCGCCGACGACCGTTTTGCCGTGACCGGGCGAGAGCGCGTGGAGCGCGCCAAGCCCCGCTGCGATTAACAATCCGAGCAACGCGATGAGCGGCGTAATCTCTTTGACGTTGATTAATTTAGTCAGACGGTCGCTCGACTTCGCGAGCGTACCCGCCGCCGGAGAGCCATCGTCACCGGGCGGCTTCCGCGTGCTGCCCGGCTCGGATTGGCCGCTTCCGGCGGTGGGAATCGTCGGCACATCGCGCGCGGCGAGCAGTGTCGCGCCCGCCGGAGCTTCGCCGTTTTTGAACGAGAGGCGCGCGGCGCGTTCGTTGAGCGGGCCGCTGTCCAGTTGTTCGGGATAGGTTTTCAGTTCGTCGGTCAGGCCGTTCGAGCGCGCGTCAGCGTCGAAGACCGCGACGCCCGGAGCCGCGACGACAACAATCTCGTGCCAGCCGATGCGCTCTCTGTGGTTGTTGTTTTCAAAGCGGAGGCGATGCGTGCGGTTGGAGACGCCGGAGGGCAACCACGCCTCGTAGTCGCACTCGATGCGCAACGTCGGCAACCCGCCTTCGCCGTCGGGCGTGCTGATGGTTCTCGCCAGCGGCTTGAGCGCGAGTTTGGCATCGTCGACCGTCAGCAGCAGGTTGGAAGCGAACTGCGGCGCGACGCGCGCGAGATAGTCGTCGAGTTCCGCGCCGGAGGTCGTACCGTCGCCGTCGCGGTCGGCCAGTTGCAACTCTTGAAGCGCGGGAATCTCCGCCATGTCAACGATGAAGCGGACGACCACTCGTTCGCTGCCGACTTCGATGCGCGCGAAATGGTTGATCGTGAAATTTCCGATGGCATGGGCGAAGGCCACACCCGCATACCCGGCCACGAGGGTTGCGAAGATGACCAGCAACGCGATGGCGCGGCGTGTCGAAGCGTGTGTGGGTTTCATCTCGGTATCCTTTATCGACAACGGTTCAAGCGCAACTTTTAGCAACAGACGGGTACGGAAGATTGTGCGCACGGTGTTTATTTGTTCACGGCGACTGCGCCCGATTCTTTGACGGGCTGAACGGCGGCGTTGTTGGCGGCGGCGCGCAGGACGCTCTGATAGAGCGCGCGGCTCTCAGCCGTCGGGCGCAAGGCCATGTCGCGCGCGGCGAGTTCGGCGGCGCGTGTGTAGCGTCCGGCTTCGAGGTCGAGCGCGGCGAGCGGACGGAGGAAACCTTCGTTGCCGCCCGCGACGACTTTTTCGTAGTAACGCAGCGCTCCGGCGCGCAGGCTCGCGGCCTCGTCGCGCTCGCCGCGCCGCTCAAGCAGCCGCGCGAGATTGAGTTGAATCTTGGGATCGGATTTACGTTGGAGAACTTTGCGATAGCCCGCTTCGGCGGCGGCGTGGCGACCTTCCCACACGTCGAGGTCGGCCATGAACTCGACCGCGAGCGGGTAGTCAGGAACCTTGTTGAGCGCCCACATGTACTGCTTGCGCGCCTCGCCGAGGTTGCCGCGTTTGGCTTCGATTTCGCCGAGAATCGTCCGCGACCAGGCCAGACCAGCCGCCGACATCGGCCTCGGATACGATGCGTTGATGGCGCGCTCCATCAGCTTGACGGCTGCGCCCAGATTCCCGCGCGCTTCCTCTAACGATGATAGACGCGTCCACGACGAAGGCTTTTCCGGCGCGAGTTTGACGAGCTTTGTGTAGTGCCGTTCCGCTCCGGCGAGGTCGCCTGTCTCGCGTGCGGCGTCGCCCGCGATGCTCAGGAATTCCGTGTCGTCCGACCACTTCGCCAAACCCTCCTCGGCCATCGCCCGCGCCTGTCCGAAACGATGACGCGAGAGGAGCAGCGCGGCGCGCGTCGAAGAGAGTTGCGCGGTCAGTGACGGCTCAAGGGTCGTCGCGCGGTCGAGTTCGTTCGATGCGCGGTCGTAGTCGGCGGCGTCGCCCGTCGCTTCCGCGCGTTCGACCAGCGCCAGCGCGAGTTTGCGATGCGTCTCGGGGTCGTCGTCGTACTGTGCGAGGTTGGCTTCGATAACTTTGATTTTTATGTCGAGCGAGGTTGAAGCGCTAGTCGCCTCCGCCGTGCTGGAAGATGCCGAAGAAGCGTTTGCGTTGACCTTGTATCGCGACGAAGCGACGTATGCGGTGACGATTGCCAGCGTCAGTGCAGCGAGGATGAGCGTCAGCTTTTTCATGGCTTCTCCCGGTTTTTTTTGGTGTTTGAGGGTGGGAAGGGCTGCCGTTGTTCACGCCAGCCCTTCCCGGTTAGGTGGTCAGTCAAGATAGGAAGTTACTTCTGCTCGGGGAATCCGACCGTGCCGGTTTCGCCCGGAACCGGATGCGGTCTCGCGAGATACGGGAACACGCTGGCGCCGTTGATGTCGTGACCTTGATTGGTCAGGTTGTCGATGTCGAGCGGGTTCTTCTTGATCCAGTCGGTGCCCTGGAGCACGGCGAAGATACGTCCGTCTTCGCACGGGAAGAGAATCGAGGGCGATCCGGGAATCGGCGCGACGGCCAGGTTGCCGCACGAAAGCGTCTTGCGGTCGACTTGCGGGCCGCTGCCCGGAACGAGGCCGATGATGCCCGGCAGAACCAACGCCGCCGGGAATTTCACGTCGGTCAGTTCGCGCGCCATGCGGAGGTAGATGTCGGTCACGTCGTCGTAGGGACGGCGACCATTCTGCACGCCGTAGCTGAGCAGGCCGAGAACGGGGTCGTTGTTGCTGGCCGCACCCGCGCCCGGACGCGCCACGTTGTCGGTCAGGTCGATGTTCAGACGCATGTAGTCGGGCGAGATCAGGCGACGCATCAGGGTGCGGTCGATGTTGTTCGCGCGGCTCGTCGAATCGAGCATGTAGGCCGAACCGGTGACGGGGGTCAGGAATCCGCCCGCCGTCAGCAGCGTGCGGCGACCGGCGACGGTGTTGCCATCGCTCCCACTGGTCGGGGTCGTCGTCAGCGAATCGGGGACGTAGGGAGCCAGGTTCACGTCGTCCGTTTCGGGTCCGGTCGTGTTGTAGCGATTCTTGAGTTGGGGCGTCGAAAGTGTCGAGTCAGCGCCGGTGTTGGCGGGTTTCTGCTGGAAAATCCAGACCGTGTTGGCGAGCTGCTGACCCATGCGCTCGAATTGGATGTAATGGTCGGAGTGCGTCACGGTTCCGTCGGCGTTGAACTTCTCCATTTTCGGACGGCTCACCGTTCCCCACACGCCGATCAGCGAGTTGCTGCGCTGACGACCGGCGGCGGTGGCGGCGCTGTCGTCGATGATGCCTTCACCGCGCAAGAGCGCTTTGGGAATCGAAACCGCGATGCCGCCGAGGTCGAAACCGCCGAAGCCGTCGACGCCGCTGCTCAAATCAGCGCGGAGCGGGCGACCGCGAAGCGGTCCCAACATGCTGCTGACGAAACCTCGGAAAACATCCTGCGTGTGATTGCGCGCATTCGCGGTTGCGTTGGGGTTGAGACCGATGCGGAACGCCGCCTGCGCCACGTCGGTGACGAAAGCATCATCGCGGACGCCGACGAAGCACTGCGTGCCGCCGCCGTTCGCCGTCGCCGTGCCGATGCCGTTGGTCTGGTTGACCACGTTGAGGTGATCGACGCTGCCCGCGCAGACGACCGGGGTGTCGAGCTCTTTGTTCGGCGACGGTCCGACGAATCCGGCGCTCGGCGTGCCAATGCGCACTTCGTAACGCTGCGGGCCATCATTGGTCGACAGGAACTTGACCTGAACCACGACATCTTCGAGCAACGAACCGCCGTTGTCGATTTTGAATTGATAGAGATAATCTTCGGCGAAACGAATGCTCGGCGCTTCGTTCGGGTTGAGAAACGGGTTAACGCCCATCGCCATCACGACGTTGGCGGAATTGTTCGGGTCAACAAAAGTGTAAACGTCGGTGATATCGCCTTCGGGCAAAGCATCGACCGAATTCGAGTCGCGGTGATCGGCGGCGTACGCCGCGGGCAGGTTCAATCCCGTCACGAGCGTTCCCAACATCAGGAACAACGCCAAGGCGCGTGTGGCAAAGCTTCTAACTCTCATACAAGTTCTCCTCAAATTTTTAGTTGTGCCACGGCAGCCTCTGCGTTATGATGCGTCCAGTTGAGCGATGCATCCTCAACGCAAACGATGCGGTGGGGGTTGTATTTCAAACATGCCCTGTCATTACTTGGCGGTAATGATGGGGCAAACCTTTTTTCAGGGGTGGCCGGTTGCTCTCTTGTTCAACTAACCCTGTCGTTCACAAGACCAGCCAGAGTTTTCAATCAGCGCGTCATCGATGAATCGTCCCGTTTCCGTCGCCGTTGCGATGGACGGGCAAGTTCGTCTCGGTCAGGTCTGCAACATTCCACGAAGTCGGTCGTCCGGCGGCGTAGATGTGTCCGGTGGCGACCACCTCGTACACCGGCAGAGCGTAGATGAGCGTCGGACTCGCGTAGAGGTAGTAGCCGCTCCGATTGCTCGACCGCGCCACGACTTCTTTTCCGTTCGGCATCGTATACACCCCGCCATCTCTTAAATCTTTCATGATTTCAACCAGCCGAAGAGTTGCCTTGATCGAATCACGTCAACGCTTGGCACTTGCTCAATATCTCGGCAGAGATTTTTGAAGCAAACTCCCTCTGGTCTTCTAGAACGCTTCAAGTGACGCCGATAGTTATCGCATCTGAAAGCCGCACCGTCTATAGGGAGATTCGGCGAATGTTGGTAGGGTATTCCCTATGCCCGTCAGGGAAATATTCCGCGCCGCGCGCGTGGTGGTTGGAAGCGCGGGAAGGGAAGCCTGCGGCGCGGCAGCCGTCAAAGGGGACAAAGCAAGGCGCACAAAACCGGCGCGCGTCGGGTAGTTGGATGGGAGACTTGGGTGGTTGGTGAGAGCCGGTCGGCGAGGTCGCTATTCGTCTTCGAGCCAGCCGCGATGCAGGGCGTAGCGCACGATGTCGACGCGGCTCTTGAGTTCGAGTTTCTCCATCACTTTGGCTTTGTGGGCTTCCACCGTCTTAACGCTGATTTTGAGTTGCGCGGCGATCTCTTTGTTGCCGTGTCCCCACGCGATCAGCCGGAGGATTTCTTCTTCGCGTTCGCTCAAACGGCTGCGGCGCGTGAAGTCCTCGATCCCCTGTTTGTTGACGTAGCCGGCAACGACCTTGCCCGCCATCTCCGAGTCGAGATAGGTCGCGCCGGTGACGACCGTCCGAATCGCGCGAATCAACTCTTCGGAAGCCGCGCGCTTGAGCAGATAGCCGGACGCGCCCGCCTGGAGCAACTGCTGTAGGAAACCTCTGTTTTCGTGCGCGGTGAGCGCGAGGATTTTTATTTGCGGATGGTCGCGCTTGAGCCGTTCGGTCGCCTGCGCGCCGTTCATATCCGGCATGGTGAAATCCATGATGATTAAGTCGGGTTTGAGTTGCGCGGCCTTCTGCCACGCGATGCGGCCATCACCGGCTTCGCCGATGACTTCCATGTCGGGTTGCGCGTTGATCAACGCGCGCAAGCCCTCGCGGATTACGGCGTGATCGTCTGCCAGCACGATGCGAAGTTTCTGAGCGTCCATGTCAACATCTCCTGCCTTCTCAAGCTACGCGGGAATCCGCACGAACAGCGTGGTGCCCGTGCCCGGTGTCGATTCTATTTCGAGCGTTCCGCCGACGAGCGCGGCGCGCTCTTTCATCCCCGACAAACCCATCTTGCGTTCGACCAACGGCAAGTCCAACACCTTTTGCAGACTGAACCCCCGTCCGTCGTCCTCAATGATGGCGAGCGCGTGGGCGTGGCGGAGTTCGAGAATGAGACTCACGCGCGTCGCCTCGGCGTGCTTGAGGACGTTCGTTAGCGCCTCCTGGACGATGCGATAAATCACCGTTTCGATTTCAGGCGGAAGCCGCTTGGTTTCAAAGCCGCGACTGTGGAAATCGACGACGATCGAGCCGTGCTCCGACCACTCTTCGAGATAATTGTGCAGCGCCGACACCAGTCCCAGCGCGTCGAGTTCGGCGGGGCGCAGTTCCCACGCGAGACGATGCACGTCGCGGCTGAGTTGTTCGGCGAGCTTCTGCAATCGTTCCAGTTTGTTGAGCGTCGCGGTGCGCGAGGGCGCGATGTCGCCGAGCGATTTCAACCCCAGCATGATGGCGGTGAGGTGCTGTCCGGTCTGGTCGTGGAGTTCGCGCGCGATGCGCCGTCGTTCGTCTTCCTGCGCCGTGACGAGACGCCGCAGCAATTCGACGCGGGCGCGCTCGGTCTGCTCGCGTTCGGCGATTTCGGCCTGCAAAAAATTGTTGGTGCGCGCCAGTTCGGCAGTCCGGTCGTAGACGCGCGCTTCGAGTTCGTCGTGGGCTTCGCGCAGCGCCTGCTCGGCGCGCTTGCGCACGATGAACTGTCCGATCTGGCTGCCGAAACTCGCGATCATGTCGAGCAGGTGGCTATCGGGCGGTTGCACCTCGGCGCTGAAAAATTCCAGTACGCCGACGATCTCCGCGTCGAGCAAAACCGGGAAACCGAACCCTCCGTGTAACCCCTCGCGGGCGGCGACGGGAGCGCGCGGGAACCTTTCGTCGCCCGCGATATCGGCCACCCAGAGCGGTTCGCCGCGCGCCCACACTTGACTCGGAAAACCCGTGTTCGGGGCGAACGATGCGGCGCTACTCGCGGCCATGAATTCGGTGTAATCGACGCCCGGCACGCACCACGTCTCGACGCAGTTCAAAACGCCTTTGATGCGGTTGACGTACCACAGCGCGCCGAGCGTCCACCCCAAACTTTCACAGATCACACGGAGGATACGCGGGGTCGCTTCGGCGAGCGTCTCCGCCTCGGCGAGCACCGCCGTGATGGCATACTGCGCGGCGAGTCGTCTCTGCGTCTGTTTGCTTTCGGTGATGTCGGTGGTCGAAGAGAGGACGCAGTGTTGGCCGCCGACTTCGACGATCTCGGCGGATAACAGACCGGTGCGCACTTCGCCGGTTTTCCGACGCACCTCAACCTCTACGTTATCGATCTTGCCGTGCTCCACCAACATCCGCGTGAGGCGTGCGCCGTCTTCGACGGGGTTCGCCAGAATCCCCAGTTGGAAGGTGTTGATGCCGATGATCTCCGCGCGTGCGTAGCCGGTGGCGCGCAGGAAACTTTCGTTGACGTAAAGATAAACTTCGTCTTCGAGCCGGTTGATCGACATCGGCATCGGGTTGGCGTTGAAGGCTTTGAGAAATCTCTGTTCCGAGGCGCGGAGGGCTTCCTGCGTCTGCTTGCGGGCGGTGATGTCGGTCGCGACTCCGGCGATACGGTGAATCGTCCCGAACTGATTCCGGATGGGAAAGCCACGGTCGTGTATCCATCGGACGGAACCGTCCGGGCGGGTGATGCGGTATTCTTCGTCGTACGTCCCCTGACTCTGTTTCGTGCCAACCGCGGCAGCGACGCATTCGCGGTCGTCCGGGTGCACCGTCTCGATCCACGATTCGGGCGATTCGTAGAGGCTCGCGCAGGTTCGTCCCCAGAGTTCTTCATAGCTGGGACTGATGTAGATGATGCCTTTGTTCGGCCAGTCGTTGAGCCAGAAGACTTCGTTGATGTTCTCCGCCAACTGCCGAAACCGTGCCTCGCTCTCGCTCAGAGCTTCTTCGGCGCGCTTGCGCTCGGTCACGTCCTGGACGAGCGATGCGACGCCGATGATATTGTCGTTATGATCGACGAGCGGCGTGTTGTGCCAGTCGCAGAGGATGACCCGCCCATCTTTCGTGCGATTCTCGTTGATGTTGCGCGTACCCTTTTTGTCGCTCAGTAGTTCGTGCCAGACGAGCAGGATGTACTCGCGAACTTCTTCCGTCACGATCAGCCCGACGGCGTGGCGACCGAGAGCTTCATCTTTGCTGTAACCGAAAATTTTTTCGGCTGCCGGATTCCACTCCATAACCTCGAAGTCGTGATTCCATTCGATGACCGCGAGCGGCGTCTGCTTGACGTGGAGCGACAGTTTCTCCTCAGACTTTCGCAACGCCTCTTCCATCCGCTTACGCGACGAGATGTCGCGGACAATGGCCTGAAGCTTTCCTTTATCGGAGGCGTCGCCACTGCTTCCGCCGCTAATCTCGACCGGCAGCAGCGTCCCGTCTTTGCATCGCAACAGACGCTCGGTCAACAATTCTTTGCCCGCCCGCAGTTCGTCCACACGTAGCGGCGCGACCGCCAAATCCTCCACCGGGATGAGGTCTCGAACATTGAGCCGCAGCATCTCCGCGCGCGTGTAGCCGAGCATCTCGCAGAGTTTCGAGTTGACATCGACGAAGTTTCCATCGTAGTCGTATGTGTGGATGCCGTCGGTGGCGCTTTCGAGCAGGAGTCGATATTTCTGCTCGCTCCCGCGCAACGATTCCTCAGCCAGTTTGCGCTGCGTGATGTTGGTGTGCGAAACGACCGCGCCCCCGCTCGCAGACCGTAAAGGCGTCACGGACATCTGAAACCAGCGTCTCTCGTTCGGCGAGTCGCACGAATATTCAAGCGAGTAGTTCGCCCGCGCGCCGCCGAGCACCGCCTTGACGCCCTCCCACGCGGCCAACGTATCTTCGTCCGACACGCCGTCGGCGCAGCGGCAAACCTCCAGATAGTTTGCGCCTCTGCCTAGCCGTTGGAGCGAACCGGCGGCCATATTCTCTTCCGCGAAACAAGCCCACTCCGCGTTTACCTTGACGATGTTTCCAACCCGGTCGAGCACGGCGATGTGCGCGGTCAGAGAGTCCAACGCGGCTTGCGAAAGTTCTTCGCTTTCGTGCAGCGCATCCTGCACGCGGTCGCGCTCGGTGGCGATGTTCGAGACATCTTCGGCCTGTATGCGAAGTTCGAGTTGGGCGATCACCTGGCGGCTCAACGCGCGCAAAGCCTCGGCCTGCGGGCTGGTCAGTTCGACCGGCTTCCGGTCGATGACGCAGAGCGTTCCGATGGCGTGCCCGTGCGGGTTAATCAGCGGTGCGCCCGCGTAGAATCTGACGTGCGGGTCATTGACGACCAGCGGGTGCGAGACGAATCGTTCGTCTTTGAGAGTATCGTTGACGACCAACAGGTCGGATTGAAGAATGGCGTGCGCGCAAAAAGCGTTGTCGCGGGGAATCTCTGTGGCAGGCATCCCGACGCGCGACTTGAACCACTGGCGGTCGGAGTCCGTCAGGCTGATGAGCGCAATCGTGGACTGACAGATTTCTGCGGCGAGCCGGGTCAGTTCGTCGAGCGCGGCTTCCGGTTCGGTATCGAGGATTTTGTACCGGCGCAGAGCTTCGAGCCGGTCGGCTTCGTTGTCGGGCAGAGGTGGATTCAATTTCAATAAACCTGTTGCGTGATAAGGCAGCTTAACGAAAGACAAAGCTGCCGCTCAGTTCACTTGCGTTACAGTTGCAATCCGGTTCTTTGAAAGATACGGTCGTAAGCTCTCAGGTTGACTAAGCCCCCAACGATGGTCATC
>JBGTHJ010000003.1:0-6714 GCA_041746175.1 Pyrinomonadaceae bacterium
GACCGGAGTGTTGCGCTCCGAGCCGCGCGAGCGCGTCGCGCAGCGTGGCAGCGTCGGAGAGCGAGCGCGCACGCCCCGCCAGCGTCAACCCGAAGTGGTACGCCTCGCCGTCTTCAAACCGAACCCGCCCCGACTCGCAGGCGAAAGGCATCAAACCGACCGGCAAGTCATGCGTCCCGAAGGCACGACACACCAGCCCCATCAACACACCGCCATGATTGAAGTGAAACTCTATCGGGCGTGTGAGGCGGAGCCGAACCAGCCAGCGTTCAAATGGAACATCAAACATACGCGCAACAACCCACCCTCCCGACCAACCCCGCGCCCAACCTCCAAACCCACCAATCGGCCTTTCATCACCTCAACAGTCTGGAGGGAAACATGAGCGAGAATAAATCATCGATGAGTTTCAATTCCTAAGCGGCCTTTCGTTACCTCAACTTTACAAGAGAAGTTCCCGAACTCGACGCATGAACAAAGGTTTCAATTCCTAAGCGGCCTTTCGTTACCTCAACTTTCGGGCGCGTCATCGTCGTAACGGTTCAAGACGAGTTTCAATTCCTAAGCGGCCTTTCGTTACCTCAACCGTACAGTTTCGCCTGTATATGAGGTTGAGCGGGTTTGTCGGTTTCAATTCCTAAGCGGCCTTTCGTTACCTCAACCTTGAGACGTGCAAAAAGAGGACAACATGAAAAGATTTTTGTTTCAATTCCTAAGCGGCCTTTCGTTACCTCAACTGGTGGTGTCAGGGTTACTTCTTTGGATGAAACTACAGTTTCAATTCCTAAGCGGCCTTTCGTTACCTCAACTCTCGATCTATGCTGGTTCTGAGAAATTCGACATGAGTTTCAATTCCTAAGCGGCCTTTCGTTACCTCAACCTGGACAAAAAAAATCGGCACTTTCGGGTGCGGATTTAAGTTTCAATTCCTAAGCGGCCTTTCGTTACCTCAACTCAACAAACAGGCGACCAAGCCCGAATTTGTCGTAGGTTTCAATTCCTAAGCGGCCTTTCGTTACCTCAACCTCACACTTGCGACCCTTGCGGACAAGCCAATGCGGGAATGTTTCAATTCCTAAGCGGCCTTTCGTTACCTCAACTCATCTTCAAGAACGTCGTGGTCAACTCGGTCAGATGGTTTCAATTCCTAAGCGGCCTTTCGTTACCTCAACCGTCGTATCTTCTTCTCGACCTAAGAGCAGTTTGAAATTAGTTTCAATTCCTAAGCGGCCTTTCGTTACCTCAACAGCGGCTGTTGTAAAGCCGCCCTTTTGTTGGGGTTGCGCGTAGTCTAGCACGGGTGAGGTCAAAATCGGTTCCGAAATATTCGGAGCGGTGGCGGCGCGCGTTGCGCCCACATCTTAAAGCCAGTCGCCGCAAGACGTGACCGCCTTGCACGGATGATTTTTTGAAGTCGGACAGTCTAAACATTGTCTCCTCTGCTCTTGCGGTCTTTGACCAGGATTTTGACGGATGCCAAAAATCACCCGTGCAAACGCTTCCACCGTCGTCTTATCATACGCCGTCGGTCAAAACGACCTTGCGCCCCGTCGCCCGCTTCGCCGCGCGCGTACTCCAACATATCCAACGTCGGACTGCGGGTTGTGAAAGAAGTTTGGCAACAACGCGACGACGTGTTTACAGACGCCGCCCCAATCGTACGGACAAGTGCAGGGAGTTTCCCCGATGCCTCTCGCGCCGAGCGTGACGGAGATTCGATAAGGCTCATCCTCGGAGCCTTCGCGTTCGGCTCTCAACTCCAAGCCCTGTCGCAAAGGTTCGACAATCGCGTCGCCCCCGGAACAACTCTTGCCGGGTTCAAAACTTTGCGCGCTGGTGAGAGCGCGATCTTGCGCTTCCGTTAATTTTGGAGGCTTCTCTTTCGGCATCGTTGTTTTGTTTCGCTCATAGGCTTGCTTAGATGAGGGGCATCCAATACTCATAAACTTGTGGCGGAGTAGGATTCGGTTTGTGATACAGCTTGATTGGTAACCAGTTACGATAGAGACCACCTATAATCGTTCCAGCTTGCACTGGCCCTGCCACAAAAAGATGTATTTCAGTGTAATCTTTACCTTCAAACTCGCGTCTTCTCTCGCGCAGTAGATTAACGAATCTCTCCAAGTCCGCCACGTTATTTAGACCATCCATATTTAGTGGCTCGACAGGCATGTCCCACTCTTTCACGCGCAGAAAGGTTTTGACCGAAGCTTCAATTGAATCAGTTGCCGAAAGTAAACACACAGCGAGTGCCACTGGTTTTGGGGTGTTGATTCCCTGATTCGCTTCGATCAGATGTCCGAAATCTTTAATTGGGACATTTTGATTGATCAATTCGATGAGCCGTTTGTCTTGCTGCCGCAGACGATACGCGGCATAAGCGGCTAAAAGCACAGTTGCTATCCCCAGCGCATTATCCAATCGACCAAAACCGGTCCAAAAGTCCGTCCAACTCATTTTGCCCGCCCTCCTCTTTTCTCAATGTGCAGCGATCAAGACTTTCCCGTTCGGTTTGCCGTCGTCGTAATACACGCGACGAAAACGATGGACGACGAGATGAAAGACCGTCAGATACGACCAAATCGCCATCGCGCCTGTCAACGTGATGTCTTCGACACCATCGGCGACCAACGCATCAACCAGATTGTTCGCGTTGCGCCCGACGATATTGACGGCATCCGCCACCGGCGTCGTCAAAGCCAAACGCCCCGCTACTTCCCGCACTTCACACCCGGCGTAAAGCGACCGGTGTTTCAATGACAGGTCGAAAATCGCGCTCTTCATTTCCACACCTGTTTCCCCTCGCCTCCGGCAAACGCGGCTCTCGCTCTCATTGAGTGAGTGTCATTCGGCCATAGCCGCTCGAAGTCTTCGCCCCGACGCCGATCTCCCTGAGCGCGTACTCCAACAGCGCAAACGTCGGTGCGACCCACTCCTCATACTCGCAGTAAAGCGCGACGAGATAACTGCCGGTCGCGGAGAGGAAGGGGACGGGCTTGGGGTCGTCCCAATCGGCGGGCGGCGCGTCGTCCGTCATGTAGTATTCGGCGTGGTGGACGGTCAGCACGTCCGCTTGTAACGCGCGCCCGAACCGGCTCGACCCCGGCACGTAGAGCGCGTCGAAGAAGGTGACGTAGCCCGCCGCCGCCGCGTCGTCCGCGTCGCGGTTGTCGTTGCCGAAGACGACGCGGCTGTGCTCCGCAGTCCAGTCGTCGTCGAGCTTTCCGGCACCGCGCCGCGCCAGCCCCTTGAGCGCGCTCCCCGGAATGTACGGCACGCCGTAGGTGCGTTGCAGCGCGATGGATGTCTCCAACACGCCCTCCGCGCCGAGACCCACGATCATGCGCCCCTCGACTTCGGCGACGCGGAAACGCGCGCCGTAGCAGTCGAGCGTCTGTCGCCAACGCGAGTAGAATCTTGCGTAGTCCATCCCCTCCCCGCTCGCCTCCTTGCGTGCGGTCGCCTCCACCAGCCCGCGCTTCCATAATTTGTCCTCCCTGCTCACGTTCTGCGGATACCTGTCCATCCACAGACCGGCGTGCGCGGTCGGCGCGTCGGCGTCGCCGATGCCGGCGAGGGCTGCCCTGCGCGTTGTCGTTGTCGTCGTCGCCATCAGCGCACGCTCCCTTCCGCGCCGTCCGCCGTGTCGTCCGCGCCCGAATGGATGCCGAGCACCGACTGCGCGAAACGCTTGTACCAGAGCAGCGCTTCGAGCGCGTCGCGCGTCAGACGCATGTATTGCTGCATCGAAGTCTCTTTCGCGTGGCACAGCCCCACGAGATCGTCGCCGCCCGCCGTGACGGTCTGGCTGAGGTGTTGCAGCAGGACACCGTGCATCGGCTCTTTGCTCGCTTCGACAAAGGCCAGCGCCTGCGCCAGCCCCGCCGTGCGAATCAGCACGGGCAGCTTGTGCGCCAGCGAGCCATACTTGGCTCGCACTTTTTCCGATTCGCGCTTGATTACGCTCACCCGCTCGTGTACATCGGCGGCCATCCGCTGGCTGCGCGTCTTTAACATCATGCGCCACCTCCGCCCCGCGTTAGGGTCAGGCGACACAAACCACGCCCGACCGTCGCCTTGCCGCCGAGCTGCAACGGCTTTTCCGTCAACTCGCCGATCTTCCGCAACGCCTCGTCCGGCTCGATGTTGACCTTTTTCGCCTCCTTGTCTTTGATCCTCGACGCCAGCACCACCCCGAACAAGACCGTCTCGCACGGCAACGACTCTTCGTACCAGAGTTGCCCGTCCGCGACCGTCTTGTCCTTGGTCAGCGCGACGCGCGCCGTGATCTCGGTCGCGGTCTCCAGCAGGAAACTCATCACGTCGTCCGGGACGATGCAAAACCGTCCCCGCAAAAATTCGCGCCAATCCTCGCCGTCGTCCACGCCGGGGAAGATTTTCCCGGCAAGCTTCTCCGCCCACACGGTCGCCGCTTCGTGTTCGCGCTTCTTCATGTCGAGGTCTTCGAGATAGACATTGCCGTCGTCGAGCGCCAACTTCGATTCGCTCGTTACCAGACACTCCTGCTGTGTCTCGTCGAACACGGGCGTAGGCACGGATAGTTGTAAGTCTCCCAGCCCCGCGTCGCCCGCGTCGCGCACCAACCGCCGCAGCACGTACGGCGACGTGACCCACGCAAACGTCCCCGCCAAACTCCGCACGGGCAACAGCAGCAGACGCTGATCCGAGAACTGCACCGAACCCGCGTGCTCCTCCGCGCGATTCTTATCCGGCCCGAAGAGGGCGGCGCGCGTCTCCTCCGGGCAGCGGTCGCGCAACGCGCCCTTCACCGACGACCCCGGCAAGAACGGCAACCCCGTCGCCTTCTCGCGCGCAATCGGCAGATCAATCACCCCCATCCCCTGCCCCGTCCCCGCGTGCAGCGGCGACAGCGCGTGCGTAAATATCAGGCTTGCGGTCATCTTCTTTTTTGACTCCTCTCGTCGTTTTGCTTTAGCTGTTCGAGGAATGCCTTCAGGACATCTACCGGCTCATCGTCTTGCTTGCCTTTGGCTGCCTCACGGAGCGCATCGATCTGTTTGGCCTCTTTAGCCGTTACTTCCGCATAAACAGTCGTAGGGCTGAGGGCGGCGCCCATAAGCGTCAACCCTTCCGGCGGCTCACGCGGCCCCTCTAAGATTGCGGCTAACCCGACGGCTTGATTTGTGCCGCAGGCGAGCGGGCGCAGTAACAGTGGGCTGGCGAACCGCTCACGGTATTTGTTCCGTTCCACGTCGTACAGTCCGCCTTTGAGCGTCGTATCCGCCGGATCAAGGTCTTTATCGAATGGTGATTCTTTGTTCTCGTTCTTGAAGTGGAAGATGAGCGGGAGACCGAAAGCGCCTCGGGGGAATTTATCCACGTGTGGCGGTATTTTCCCGTAAGACTTTAACCGTCCGTTTATGGGTTTATTCAAACGCTGTCCGGTGAGTTCACGGATGTTCTCCGGTTCGGGCCAGAGGCTTCGACCATACGTACCTTTCTGACGCCGCTGACGAAACCATTTCAAGGCGGAGACCAGTGACCCCCACGCATCCTTAGCCGCATTCAAACTGTCGGCAGCAGTTTGCAGTTCAGTCACGTGGAAAGAGAGTGTGCGACTCAAATGAGGGACTGACTGCGGCCAGTCTCCCTCAAGCACGTGCTCGCCTAACCTCTCTGTTATGCTGCCCGCGACCTTCACCGGGTTAGCCTTCAGAGCCGGGGTAACATTCCCGTCGAGTCGCACAAGATGGAGCGCGCCAAAGCCGCGCCGCGTGCGTGCGCCGATGCCTCCAAAAGTCTCCCAAGCCCAGAGGGCGGCGTTCATGTCATCCTCAATCTCTTTTTGGCGCGGGAATGAAATGGTGAGTGTGAATTGAACTTTGCGCGTGACAGAATTCAACTCCTTCTCTAAGGGGAAAGCGGCGTAGGCGAGTTTCTCCCAATCTTTGCTTACTTTGTTCTTCTCGAAATAGGGCTTTTCCTGTTCTCCTGTCGAGATGTCACTGATAGAGATGTTGATATTCGAGGGGCGCGGGTCTTTTCTGGTGCTGGCCGCGCCGAAGAGTTTTTTTTCGGCCTCACGCATGGTGGCGAGGCCGTCGCTGCCGAACCGTCCGCCGCGCGTGGCGCGCCACCAGAAGCGGAGGTGGCCGCGGACGGCCTTGCCGCTGATGAGTGTGACCTCATCATTGACGCCCGGCGTGACGCCGCCGCTGAAGAGCGGCGTGATGAGCCGGTAGCGGCGCACCTGTGTGATGAGGTCGGTGGCCCGGCGCGCGTGGACTGCGGCGGCGGCGGGCGCAGTCATCTCTACTTTGCCGTCTTTGCTTCTCGGTTTCGGTCTGCCCATCTCAGTCGAGTCCTTTCCCTTCCGGCCAGACGCCGAGCGCGGCGAGGCCGAAGCCATCCATGCGGTCTTGCTCGCCGTCGCTTACGCAGCGCATCCAGACCGCCTCGATCCAACTCTTAATCGCCGCCTCTTCGCCCCGCAGCCTGACGAAGAAGACCGCGCCCGCCGGGACGAGTCGCCGCGTCGGCTTCGGCCCCCGGCGTTGGAAGTCCCACCCGGAGACGACCTCTGCGCGCCCGACGGCGGCGGCCTTGAGCGCGACAGCGAGACTGCCCGTTTGTGTGTCGCCCCCGTCCACGATTGCTCCGGCGCGACCTTCGACCAGCCACGACGGACGCCAGCCCGCATCGAAGTGCGCGGGCGTCAGCAGCAGCACGCGG
>JBGTHJ010000004.1:0-16426 GCA_041746175.1 Pyrinomonadaceae bacterium
CTGCGATTGCCACCGCCACCGCCGCCGTAGCCGCCACGTCCGCCACCGCCACCGCCGCCGCCGCGATTTTCGCGCGGGCGAGCTTCGTTAACAGTGAGCGCGCGTCCGTTGACTTCTTTGCCGTTGAATTGCGTAATGGCCGCTTCGCCCTCTTCCTTTGAAGACATTTCGACGAAGCCGAAGCCGCGCGAGCGTCCCGTATCTCGATCTTCAACCACTGAAGCTGACTCGACCGTGCCCGCCTGCGCGAACAGTTGCTGCAAATCCTCGCTCGAAGTTTGGAACGACAGATTTCCGACGTAAAGTTTCATTGACATGTAGATGTACCTCTCCTGTACCAAGGAGCGTTTGTGAGAAGCTGCGAATCTAAGTGGCTTCGGTGTAACGGTAGGCAGCGAAGGCTTCGTGTTCGGGTGCTCTGCTAACGAGCGGCTTCTAAAGTTGAAATCAGCCTACTCTCGAACTATCCAGAACGCCATCGCAAAATACTATCAAGCGTGTAGCGCATCACCGTTGATGCAAGAGAGAAGGTTTAACCGGAGCTATGATGCACTATCAAGCGCTGAAGTTGCAAGCTCTCATTCTTCATCTGCCGTTCGCCACGCCAATCGGTTCGATCAGGCCAACCGCCTCAAGCGTCGCGAAACACCCCCGCGCGCAACTTCCGACGCCGTTTCATCCGTTCACCGTCGCGGCCACCGAACGCTTTTTGCGCCGCGCCGCGCGCCACGCGCTGACGCCTTCTCTGAGCAACCCGAAGATCGGCTGCCGGTTGTCCGCGACAAGGCGGAGCCACGCGCGCCGGTTCATCTGTGGGAAATAGATGCCGCGAAAAAAGAGGCGTGCGACGAGGTGGCTGATGCGATACTGGATGGGCGTTTGGCTGATGGCGTCGAGGGCGGAAGCGTTGCGTGCGGGACTGTAGGAGGTTGACCACGCGAGGTCAACCTCGGTGCGCGCCTCTTTGATCGACATCTTGAGCGGGGCGTGCGCCATCTCGAAAGGCGCAAAGTCCAACCAGTGTTTCGGACGTGCGAGCCGCCCGGCTTTGGCTAGACGGTCGTAGAGCGGCGTCGCCGGAAACGGCGTCAGTTGACCGAAGACGGGCAGCCCCGGCGGCCACGAGTGAATCTCTTTGAGCGTCCGTTCGGCCACGCCCGGCGCGTCGTTGTCCATCCCGAAGATGAACGACGTGATGGCGTAGACGTTGCGCTCGGCCAGACGCTGAAGCACCGCGCCGTACTCGCTCGGCTTGCTGAAATTTTTGTTCACGTCGGCCATATTGGCCGGGTCGATTGACTCCATGCCGATAAATATCCACCTGCCGCCCGACTCGGCGATGAGGTCAACCAGTTCCTCGTCGCGCAACAGGTTCGCGCTGATCTGCGCGACCCACGGCAGTTGCGCGTTGGCCGCGATCATGTCGCGCAAAAGCGACTTCAGACGCTTCGTATTGATCGCGAGATTGTCGTCGATGAAGAAGACCGCGACCTGACCTTCCTCGCGGCGCGCGCGGGCTTTGAGCCGCAACAGTTCGTCGATGACGCTTTCGTTAGTGCGAAAGCGAATCGCGTCGCCGAAGAATCCGGTGACGGTGCAGAACTCGCAACCATACGGGCAACCGCGTCCCGTCTCAATCGGCACGACGTGAAACGTCTTCCAACCGCCGCCCGCACGCTTGAGCAAGGGGCGCAAAAATTTCGGCACGATGTTGAATTGGTCGATCTCCAGCGTCTCCCACGGGATGACCGGATATTCTTGCAGGCTCGGCTTGCGGTCGAGCCCCTTCGCGTCGCGTTCGGGCTGGTACACGTCTTTAAGTTCGCCACGCGCGGCATCGAGCACGATCTGCGGCCACGTCTCATCGGCTTCGCCGAGCGCAATCGCATCGGCGTGCCGGACGCCGCCGTCGCGACCCAGAGCTTCATCGGGAACTTCGGTGACGTGCGGCCCACCCATCACGACGAGGATGCCGGCGGCGCGCAACGCATCGGCCACGCGGTAGGCCTTCGCGATCATCCGCGTCATCGCTCCGATGCCGACGAGTCCGATGCCCTCTGCGCGCACAAACTCGACGAGTTCCGCCTCGTTCATCGCGCGGGCGTTGCCGTCGATCAGCAGCACCTCGTGGCCTTCGGGCGTGAGCGCCTGTAGCAGAAACATCCAGAGGTGCGGCATGAAATTACGCGTCACACCGTTGTCGGGGTTGTAGAGTAGAATCTTCATCGTCGCTTGTCCCTGAATTGAACAGAATTTTTGTCCACCGCTCGTCGTTTGAGAGAGCAATGAAATAGTCAACAAACGTCATCCAGAAGGAGCAAGGGACTCGATTCTGTAGGCGAGCGGCTAACTTGTCGGAAGAATATCACAGAATGACGGATATCGTACACGAACCCGCCGGGCGGCCAATTTCGACCGCTATAAACGGACACATTTAAGGGGAGCGAATTTTTCGAGGCCGCGACACGCGGAGCTATCAGAGCAGCAATGTCTCGACGCGGTGCGCGTGGGGCATCTGTTCACAAGGCGACCACGCGAAGATGGTGAACCGCCCGTCCTGCGACGCGACGAGGGCGACCGTGTCGTGTTGATCCTGTACGAACTGCGCCGCCGAGATGTGTCGCGTTCCGCCGAGTTGCGAAGGATAGACGACCGAAGCCACCCCGCCGATGATGGGTTCGGTGAGGATCGTCTGCTCAAGCTGTGTGCCGCCGTCGCGGCGTCGAATCTTCGCGCCAAAGGCGAACAGTTCGTAGCGGTCGCTAATCACGGTCGCGCCGTCAACGGCGGTCAGTCCGGCAATCGCTTCGACCGCATCGATGAGCGTCTCTTGCCACAGACGCTGGCTCCGCTGGCTGGTCTCTTGTTGCATGAGTTGCGCCAGTTCGGAATAAGTAGGCACGACGGAGTACGAGACGGGTTGGATGATCGACTCGCGCCACGTCTGTGTGCCGTGCGGCACGACGAGCAGCGAGCCGCCACGCCCGTGCGCGCGCATCGAGGCGGCCAGTTGCACGATCACGTTTACAGAGTCGCCCTGCGATTCGGGCGAGCCGAAGCCGAGCAGCGAAGTTACCGGAGCCGGGCAGTCAGACGGCGCCATCCCATCTTCGTTCACCGCCTTGATCTGATCGCCCTTGAGGACGACGACGTTGACGAACTTGCCCGTCTCCTGACCGCGCCGGTACTTCACCACCAGCAGCCCCGGCTCGATGACTTCCAGCACGAAGCAGAACCTCGGAATCGTCCGGCTGGTGCCCCACACGTACAGTTCATCGTCGCGGTCGCGCCAGACGCCGAGGTGGATGCCGGGGCGCTCGACCGCGGGCGCGAGCCGCGACAGTCCGTGCGGAGTGAGCGGCAGACGTTGCTCGAATATCAACGGCTGGCCTGCTTGTTCGGGCGGGAACAACGCGAGCGAGATTTTCGGGAAGTATCCTTCCTCGCGCCGCAGACTCGCCCAGAACGCCACGTCGATAATCGATTCAATCGCCCGCGCATCCGGTGGTGGTGACGGCGCGAGGTCTGGCCGTCCCTGTTGCTGCGCCGCGATATGCCGCGCGAAGTGCGCTTGCGCCGTCGCTGCGACCGCCCGCGCATCATGATATTTCGGTTCCGACATAGCTTCGATGGCCTCAATCACAAATGCGCCTCACCACAAATGCGACGCGTCAATCCGCACACATCGCAGGAGTCAGAGTGTCGCACGTTTTTGGTCGCGGGCGCATCTTCTTGTACGCATCGGAAAAATAAGTCGAAGCGACGCCTGATCGAACGCATCGCGCCCGCCGCGACAAGAGATGCTAACCGGAGTGGGTCGGACGGTTCCCGGGGCGACGCCAAGCCAGCCTTCATCCCCCGCCTCGTCCCGATGGCATCGACAACGAGATAGAGAATATGCGACATAGTACCGACAACGAGATAGCGGATATCTCATCTTGTGTCGGACAGGCAGCGGGCGACGGCGCAACCCGCGCGCCCGAACCGAATGTCACCAACCCGGTAGGCATCAGCGCCTTAACCGAAAAAGGAAACTATTATGAGCGAGCCGGACGACAAGAAAACAGCCCTGATTACCGGAGCAAATCGCGGCATCGGATTTGAAACGGCGAGGCAATTAGGGCAACAGGGTTTCAGGATTTTGCTCGGCGCACGCGACCCGGAGAAGGGCGCAGCGGCGACCGGGAAATTAAAAGATGAGGGCTTGGATGTCGAGTTCATCCTGCTCGACGTGGACGACCAGAGCACACACGACGAGGCGGCGCGGCATATCGGGGAGAGGTTCGGCAGACTCGACGTGCTAATCAACAATGCCGGAATCTTCCTCGACGCGATGGAAGACGGCGCGCCCGTCCCGGCCAGCCGAACGTCGCTCGACGTGTTCCGCAAAACCTTCGACACCAACTTTTTCAACGTCATCGCGTTGACGCAAACGCTGCTGCCGCTGGTCAAAAAATCTGAGGCGGGGCGGATCGTCTTTTTATCGAGCGGACTCGGTTCGCTGACTTTGCACAGCGACCCGGCCTGTGAGTTTTACGACTACAAAATGCCGGCCTACGATATTTCAAAAACTGCGCTCAACGGTTATGCGGTACATCTGGCTTACGAGTTGAAAGACACGCCGATCAAAGTCAACGCGGCGCATCCGGGCTCGGTCGCGACCGACATGAACGCGAACGGCGAATTGAAAGTCGAGGACGGCGCGAAAACGTCGGTCGCGTTGGCGACGCTCCCGGCTGACGGCTATACGGGCAAATTCATCCATCTCGGTGAAGAGTTGCCATGGTGATTATCCTGCGCCCAACCGGACGCCGCAGACCGCCGCAAATCAGCTCCCACCATGCTGCGTACTGCACAGGCGGGTGACTTTTTGGGACGATTCCCGGACTCGAAAGCCAGAAACTCGCATGAACGTCGATGTTCATGCGGGTTTCGTTGTCAGAAGTGGCTCCGCCGGTAAGAGTGATGCGGCGCGCGAAATCGCGCTATTATCTCAATAAATAAGGGAAGGGGGGCAAAACTCGGCGAACTTTGAGGTGCCGTTGTGTGTAGACGCCTCTCCGCCGCGATGTCTCCCACGTGATCCAGAGGCAGCCGGTCATTACCAGGTCTCTCGACATCTGATCCACCTCCAGACAGGTGCCGATAACGATGAGTAAAAAAAGCTGAACACCGAGGTCGCGCACAAACCCGGGCACGGCATGAACTACTTCACGCCGATTGATAGTTTTCCGGGTCGCACGGTGCGTTAATCAATGAACCGGGAAACGAACGGGATACATCGGCCTGAAATTCGACCATCGCTTTACGAGGATGCGCTGTTATGAAGAAACTGGGCAGAGAGACCACACAATTTATTATTGATGACGAAAGATTCGTCGAAGCTCTAAACGTTCCCGGAGGATTCGTTTCGGCGGAGGCTTTGGGATTCAAGCTCACCCGTAACGTGCTCCCCGCAGGCGCGTCCGGCGACTTTCGTTACGGCAGAATGTTTCGCCGTCCGAACCTGGCGTCCTACCGCCCCGAGCGCGAAGACTTGATTGAACTGGGGCTTGACATGAAAGAGCGAACAAGTCCCGGAAACAATCTTTCGCTACCCGCTGGATACGTCTATCTGGGTCAATTTATAGACCACGACCTCTCGTTCCACGCGAAGACCCACCAAACGCCGACCGCGCTTAGCGAGCCCGAAGACGAAATATCCCTGCGCTCGCCCGCGCTCGATCTGGACAGCCTCTACGGGTACGACCCGGCGGCGCTGAAGCAGTCCGCACTCGGCAGAAAAATATACGAGGACGACGGCATCAGACTGCGCGTCGGCGAAACGCGTGAAGACAAGGCCGGGGGAGTGGCGAATATCTTTCCGAATGACCTGCCGCGCGAAGGCGATCCGGATAAGCGCGAGGCGGCGGCGATAGTTGATCCGCGTAATGACGAGAATTTAGCCGTCGCGCAAACCCACCTCTCCTTCATCAAATTCCATAATGCGATGGTCGAGCGTCTCTCCACCACACACTCGGGCGAGGCTTTATTCGAGGCGGCTCGCGATGAAGTCGTGCGCTATTATCAGTGGCTCATCCTCTGCGACTACTTGCCGAAAGTGATCGAGCCGGGCGTCCTCACGGATGTCATCGAACAGGGCTGCCGGCATCTGGTATTTGAGGAAGGCGAGCCGCCGTTCGTGCCATTCGAGTTCGCGATGGCCGCTTTCCGTTTCGGGCACAGCCTCGTCAAGTCCACCTACCAGTGGAACGGCGTTTTCCAGTCGAAGCCGCACGGGGTCTCCGCCGCCGCGCTGCTCGACCTCTTCGTCTTCACGGGGTTCGGCCAGCAGGCTCTCTTCAACCGCGTGCGTCTGCCGAACAGTTGGATCATTGATTGGACGCGCTTCTACAACTTCGAGGGCTTTCCCGGCGTCATGACGAATTTGCGCTCCAATCAGGTGCGAAAGATCACGCCCTCGCTCGTCACGGCGATGACGAAACTCCTGACCTTCAAGCAGGGCGAAGAAGAAATCATGGGTTCGCTGCCGATGCGAAACCTGCTGCGCGGACGCACGCTCGGCGTGCCTTCAGGGCAGAGCATCGCCGAAAGGCTCATCGTCCCGGCGCTCACGCCCGACGAGCTCAAGGCGGGGGAGGATTCGGAGCGCCGCGAGATTCTCGAACGCCTAAGTTTTGACCGCGAAACTCCTCTTTGGTACTACATCCTGAAAGAAGCAGAGCATCACCACCAGGGAGATCGGCTCGGCCCCGTGGGGAGCCGCATCGTGGCGGAAACTTTCGTCGCTTTGATCAAGCGGAGCCGAGTTTCAATTTTGCCGCGCGACGAGCCGGGCGTGCTCGTCTGGAGTCCCGACCTCGGCAGGGCAGCGCGAACGTTCTTCATGCCCGATTTGCTGCATTTCGTGCACCGGAGCACCCGCAATCATCTCAATCCGCTCGGCATTTAACGGGCGCAAACCCCCTCGCAGACATCGCGGACACACATCAGATAAGGAGCATCAAGATGGCAGAAGAAAGAGACGGCAACACGGCAGAGACTTTGTCGATTGAAGATCAGATTCGCGAAATTCAGGGTAGAGTCAAGGAAAACCCCGATCTGGGCGACGAACTGAGGGAGCAGGCCATCGACGCGTTTTACGAGGGGTTCGGGTCGAAGAAGTGGATTACGTACATGAAGAATTTCAATTTCGCCGGGACGCCCGCGCAATTGGCGCGGCTGACGACCAGAGATGAAGATCATTGCCATCCGTACATCGCGCAAGCGCGGGTTTACCTCGTCGCGAACGCGATGTGTCTGCCGGGAACCGACACGAAAATGCTCGACGGCGTGACGGGATTTCTCGACGCGCCTTGCGACGAAGGTTGAAGCCTCCGTTTTAGACATCTACCGAAAGCGTCGGGCGCGAGCGGGCGGCTGAGCTAGCCGCCCCGCCCGCCCGCCTGAGAGAGTATATGCACGCGCCGCCCGAACACGTCTCCGAACACGCGCCCGCTCTTCTGCGCGCTGACCTGAGCGAATGCTGGCGGGGGCTTTGCGCGCGCTATCTTCCAATAGCTGCCGAAGGCGCGATCTGGCGTTTCAGCCGTCGCAGATCACCCGGCGCTCCAGAGCAGGGATGGAAACTCCACGTCTCCGCGACCCTGCTGACGGCCTGCCAAGTCCTCGAAAAGATCGCCCCCCTGCTCCACCGCCGCGACACGCTCTTCAAAGCGCCCGCCTCGCTCCTCGAAGTACACAGAATCAACAGCGGCCTCCACTACGGCTACGGGCAGGTCGGCAAAGTAGTGACCGTCTATCCAGCGACGCCCGCGGAGGCGTCGGGTCTGGCGCGCGAACTCTATGAGTTGACACGGGGCATGTCCGCGCCGGTCGTGCCCTACGACTATCGCTTTCGTCCCGACGGTTGCGTCTATTACCGCTACGGCGCGTTCAGCCATCACGAAATAGAGAACCCGGACGGGACGCGCACCCCGGCCATCCGCGACCCGTCGGGACGCCTTGTTCCAGACCGGCGTGACGCGGCGGCGGGACAGCCCGCATGGGCCACCAATCCCTTCGCCGAGTTCCAAGCGCCCAGCGATGAGCCAGACGCCGCGCAGGCCAGCCCGCTTCAGACCACCTACCGCGCCTTCCGCGCGCTGGCCCAGCGAGGCAGAGGCGGCGTGTACGAAGCGGTGGACGCCGGAAGCAACCCGCCGCGCTTGTGTATCCTCAAGGAGGGGCGTCGCGGAGGCGAACTCGCGTGGGACGGGCGCGACGGCGCGTGGAGGGTGAGGAATGAAGAGCACGTGCTCAGGTCGCTCGCAGCGGCGGAGGGTGTGAATGCGCCGCGCGTTTATGCGTCATTCGAGGTCGAAGGAAACTATTATTTGGTGAGCGAGTTCATCGCGGGGGAAACATTGGAGTCGGATCTGAGACGGAGAAGGCGGAGGCTCTCGCTGCGGCGTGGCCTCCGGCTGGGAGGCGACTTGGCACTCCTCTTGGCGCGCATCCACGCCGCCGGTTGGGTGTGGCGGGATTGCAAACCATCGAACATCATGTTGACGAAAGCGGGCGCGTTGCGACCTCTGGATTTTGAAGGAGCCTGTCCCGTCGCACATTCCGACCCATTGCTCTTGGGGACGGAGGGCTTCACCCCGCCAGCCGCGCGACGGCGCGCCGGCGCAGAGTCGGCGGTTTACGAAGACCTCTACGCGCTCGGCGCGACCCTCCACCTTCTGCTGACGGGCGACCTCCCGGCTGCCGACGCCGCGCCTCCGGCGATTCGCAGGCTCAGGCGCAACGTCCCGACGGAAGTCTCGCAACTCATCATTGCGTTGCTCACCGCAGACACCCGCCGTCAACCCGTCGCCGCTCAGGTTGCCCGAACATTGCTGGCGAAACTATAGCAAGTTGCAATTGCATATAGCACATGAAAGAGCGGCATCGGCTGGGAGCGCGAGCGTCCCGCTCGCATTGAGCGCGTTTGGAGAACGCGAACCATTGAACGTGCTCCGAGCACGCTGGCCAGCGGGACGCTGGCGCTCCCGGCACTCACCCAATTGCAAACCGCTATAAAGCGATCCGCCATTTGCCTGAAGCTGCCCAAACAGGCGAGAGGTTTCTCCGGGTGCGGCGAAGTTAAGCGCGGGGCGGCGATTGAAGATTGACGCGGCGCGCGAGGGCGTCGAAGCGCGGGTCGGCGCGCAGGGTGTCGAAGGCGGGATCGACCGTCAGGTAGATCATCGTCGCGAACCGTTCGTCGCAAGCCTTATTCAGCCAGTGGAAGGTGCGATCTTTGTCGTCGAGGCCGAGGTAGATGACCGCGCGCTCGTGTGGAGGGATGTAGGTCTGCGCGGCCATCTTCTCCACTTCGGCGAGGATGCCGCGCGCCTCGGCCTTGCGCCCCGCGCGCGCATAAGCGTAGCCGAGCGCGACCATCTTCAAAGCCTTGTTCGTGTCGGGTATTTTTTCAAAGATTTCGATGGCCGTGTCGTTCATCCCCTGCTGCAAATAGACGAAACCGAGCGTGCGCTGCGCGTTGACGTTCGCGGGGTCTTCCCGAAGCATTTCGTGGAGGCAGGCCGCCGCCGTGTCGAATTGCCTGCCGAAGTAGAACTCGCGGCAGAAGTTCATGCGCGTCAGCGGGGAGAGCGGATCGAGCCGGCGGGCTTGTTCGCTCTCGGCAACAGCCTCTGGCTGGCGACCCGTCACGGTGAGCAGGTGCGAGTACCAGTAGTGCGCCGGAGCGTAGTCAGGGTCGAGGCTGAGGGCATGGCGAAAACGGCTCTCGGCCTCCGCCCAATCCCAGTCGTACTTGAGGTGGACGACGCCCAGCGAGGTGTGCGCCTCGGCGAGCGAGTTGTCGATGGCTAGCGCCTGTCTGGCCGCCGCGCGCGCGCGGTTCATGGCTTCTCCGGTCGGCATATTGCCGTAGGCCGGGCTGTTCATCAGCGCGTAGCAATCTGCCAGCCCGGCGTGCGCTTTGGCGAAAGACGGGTCGAGCGCGATGGCCGCATTAAACTTCTCGACGGCCTTCTGAATGTTCTCCTTGCTGCGGTTCCTCCACAGATACCTGCCGCGAAAGTATTCGCGCAACGCCTCTTCGTTGTCGGGGTCTTGGGCGGTCAAGAGGTTTTGCTCCCTTCCCCCCATGGACAATGCCATCGCCGTCCCTACCTTGGCCGCGATGTCGTGCTGGACGCTGGCGATGGAGATCGTGTTGATATCATCGTAGCGTTCGCCCCACAATTGAGCTCCATCGGATGCGTCGATGAGTTCCGTCTTCAGGATGAGCGAGTCGCCCCCGCGCACGATTCGTCCGATGAGCACGGCGTCAACATCAAGCTCGCGTCCGGCCTCTTGCGGCGAGCGACGGCGCTCGCCACGGTAGCCGGAGGTGGTCGTGAAGGGGCTGACGCGCAAACCGGAAAGGCGGGAGAACTTGCTGACTAAACTCTCGGCCAGACTGTCGCCGAGATACTCGACGACGGCGTCGCCGCTCTCGTTAACGATGGGAAGCACAGCCAATTTGTAGGGCCGCGTGAAACGGTGATAGGCGTAGGCGGAGATGACGATGAGGAAGAGCAGCAGCGCGAGCGCGGCGGCGGAATTGTGCGTGCGGCGACGGGTCGGCGCGGCGGCTCCGCGCTGTTGAATGTTGCCGAGATCATAGAGCAGTTCGCTGGCTGACTGATAACGCTTTTCCCGATCCTTCTCCAGACAACGGAAGACGATGCGGTCGAGTTCGGGCTGGATGTCCGGCGAATGTTCGGCGAGCGGCGACGGCTGGCTGGTGAGAATGGCCGAGATGACCTCGGCATGGCTCGCGTGCGCGAAAGGCTTCCGACCCGTGAACAACTCGTAGAGCACCGTACCGAGACTGAAGATATCGCTGCGAAAGTCGAGCCTCTCGGCGCGCAACTGTTCGGGCGACATATAAGCGACGGTTCCGATGACGAGGCCGCCCTGAGAGACGCGGCTCGAATCATCGCCGAGCGGCGCGACCCTGTCTTTGCGGTGGACGATCTTGGCGAGGCCGAAGTCAAGCACCTTGACCTGACCGCCGCCACCCACCACGACGTTCTGCGGTTTAATGTCGCGGTGAATGATCCCGTGCGCGTGTGCCTCGGCGAGTGCGGCCACGATCTGCGCGCCGAGCGAGAGCGCCTCGGCGACGGCGGGTCGGCGCGCGGCGATGAGGTCGGCGAGGGTTTCGCCCTCGACGTACTGCATGACGATGAAACTGTGGCCTTCTATCTCCTCGATGCCGTAGATGGGGCAGATGTTCGGATGCTCCGCCATCGCCACGGCCTGAGCTTCTTTCACGAGTTGGCGCTTGGCCCAGTTGTCATCCACGAGCTTGCCGGAGAGAAATTTGAGCGCGATCTTGCGCCCAAGCTGTGTATCCTCCGCCAGATAGACCTCGCCCATGCCGCCTATGCCCAGTCGACGGAGAATCTGATAACGCCCGATCCGCTCGCCCTCCAACCGCTTAGCCCGCGCGCCGGACAAGACCTGTAGCCCCACGTTGAAAGCGTTCTCCGCGAGGAAGCCCGCGTCTCGCTCGGAGGCGGCGAGCAAGGATTCGACCTCGGCGCGCAACGCCTCGTCCCCCGCGCAGGCCAGTTCGAGGTGTGCGGCGCGTGCGCTCACATCGAGTGGCAGTGCCGCGTGAAACAAACTCTCGATGCGTTCCCAGTCCTCAGCTTCCATGACGCATCTCGCGGGCCAGCCAAGCCCGCGCCATGTCCCAATCGCGCGCCACCGTGACCGGCGACACGGCGAGCACTTCGGCTGTCTCCTGGACGCTCAACCCGCCGAAATATCTCAGCTCCACGACGCGACCCTTGCGTTCGTCGAGCGCCGAAAGTTTCTGCAATGCTTCGTCCAAAGCCAATATCTCGATGGATCTCTCTTCCGCCACCGCATCCGCCTCCGAGAGCGAAACTCGATAGGTTCCGCCGCCACGCTTTTCGCGTTTCTTGTCGCGCGCGTAGTTGATCAAAACGCGCCGCATGATCTGCGCGGCGATGCCGTAGAAGTGTGAGCGGTTCTGCCACCTGACGCGATCCTGATCGACGAGGCGGAGGAACGTCTCGTTGATCAGAGCAGTGGTTTGCAGCGTGTGGTCTTTGTGCTCGCGGCGCATGTAGTAGTGGGCGAGTCGGTGGAGTTCCTGCTCGACCAGAGGCATTAAACTCTCTAGCGCGGCGCGGTCGCCCTTGCTCCACGAGACAAGCAGTTCGGTGATCTGTGGAGGCTCTGATGAAGGGGGCATCGTAGTTAATCCTCGTCCGGCGGACGGCTTGAGCAGGGAGAAGGTTGGGTCGCGTATCGTGGAGGCCGACGCCCCGCGCCTGTCAAAGTAAATAATTTCAGCTGCGGTGAGAGCTTCCGGGTCGATTTGGTGCGTTAATGAATGTAGGTGATGAATGACGGACGCGAACCCGCATGATCTAGACCAAACACTTTTCAACGATTAACTCGCGCGCCCAGCGTGAGAGCATTTATACAACGCGCTCGACGGTTTTTCAACAATTTCCCTGAAAGGTGGCGCACGAGCCATGAAGATAAAGGATGACAGCAATGAGCGATAAACTCGCCCCACCCCGGGGACAGGAGATAGCCGATGTCCTGAAGAGCTGGGTGATGGTTGTCCTGACCTTACTGTTTGTCACGCTCTACGGCGCGGCGCTTAGCGGGTGGCTCCGGCCACTCTCGGACGAGCGGATGGTGGTGCGCCTCGAACCGCTCATCTTCGTCATCATCGGCTACTACTTCGGGCGTCTCCCCTCCCAACAGAACGAGAAGACGCTGAAGGACGAGATCGGTCGGCAGACGCAAAAGGCCGACGCCGTCCAGCACGTAAAGGAGCAGGCTCAGCAGGCGCGGGAGATGTTCGAGGAAAGGGCGAAAAACGCGCGACTCGTCCTCGCCGCCTCCTCCACCGTCTCTGCGGCGCCCGGCAGAGCGTCTTCCCTCGGCGCGGAGCGGCCTGTTCAACCGTCCGGCGAGGACGCCCTCCTGCGCCGGTCAATCACAACCGCCCTGAACATTCTCAGCTCGTGAACGGCTCGCGCAACCGCGACCTCAGCCGCGACCCACGAACCAGAGAATATACTTAGAGATCGACGAACCTGCGTAGCTCTCTGAATCATAACTCGACCCGGACCGGAGGACGACCCCAATGTCGGCTGGAATCAAAATCGCTAGATGTAGTGCGGCGTGGCTCATGTGTTTCTGCTTGCTGCTCTCGCTCTTTCCCTTGAAGGCCGTCGCGCAGCGGAGACGCGTGATCGTTGTCAACGCCGAACAGCCCAACCTCTGGACGCTGGAGCAGGCTCACTACCTGCTGGCGCAAATGCATCGGCGCAACCTCGACCTCAAAGCGAAGAGACTCGAAGACCTCGACCCGAACGAGATCTCCGGACTGCGTTTCGACGTGATGCGAATGCTGGTCGAATTCGGCGCCACCTTCAACCAGGCCGACCTCGCTTCTAACCGCCTGCTCTCTGGCAATCAGACCTTCAACGCCGGGCGCCGTCAGGAACTCGTCTCCGAGCGCGATGGCCTACGCCGCGAGTCGCTCCGGCTGACGGGCGAGATCGAGGAACTGGAGACGGCAAAGGTGGATGTCGAAGACGAGGACGAGAAAAAGCGTATCGACGCCCGGATCGCCGCCAAGACCAACCGCCTCGCCCGCGTGGACAAACAGATCGAGCAACTCGACGGTGAGTTGGGAACACTTACCGAGCCTTCGGGTGCGCTCAAGGCCACCGAGGGTGGGGCCACGTTCGACCCCAACAAGCTGCCCAAGAGTGTCTTCGACGACGCCTTCAAGGAGGCAGCCGCCAAGCAGATCGCGAAGTTCAACGAGTCGCCCCAACTCAACGCCGCGCTCCGGCTCGACAACTTCCTCCAGATGCAATACGAGATTATCTCGAAGCAACTCGCGCTCTTGCGCGACGAACTCGGCCCCGGCGAGCGGCTCGTCTTCCTCGAACTGCCGCAGACCGTCAACGCCGCGCACCACGAGTCGAAGCGCAAGTGGGCGCAGTCTTGGTGGCGGATCGCGGGTTACACGAGGCGCGAGCGCACGAACGACGCGCCCGTCCCTGTCCCCGTCCCTACCCCTTCGGTTGACGAAAACCTGCGGCCCGTGACCGTCACGCAGGACTTCAATTCCATCCTACACGGCCAGCCGATCGCTCTGCCGCTCAGGTCGATGACTCCCTGCCTACCTGCGGCTACCGAGACATTCGCGTATGAAGGCCCCAACAATTCGAACGTCGTTAGGATTAAAGACAAGCCATCGCTGCCACCGGCAGATGATCCCAGCCCGTCGAGTATCACCGTCTCAGTCCCCGGCAAAGTGACGAAGGTGACGGTGACGCTCAACGGCCTGCGCCACCCCACACCCGACGACATAGACCTACTGTTAGTCGGCCCGCAGGGTCAGAACGCGCTTATCATGTCTGACGTCGGCGGCTCCATGCTCGCTGACGGCTTGAATATCACGCTCGACGACGCGGCCCCCGCCGGGGCGTTGCCCGACATGGGGCCGCTCGCCAGTGACACTTACAATCCGACGAATGCCGCGAGCGGCGACGCCGACAAGTTCCCCTCAGGCGTGCCAGTGCCTCTCGGAGGCTCAGCTCTCTCGGTCTTCAACGGCACAGACCCGGACGGCGTGTGGAGCCTGTACGTCGTGGACGACGAGGGCGAGGTGGCCGGCAGTTTGAGCGGCGGCTGGAGCCTGAGCATCTCGACCGCCTGCACGGCGCCCCCGAGACCGTTGCAGGTCGCATACCGGGACGTGTTCGTCGATCTGGATGAGCCGCCTATCCCTCTGCCGGACGGTGTCCCTGCTCCGACGCCCACCCCGTCAATACTGGACGGCTATCTGAGAACGAAGAACGCCGACTTGTCGAACCGGATGGTGCGTACCGTCGATCTCATCCCGCGCCAGAGTTCGCTTAACGTCAATGACATGAATCTGCGCGTGAAGTCGGGCGCGTTCAACTTCGTGCTCTCCACACTCTTCGGTTTTGGGTCGAGCCTCAAAGTCCAGCGCCAGCGCGAGCAGTTCTCGCAGTTCGTCCAGCAGGAACTCTACTCGGCGGCCTTCGGCAAGGGCGCACGCGAGTTCGGCTGGACGTTCACGCCGATGCCTGGCACAGACCGGCTGACATCGGGCGTGCGCACCACCTACGCCGTCGTCGTCGTGCCGGAGGAAGCGACCTCGCTTGTGCTGGAATCGAACGGCTGCTATTTCCCGCGCTCCTATTTCCCGCCGAACGATTTCGCTCACACCAAGCAGCCAGAGTGGAACGCCGACAACCGCACGAGCCGCAACTGCGGCGGCGAGCGGACAAAGGCCTTTGTCGTGCCCATCCCGAGCGCCCGCGTCAACGGCGGCAACGACTTCTGGGTCGAAAGAATCGATTTCCAAGCCGTGGCCAAAGGCAAGCGCATCGTGGTATCGATCTCCGGCAAAAACTTCTCACCCCAGATCGGCGTCCTCATCGATGGTGTCCCGCTCGTCCACTCTATCGGTCTCGCGCAGCCCCTCATCCGCGACGATAGCGAGGCGGGACGCCTTACCGCCGACGATCTCAAAAACGCGGAGGTAACCGGCGAGATCGAGCGCATTGACTCGGAAAAAGTCCTGTTCTGGTTCAAGATGCCGCCCGATTTCTCGGGCACGCCGACCATCACGCTCATTGCGCCGGGGCGGGCCAAAGACATCAATGACCTACGCCTCAGGATCAACGATAAGAGGGACACGAAGCTCAGCGAGTTCCCGACCAAGATGTTTGGGAATTCGTCAACCCCGGCTACCTTCAGGATCGACCGCGTGAGGGTGACCCGCAGCCGGACAACGCCCGGTTCGCTGACGGCGACGATCTCCGGCGCGGGATTCCGGAAGACCAGCGCGACGCCCGCGCCGACTTCCGACACGGTCGAGCGGGTGCTCATCAACGGGACACCGCCGATCAGCACCTCGTTCGAGTCGGCAGACCTCCTGACCGTCGAATTCCCCGCGCCGACGGACGACACGATCAAGATTTCGCTAGTGTCTAAGGATACCAACCCGAAGAAGGTCAAGACGATCGAATCCGAGGCGGTCGCAAACCCTGCGTTCCTGAGCGTCTCGGACGTGGAGACCGTCAGCTACGAGCCTGCTACAGAGGACGAACCGGCTTCGACCCTCGTGGTCAAGATCACTGGGACGGGTTTCACCGATAATCTCACCGCCACATTCGGCGGGAAGACGCTCGACGTAGCCATCAGGTCGGCCACCGAGGCCGTCCTCGCGATCCCCGACCCGAAGGCCGCCTCCCTCGTGATGCTCGAAGACACGGTCACGAAACAGAAGCTAAAGATCGTCGCCATGCGCAAGACCAAGCAACCGAAATGAGCGCCGCGCGGCGGGCGA
>JBGTHJ010000005.1:0-2741 GCA_041746175.1 Pyrinomonadaceae bacterium
CGGTGGTGATGGCGGCGGCTTATCCGCGCCAAACTTCCCCGCTCCGAAATTCTCGGCGACAACCGATACCGAGTGCGTACCCGTCACCTCCGCTCCGCAGCTATTGCAGAAGCGCGTGTTGTCCGCCAGAGCAGTTCCACACCCTGTACAGAACATCTATGTGCAACCCTTCGTGTCGAGACCGAACGGATGTGCGGCGCGATAAACCGTCCCCACCCCGCCCGCCCCAGGCTCGGCGTCCAAACGATATTTTTTATCAATCGTATGCCCGACCATCTCGCCTCCTCGGGTCATGTGGTTGAGGGTTTGGCTTTGGCCGTCAGCATGGCAACGACGACACCGGCGACCGCGCCGAGAATCGCGCCGAACACCAGATAGCTAAACGAAGCCTGCGCGGTTGAAACCAACAGCATGTCGAGTCCGGTGAGGTTCGAGCCGCGCGTGATGACCGTGCCAAAGTCTAACTGTCCGATGAGCGGCGCGGCGGGACGCATGAGAAAGCCGAGCAGTCCGCCGATGAACAATCCGATGGCTGCGAGCGGTACAGCTTTAGACATATGTGAGTTCTCCTCGGGTTGAGAGTGTCGAGTCTTGCGACTCGCTGCGGGTGACACGCGGGCGCGGTCACCTTTCATAAAACGTCTTTGCGTTTGAGAGCCAGCATCGTCAACAACAAAAACAGCAGGCTAAAACCGCCGAGCGCCGTCGCATCGAGCGCGACGCGGCGGCGATAGGCGCGCTTGATGGCGCTCTCCGGTTCGTCTTCGAGCACCGCTTCGTAAGCCCGCACGGTCATGTTCGTCGGCAGATGGTGGCGCGCCGCTTCGTCGTCGATGCTGACGGCGTGCGCCAGCGCCTCGATCGACCAGCGCGCGATCATGAGGTCGCCGCCGATGCGCGCCGCGCCCAGTCCCTCGAACTTCTTGACGGGGTCAGGCGGTGGCGCGCCCGTCATTTTGGTCACGGGCTTGTCTCTGGCCTCTTCGGCGCGTTCGTAGTCGGCGACGGCGACGGGTCTGTTGGTTCGCAGGTTGACGTAAATATCGTCGAGCGGTTTGAGAAACCCGCCGAGCAGCAGTTGCGGAATCAGTATCAGAGGCAAGATGCTCATCGCCTTCTCCGACGAACTGACGGCGGCGGAGAACAACAACCCCATCGAAACCCCGGCGAGCAACGTGAGATAGAGAATCAACGTGAGCAACGGAAAGTCGCCGCCGCTCAAACATCCGAGCATCGTCAGGATGGCGACAAACAGCGCGCACTGTATCAACCCGATGCCGCTCAGCACCGCGAACTTCGATAGCACGTACGACGGAATCTTGAGATTGACGAGGCGTTCGCGCGTGTAAATCGGAATCTCTGAGACGATTTCGCGCACGGCGTTGTTCGCCCCGAACCAGATCGCGATGATCGCGCCGATGAAAATCGTCTTCGGGTCGTTGAGACTGCTGCCCGTGATGAGCGCGAGGATGGCGGCGATCACCGGAGCTTGCGCGAGCAGCAAGAGCGTGTTGCGGCGATCCTTGAGTTTGATTTCGAGATAGCGGTGGGTCAGCGTCAGCCATTGCCGGAACCCGAAACGGCGCTCGGCCCCGCCGCTCGAAGCCCCCGCACCCGTGCCGCCGACCGGCATCGAGCCGCTCGTTCGGGTCAACTCTTCGGTTTCGGCGATGCGCCCGGCGACGTAACGCGCGTGCGTCGGCGAAGCCTCGTAGGCGCGGTTCAACTCCTCCGGGTCGCGTCCGGCGATGCGTCGGTAGATTTCGCCGGGTTCGCGGCAATCGAAATATTTGAGAGCCTCGCGCGGCGGGCCGAAGTAGGCGAGCCGCCCGCCCTTCGTCAGAATCGCGACCTGATGCATCTCGTCGAACTTCTCGAACTTGTGCGTCACCATTACGACGATGCGGCCTTCGTCGGCCAGCCGCCGGAACAGCAGCATCATCGTCTCGGTCGTTTCGGGGTCGAGCGGCGAAGTCGGTTCATCGAGAAAGATGAAGTTGGGTTTGGTGATGAGTTCGATGGCGAGACTGAGACGCTTCTGCTGTCCGCCGGACAACTGTCGAAACGGCGACGCGCGATGTTCTTCGAGTCCGACGGTCATGACCACTTCATCGACGATGCGCTGCAACTCGCCGGGCGGCGTCGCTTCGGGCAGGCGCAGCTTCGCCGTGTAAAAGAGCGTGCGTTCGACCGTCAGCACGTCGTGGAGGATGTCGCGTTGCGGAACGTAGCCGATGGAGCGGCGCAGCGCGTCGAAGTTGTGATAGAGGTCGAGGTCGTTGACGAGCACCATGCCCGACGTGGCGGGACGCAGACCGTTGAGCGCGTCCATCAACGTCGATTTTCCGCACCCCGAAGGCCCCATCAATCCGACGAACTCGCGTGGGTAAAGCGCGAGCGAGATGTCTCTGAGAATCGTCCTGCCGCCGATCTCCTTCGTAATCCCGCGCGCGGTAATCCGGCTGGCGCTCAGGTCGTGGCGCTTGACGTGCCGCCCGTCAACCCGCAACAGAAACCCGCCGATGAAAACCAGATCGTGGGGCGTGAGTTGGCGCTCGCCGGTGAGCGGCTCGCCGCCCACGAAAATGCCGTTGGTGCTGCCCGTGTCGGTAATCACAGGTTGAGAGTTGCCACCGTAGGCGAGCGTCGCGTGGTGGCGCGAAACCCCCGGCGCTTCGAGCACGATGTCGTTATCGGGCGCGCGTCCGATGGTTAACAGAGGCTTGTCGGCGGCGGCGGCG
>JBGTHJ010000006.1:0-3974 GCA_041746175.1 Pyrinomonadaceae bacterium
CCCAGCCGACGCCGCGCCGCCCGCCGTGCGTAAACACTTCCCACCCCGCGCCCGCATCTTTCGGGTCTCTGCGCCGCGCGTCAATCGCGACGACGACGCACTGGCTGCCGAAAATCTCCGCGCCCTCGGTGATGAGTTCCGGGCGCACAACCACCGCCGTATTCAAACAAACTTTGTCCGCGCCCGCGCGCAACACTGTGCGGATGTCTTCGATGGAGTTCAACCCGCCGCCGACGGTGAACGGGATGAAGACTTCATCCGCGACGCGCCGCACGAGGTCGGCGACGATGGCGCGCTTGTCCGACGAAGCCGTGATGTCGAGAAACGTGAGTTCGTCGGCGCGTTCCGCGTCGTAACGCTGCGCCTGCTCGACGGGGTCGCCCGCATCGACCAGCGATACGAAGTTGATGCCCTTGACCACGCGCCCGCGATCAACGTCGAGACATGGAATGATTCGTTTTGCCAGCATGAGAAATACAAAGGAGGAAAGGGTTGAAAGGGGAAGATAAAAAAGGGAAAGCAAACCACCGTCGTCATCGTCGCTTTTACGTTTTACGCTTTCCGGCTAGATGTTTTCCCTTTAGACTTTTTCCCCACTTTCCCCCGCGCCTTGAAAGTCGGCGGCGGCGAAATTCTTGAGCAGACGCAAGCCCGCCGACTGACTTTTCTCCGGGTGAAATTGCACGCCGCAGACGTTGCCGCGCGCGACGACCGAAGCGTATTCGTCGCCGTAGCCGGTCGCGCCGAGCACGTCCGCGTCGTCCGTCGCTTCGCAAAAATAAGAGTGGACGAAGTAGAAGAACTCGCCGCTCTCGATGCCGTCCACGAGGGGATGCGTGGTGCGCCGCCACGCGATTTGATTCCAGCCGACTTGCGGGACGAGCACGTCGTTCGCAAAGCGGCGGACGCGACCGCGCAGTAGTCCGAGTCCGGCGGTGCGACCAAACTCGTCCGACTCTTCAAACAACATCTGCATCCCGACGCAGACGCCGAGCAGCGGCGTGCCTTCGCCGACGCGCTCGCGCACCAACTCTTCGAGTCCGTGTTCGGTCAGAGCCTTCATGCACGCGGCGAACGCGCCGACGCCGGGCAGCACGAGGCGTTCGGCTTCGCGCAACACGCGCGGGTCGCCGCTCACGCGCGCGTCGCAGCCCGTCGCGGCGAAAGCTTTCTCGACCGAGCGCAGGTTCCCGACGCCGTAATCAATGATGCAGACGCGCGTCACCGTTTCACAAAACCCCTTTGGTGCTCAACACGCCCACGACGCGCGGGTCGCGTTCGACCGCCTGCCGCAGCGCGCGTGCCGTCGCCTTGAACGTCGCTTCGAGGATGTGGTGCGTGTTGCGACCGCGCAGGCAGTCGATGTGCAGGTTGCAGCGCGCGGCTTCGGCGAACGAACGCCAGAAGTGTTCGGCGAGTTCGACCGAAAAATTTCCGATGGTGTGCCGTCGCGTCTCGACCTCGTAGACGAGATAAAAGCGACCCGACAAATCGATCACCGCGCGGCACAGAGCCTCGTCCATCGGGACGAGCGACGCACCGTAACGCGCGATTCCTGCCTTGTCGCCCAGAGCTTGCAGCAACGCCTGACCGAGCGTGATGGCGATATCTTCGACCGAGTGATGGTCGTCGATTTCGAGGTCGCCACGACACTCGACTTCAAGGTCGAACAGCCCGTGCCGCGCGAACAGTTCGAGCATGTGGTTGAGAAACGGCACGCCCGTCTCAATCGCGGCACGACCGCTCCCATCGAGCACGAGCGCGACCCGGATGTCGGTCTCGTTCGTTTGTCGTCGAATCTCAGCCGCACGCGGCGGCGTCTGTAATTGTGCGCTCATAAAAATGTGGGGCGAGTGGTTTGCGATCTGGAGGCTGGCAAGATAAAAACCCGGCTGCCCGTCGCAAGTTCAGTCACCGCTGGTTCCCTTCTTTTCTAAAAATTTCGCGCAACCCCGCCACGAGCGCGTCGTTTTCGGCGGGCGTGCCGACGCTCACGCGGAAATATTTGGCGAGCATCGGATAGCCGCTGACATCGCGTATGAGGATGCCGCGTGCGAGCAGTTCGGTATAGACGCGGCGCGGTTCGATGTCGGATTCGACGATCATGAAGTTGGCCTGCGAAGCGACCGGGCGAAGTCCCGGCGTCGCTTGCAACTCTTTGAAAAGTCGCGCGCGTTCGGCGACGATGTGGCGCACGATGGGCTGCATCTCGGTCTCGTACATTTCGACGGCGACTTCGGCGGCGGTCTGCGACACGGCGTTGAGATTGTAGGGCAGCACCGCTTTGCTGATTTCGCACGCCAGTTCGGGCGCGGCGAGCAGGTAGCCGACGCGCAGCGCGGCCAACGCCATCGCCTTTGAGAACGTGCGGAAGACGACGAGATTTTTGTGACGTTCGAGCAGCGGCACGACCGTGCTTCCGGCAAACTCAAAATATGCTTCGTCAACCACGACCAGCCCGCCGCCGCGCGCAAGCAGGCGTTCGAGGTCGCGCATCTCCAACACGCCGCCCGTCGGATTGTTGGGCGAGCAGATGATCGTGACATCCGGTTTCGACGCATCGACCGCGCGGAGGATCGCATCCGCATCGAAGCTCAGGTCGGGCGCGAGCGGAACGCTGACGACTTCGCCGCCGAGCACGGTCGTCACCTGACGATAGAGCGCAAATGTCGGCTCGCAGATAAGCACGCGGCTCGACTCGCGCACCGTCACCATCAGCGTCGCTTGTATCAACTCGTTCGAGCCGTTGCCCGCGACGATGCCGTCCGAACTCCACCCCGCGAACGCCGCCAGTTTTTCGTGCAAACTGGTCGGCACGAAATCCGGATAGCGCGACCACTCGCGCCCGCGCAGTCGCGCTAAGGTCTCTTGCTTGATGCGCTGCGGCGCGTCCCACGGATTCTCATTCTGGTTGATCTTGATGCCTCCGCGCTCCGGCGAAAGCGTGTACGCGCGCAACCCGCGCACGCGCGGCTTGATTCGTTCGATGGACGACGGATGATGGACGGCGGACGACGAACCGTCGCTTTCCCGCGCCGCCGGGAATGAAACGGGCGACGCCGACTCATCATCGAGCCGGTCTTCACCGTCAATTGTTCGTCGTTCCTCATCGATTCTGAGCATCGCCGAGCGCGCGTGCGCTTCGAGTCCTTCGGCGTGGGCGAGCGCGGCAATGTGGCGCGCGGTCGTTTGGAGTTCGTCGCGCGTGTAACGAATGATACTGGTGCGCCGGAGAAAATCATGGACGCCGAGCGCGGACGAAAAGCGCGACGCGCCGCCCGTCGGCAGCACATGGTTCGGCCCGGCGAAATAATCTCCGACGGCTTCGGGCGTGTACGCGCCGAAGAATATCGCCCCCGCGTGACGCACGCGCGCCGCCACCGACTCTTCATCGCGCATCATGATTTCGAGATGTTCGGGCGCGAGTTCGTTTGCCAGCGCGCACGCCTCGTCCGTATCGCGCACGACGAAGACCGCGCCGAAGTCCGCGAGCGAACTCCGCACGATGGCGGCGCGCGGCAGCGTCTCTAACTGCCGCTCGACTTCTGCGGCGACCGCATCGGCGAGCGCGTCGCTCGTCGTGATGAGCACGGCTGATGCGTCTTCGCCGTGCTCGGATTGCGCGAGGAGGTCAGCGGCGATGAAATCCGCGCGCGCCGTATCGTCGGCAAGGATGACGACCTCGCTCGGCCCCGCAATCGAGTCGATGCCGACCGCGCCGAACACCAGTTTCTTCGCCGCCGCTACGTATTTGTTTCCCGGCCCTGTAATTTTATCGACGCGCGGGATGGTTTCTGTTCCGTAGGCGAGCGCGGCGACGGCCTGCGCTCCGCCGACCGCGTAGATTTCCGTGATGCCGAGTTCGACGAGCGCGGCGGCGACCGCCGGAGTTTCGGCGAGCGTCTTCGGTGGCGTCACGACGACGAGCCGACCGACCCCGGCGACCTGCGCCGGAACCGCGTTCATCACCACCG
>JBGTHJ010000007.1:0-7726 GCA_041746175.1 Pyrinomonadaceae bacterium
TCCCGCCACGCGCGAGCGCGGCTTCGGCGGCGAGGCGTGCCTCTGCGCCGTGACAGGCTTCCATCTCGTCGAGATAAATTTTGACATCGCCGCGCGCGCGCGCGAGTCCGAGAAAGAAATCCTGTAGAGCGAAGTCGTGCATGACGACGATGCCGGGATGCGCGAGCGCGGCTTCGTGAATCGCCGCGTGATAACGATGGTCGTTGCCGATGTGATAGATGACCGCATCGTATTCATCGAGACGGCGTAACGCGGCGGGGTCGCTGGCGTAGTCGAAGCGACGAAAACGCGCTTTCGTTTCCGGGTTGGACGGGGCGAAGCCGTCGACGAACAGATCAATCTCGGCCTGTGCCGCGAGGTGCGGCAGAAGCTCCTCGGTGTAATCTGAAATCCCCGACTGCTGCGGGTTGAGCGGGCTAAAAATTGCTAGTTTCATCAATCGCTGACCTGAGTGTTTCTACTCGACGATGAGTTCGTGTCGCAGGGTGCCGGAGCCGAAGTCCTCGAACCACGCGAGATGTTCGGCCAACATGTCGAATTCAACGACGTAGTGGCCGGGCGCAACGGGCGCGCGCAGATTGATTTCGACCATCGCCGATTCGCCCGCCGCGAGGTCGTGGGGCAACCGCGCACGACCGTAATCCCATTTGACCTCGTCTTCGTTCGCGCGCAACAGATGCGCGCCGAGATGCACCGCGCCCCGGTGTGTCTCGGGTTCGCCGGTCGCCGCCCAACGCGCGCGTCCGGCGTTTTCCACGTGGAGATGGAAGACGAGTTCGGCGGCGGCGGCACACGTGCGCGGCGCGTTCCGGTCGCCATCGCGTGAGAGCGTGAGCATGGCGAGGTAGTCGGTCGAGAGATTGCCGTGCTCACGCTCGTCTTCGTGTTTGCGGCAGACAATCACGGCGCGGTCGCGGACGACCGAGAAAACTTCGACCGCTTGAAAGCCCACCTGCTTCAGCAACGCACAGAGCGCGTCCGTGCCGGGCAGAAACCAGTTGAAGACCTGCTCTTTCGCGGCGGGCGGATTCGCGGCGTAGTAAAGCGGGTGCAACGTCTGCACGAACGCGCCGAGCGGCTGCACGAACGAGGGCGGCGTCTGCGCGGGCGGAATAATCGCCGTCTCGACGACGAGCAATTCGTTCGTCACGTCGAACAATTTTTCGAGCGCGAAGACGAGATGCTTGAGGTGATAGACAAGGCCGAGCGCGAGCGTGATGTCGAAACGCCCCGTCGCGCGCGGGTCTAAATCATAGACGGAGAGGCGGCGGAATTCGATGTCGAGTCCGAGCGCCTTGCGCACGAACAACGCCTGCCGGACGTGGCTCCGCTGGCCGTCGACGCCGACGACGCGCGCCGCCCCGCGCCGCTTCGCTTCGACGCAGTAGAAGCCGCCGTTGCAACCGACATCCAGCACCGTCTTGCCGCTTAAATCATCCGGCAGACACTGGCCGATAATCTCCCACGGCTCGCGCGGATGGTCAACCGGTTCGCCCATCACACTCTCGGTTTTGGTCGTGATGCCGTCACCCAGGTCGATGCGATGAAACCAGGGTTGAAGCCGGACGATCTCCGCTAAAATTTCCTCACGCGTCATCAACGATGGTGAACCCCCTTCCTCTACGATAAAGCGATATTGAAGTGCGCGCCGCACCGATCCGGCGTGCGACGGGGGAAAGAGTTTATTCAATCGACCGCCGCACGCCTTCGGCTACGCTCCGGAAAATTATCGTACGACCTTCACCCGGCTCTTGAAAGTCTGCGAGCCTTTATCTTTGAACCACGCCACCTGTTCCTGCACCACGTCAACTTCGAGCACGTATTCGCCGGGTTCTTCGGGCGCGCGAATGGTCAACGGAACTTCCGTCTCCGCGCCGGGTTCGAGGTCGTACGGCAAGCCGAGTCTGCCGTCCATGTTGGTCACTACTTTTTCATCGGCGACGTTGAGCCACGCATTGCCGATGGCGACATAGAACTTGTTGCCTTCACTTCCGCCGCGCACCGGCCATTTAACCTCGCTGAGGTTTTTGACAGTTACGCTAATCGTCTCGGTTTGTCCGGCACGCATCGTCGGCGGCACGCCGGGGACGGAGATTTGCGCGCGGAAGGCTTTGTCGGGAAGCGCGGAGGGGGTCGTTGCAGTCGAGGACGCTCCCCTTTGCGCGGTCGTATTGTCGCCCCCAACCTTGTTCGGATCGGCGGGTTCGCCCGACCCGCACGCGGAAAAGGCCGCCGCCAACAGCAGCGCCAACGATACGATCGAAACTATTCTCCAACTCATCTCGGGCATCCTCTCTTTCACTGTATTTGAAATGTTGTGACCGAGTCGTGACGCCCCCGCGCGCCGTGCGCCGCGCGTGCCGCCGACGATGCTGTTTCTGCCTGCATGACTTCGATCAGGACGACGGGTATCCGGTTCTGCGGCGCGTAGAAGGGAATCGACAGCGGCGTTTGGCGTCCGGCGACAAGCCCCCGGCTCTCGATGAATTCCAACGCTGCGGGCAAACCTTCGGCAAAACTGAGCGAGTACATTCTCTTCCCCGATGCGCGTTCGAGCGCGGCGGCGAACCTCGCTTTCGACTCCGGGCTGACAAAGTTTTCGTGGTTACGCAAACCGATCATCGGAATCCTGTGGTTGAGCAGCGAAGCGATGCCGTTCGTCTTTATGCTGCTGTCAATCCAGACCTCTACGCCGTCGAACAAGGCGCGGTCGTCCGCCGTGAGGAAGTCGCGCAGCGAACGGTCGCGCAGCAGACGCCGCGACTCGTCGCGCCATGCCCCCGGATGCGTCAAGAGCGTCGGACGCTGGCTCCATTCGGTGTGTGAGACATAACGGGAAGCGAACGCGGCTTGCACCGCCAGCGCAAGCCAGAGCAGCGCCGGCAGACCCGCGCGCAAAAGCGACGGCAACCGTCGCGTTCTACCCTCAGCGACGACCGCCGCCAGCGCGAGCGCCACCACGCCCGCCAGCAGTTCGAGATAGAGCGCATAGCGGATATAACCCGTCGTCGCGCTCCACAGCATCAGCCCCGCCAGAGTGATAAGACAAAGCGTGCGAAGTCGCGGGTCGCGGCGCGCGACAAAGAGCGCGAGCAGCGCGACGACGAACCCGATGGAGAGTCTGCCCGAATAGACCGGCAGTTCGGAGAGTCGTTCGGGACTCGACGTGATGCGGAGCGGCCACAGCAATGTTTCCCAAAAACCGACCGCCCCCCAGCGCCCATCCCAACCGCTGTTCGGAGGCCAGTACGGCGATTTGAAAATGCCGTTGAGAACCGGAAAAACGGGGCTGCCCGTCTGCTGTTGAAGATAGAGACTGACGGGGAGCAGGGGGACGAGAAACGCGACCACCGCGAGCAGCGTGGCCTTGAAAAACTCGCTGATGCCGGGTCGCCGTTTGATGACAAAATCGTAGGCGCAAACCATCGTCAACGGGAGCGCGACCGCCAGATTCGTCAACTTGAAAGTCACGCTCAAACCCACCAGAAAGGCGATGCGCGCCAGCTGTCGCGCCGGTTTCTCCGCCTCCTCGGCGTTGCGCAGCGCGAGGCGCGTCGCCTCCAGCAGGAGCGGCAGCGCGAGCAGGTCGGCCATGTAGTTGTTGATTTCAAACAGCATGTGCTCGGCCAGCACGACCAGCAACACGCCGCCCGCACGCTGCCACGCACCCTTGAGATACGGGCGCAATAACTTGTCGAGGACGGCTCCTGCCCACACCATCGCCAGCAGATTGACCACCGTCCCCAGACGATAGCCGAGCGCGTAACGACCGATGCCCGTCACCATGTCCGGCAGGGGATTGTAGGGGGCGGGCGACGGGAAGAAATCGCCCGGCGCGTAGAGAAATCCGCGCATCGTGCGTTCGGCGTGAAAGATGCGGTAGTTGAGAACGTCGAACGACACGTCCGGGAACACGACGCGCAGCGCATAGACGAAGACCAGCGGCAACACGACGACCACCCAGAAGGGCAGCGGCGTTCGTTCCGGCGGCGACTCCTTCGTCGCGACGTAGAAAAACCAGCCGAGCGCGCCGCCGAGAAAAGCCAGACTCCATGCGAGCGGGTTGGAAGCCGTCGCCCACCACAGGTATTGCCGAACCAGCGCGACGAGGTAGAGCAGCATCAAGAGGTCGCCGAACTCGACGCGCCGCCGCACGTCGCGCGCCCCGTCTGCCCATCTCGAACGTGGTTTCGTTTCAGCGTCTCCGCTCATTCGTTTGCACTTGCCGGACACGACCGCGCGGCTTGCCGTCCGCCCGCGCGACACCTCAACGCACGGCCTCATCGTCGCGGCTCGTCGCGCGCGTGCGTAGCAGTTCGTCGGTCAGCGCCTGAATGTGATGTTCAAACTCCTGCGAGCGGCGCGCGATCGAGTGGAGAATCAGCCCGACGGTGATTGCCAGCATCCCAGCCAGCATCAGCCCGACCGCGAGCACCGCCGAGGGCAGACGCGGAACCAGACCCGTTTCGATAAATTCGACGGTGACGACGAGTCCGGGAACCAGCGCGAGCGCCATTAGCAGTAGACCCGCCGACCCGAAGAAGGTCAGCGGTTTGTAGTCGCGAAAGAGCGTCAGGATGGTCGTCAAGATCAAAGCGCCATCGCGGAAGAATTGTATTTTGGAGTGGCTGCCCTCCGGTCGATGCGTAAGATCGACCGGAATCTCGACGATGCGTTGCCCGCGCGCGACCGCCTTGATCGTCAACTCGGTTTCAATCTCGAACCCGCCCCCGAACAGCGGGAGACTTTTGACGAACTTCCGGTTGAAGGCGCGATAGCCCGATAAAATATCGGTCAGCCGGACGCGAAAGATCGAGTTCAAGACCGCCAACACCAACCGGTTCGCCCAGCGGTTCAATTGTCTGAACTGGCTCTGCGACCCGGCGTGGAGCCGCGAGCCGACCACCATGTCGGCCTCGCCCGCGACGATGGGCGCGATCAGCGTGTGGACGGCGGCGGGCGGGTACGTGCCGTCGCCATCGACCATCACGTAGAGGTCGGCGTCAACCCGTCGAAACATCGACTGCACGACGTAGCCCTTGCCCTGTCGCCGCTCGTAAAAAACACGCCCCCCCGCCGCGCGCGCTCTCTCGACGGTGCGGTCTGAAGAGTTGTTGTCGAAGACGTAAATAACCGCTCCGGGCAGTTGCGCGCGAAACTGCCCGATCACTTCGCCGATGGTCATCTCTTCGTTGTAGCATGGAATTAGAATCGCAATCCGGTCGCGACCCGGCGGCAGCGGCGATGATGATGACGAAGATGGCGGTGGCACGCTGCCGCCTGCTCCAACGGTGATTGGCATTCCTGACATTCCGTCCCGCCGCATCTTGTCGCGCCGCCGGACACAAACTTTGATGAAAACTTCGCCGACATCATACCGGCCCCGCGTCGGACGGCAAAGCGTGCGCGTGGGGGTTATCTTGCCGTTCACCCGGCGGGCGCGGGATGTTATCATCACGCCGACGCTCGTCTGAAACTTTGACCAAGGTTGGAGCATCGAGGTGAAATTATGACTCTTCTGTTCGGTAAATCGACCGCCGCCGCGCAAGCTTCGCGGGCGAGAAAAACCAGGCTCGTCTCTGTTCTGTTCGCGCTAACGATGATGACGTTGTTGTTGCTGCCGTCGCGGGCGTTGGCTTGCGCGTGCTGCGTCGAGCCGGGGGAATGGTACGAAAGCTCGGCCAGCGTCGACGCGAGCGAATTGGCCGAACTCGGTCTGCTGAAGTTTTCGCCCGCCGCCACGACGTACATGACCGTGCAAGGCGAAGAAGGGATTACGGGCATCACGCCGGTTTCAGAAAACTACACGCTCGCCGTCACGCAGACGCGACGCCGTTGGACGTTCGCCTTCCGTGACGACAATCGCGCGAGCGGCACGCTCACGTTCACCGTCCCGCCCACCGCCGAATCGTTCGGCGCGGATCTGCACGACCCGAGCATCACCGATGCCGGGCCGAAACTCTACAAGGAATGGCGATTCGCCGGACGAGTCAGCGGCGGCACAGGCATCTTCAAAGCAGGCATCACGCCCAATACCAAATTCCGGCTTATCTTGCAGGGCAGGGGTAACAACTGTCGCAGCGCCGCCGATTTCCGAAACTGGATTCTTCAGATCAACGGCCCCCGCGCCGCTTACGCCTTCTACGGAACTTTCCCCCAACAGTGAACAGCGAGCGGCAAGCCGAAATCCGTAAAAACAACGCGCGGTCTGTTCTTGACGGCTAAGTGCTCAGACCGCCCGCGCTCGCCTTCCCGCGACGCACGCGCGATTCAACGCGCGGCGGAGATTATTCGCTCGACCACGTTCGCCCACGAAAGATTGATCGTGCGTAGTTTGTCGCGCCCGCGCTCGCCCATCCGCCGCGCCCGCCGGCGGTCGCCGTAGAGCGTGTCGAGCGCGGCAGCAATCGCTCGGGGCGTGGGATCGACGAGCAATCCGTCCGCGCCGTCTTCGACAAACTCGGTCGCGCCGCCGCCGTCGCGCGCCACCACGACGGGCTTGCCCGCCAGCATTCCTTCCAGCGTCACGTAGCCGTAATCCTCGTCGAACGGGAGGTAGCAGACGGCGAGCGCGTCGGCGAAAAGCTCGACCATCTCGGCCTCCGCGACGAACCCGCGCAACTCAATGCGGTCGCCTACGCCGTGTTGCCTGACCAACTTTTCATAGTGCGCGCGGTCGTGTGTGCCGCCCGCCAGCACGCACCGCACCGGAGTCTCGACGTAACGCATCGCCTCGATCAGCAACTCTTGTCGCTTCTGCGGCTCCATCCGGCTCGGATAAAAAACGTAGTCGCCCGTCGCGCCGCAACGCAAAGTTTCGGCGCGCGGCGGCGGGTGGTAAAGCGGCTCGCTCTCGATGCGGTTGTCGCGCTTGAGCCGTTCGGCGACCGTCCGCGAATTGGCGAACACCTTGCGCGCCGCCGGGATGAAACGCTCGTCGCAGCGGCGTATGAAGTCGCGGATACGCGCGGCTTCGGGGTAGTGCGAGAGGTCGTCGAAGGGCGTGCCGACGAGGTTATAAGCCGCGCGATACTGGTGCATGATCCACAGCACCTTGTTCGAGTGCTCGACGACGTAGGCGGGAAACTTCATCCCGACGACGAGATCGACCGGCTTGCCGTTCGACTCGCTCAAGTCGAGCATTCGCCATGCCAGCGTCCCGCGCATGATTTCGCCCGGCGGATACCACTTGAACGGCAGCGCCACCACTTCGGCGCTGTACCCGGCGGCGACGAACGCGCTCTGCAACCCCGCGACGTGCGACTCCGCCCCGCCCATCGTGAAGGGAACTTGCGTCGTGCAAATCAGGATGTTGCGAATCGGCATCGGGTAACTGGTAGCGTTCAGCGTTCATCCGCCGCGCGCTCGACTTCGATGTTGCAGACCGCGATTGAAAGCTCGCGGTCGTCGCGGTTATTGGCATCGCCGGGTCGCGGTTGCCACGTCCGGTCAGCCCGTATCTCAAATTCAAACATCCCGCCGGCGTTTGGACTGATTGACTCCGGCACGCTGATCTGCAATTCCAGCCAGCCGTAGCGGACGAGCGAGAAGGCCGCGAGCCGCACGCCGTTGACGAAAAATTCGAGGCCGGGCGGTCGCTCGCCGAGGTCTGGAATGTGCGTCATCAAATCGAGACGCAGCGCCGCAACCGAGTCGGCGGGAAAGCGCACGCGCGCACGCTCACCCATCCAACGCGCGACGGGCGGCAAGTCGTTCGGCTCGTACC
>JBGTHJ010000008.1:0-7557 GCA_041746175.1 Pyrinomonadaceae bacterium
GGCGGCGTCGCGCGTGTGGAGCGGCGGTGCGCGGCTGCGAGAGAGCGCCGGGCTGCTCGATTGGCGGATGGTCGCGTTGATTCTGGCGGTCAAGTTCGTGCTGTTCGTTTTCGCGGTGCAGGCTTATTACGTTTTGTCGAACAAGGGTGTGGGGACGTTCTACGGCTATCTCGAAATCTGGAACCGTTGGGACGCACCGCACTATCTCGACATCGCGCGCGACGGCTATGTGCGCACGGGTGAGCAACGGCTGTGGCTCGTCTTTTATCCGCTTTACCCCTGGCTGGTGCGCGCGTTCGCGCTCGTCGTGCGCGACTATTTGGTCGCGGCGTTTGCGGTGTCGGCGGTGGCATCGGTCGCCGCCGGGTTGCTGCTCCAAAGGCTCGTCCGGCTCGACCACGACGAAGCGGTCGCACGCGGCGCGGTCTGGTTCATGCTCATCTTCCCAACCGGATATTTTCTCCATATCGGCTACACCGAAAGTCTGTTTATCGCGCTCGCCGTCGGCAGTTTTCTCGCGGCGCGGCGCGAGCGTTGGCTGCTGGCCGGCGTCATCGGCGCGCTGGCGTGCCTGACGCGCGTCAACGGTCTGGTCTTGCTTCCCGCGCTCGCCGTCGAAGCGTTAGACCAGTACCGACAAACGCGACGCTTCGACGCCCGTTGGCTCTACATCGCACTCGCGGCGGCGGGCTTCGGCGTCTATCTGCTGGTCAACAAACACGTCGCGGGCGCGTATTTTGCCTTCACCACCATCGCGAGCGAGCACTGGTATAAATCGCTGACGTGGCCCTGGGTCGGCATCGGCGAAGTCTGGAACTCGATGTGGACGCGCGAGCCTGCGGAAGCTGCGATGGTCGGCGGAGCGGAACTCTTCTTCGTCGTGCTCGGCCTAATTTGCACGGTGTGGAGTTGGTTCAAACTGCGTCCGGCTTACGCGGTCTGGATGACCGGCAACTGGCTGCTCTGGGCGAGCACCTCGTTCCTGCTGAGCACGCCGCGCTACACGCTGATAATGTTTCCCCTCTACATCCTCTTCGCGCGGCTCGCCGCATCGCGCCCGCTCTGGAACGCGGTGATAACCGTCTGGTCGGTTCTGTTGCTGGCGCTCTTCGCCGGCCAGTTTGTACAGGGGCGGTGGGCGTTTTAGCCGGAGCAGGATGACGGGCTGGCGGGATGACAGGGGGACGACGTGAGATATTTTCTGCGACGACTTGAAAAGAGATTCACTCCAAACTCTCGTGGCGGGATGTCGAAGCATGGAAGATGAACTGACAATCGAAGCCCCGCGCTCATCCTCCATCGTGCATCCGCCGTCCGTGATTCTCTCGGTCGTCGTGCCCTGCTACAACGAGGAGACGGTGATCCGCGAGACGCACCGGCGGCTGGTCGCGGTGTTGGAGGAAGTCGAAGAAGCGACGTTCGAGATCGTTTACGTAGACGATGGCAGCCGCGACGCGACGGCGCGCGTGCTCCACGAACTGAGCGCGACGGACGAGCGCGTGCGCGTGCTGCTTTTGTCGCGCAACTTCGGTCATCAAATCGCGGTCACCGCCGGGCTTGAGCACGCGCGCGGCGACGCCGTCGTCATCATCGACGCCGACCTCCAAGACCCGCCCGAAGCCATCCTTGAGATGTTCGCGCGCTGGCGCGAAGGTTTCCACGTCGCCTACGGCGAACGCACCGACCGCGCCGGAGAGTCGCGCTTCAAACTCTGGACGGCGAAGTTCTTCTACCGTCTGATGGCTCGCCTGTCGAACGTCGAGATGCCGCTCGACACGGGCGACTTCCGCCTGATGGATCGCGCGGTCGTCGATGCGCTGCTGTCGATGCCGGAGCGCGACCGTTTCCTGCGCGGCATGGTGGCGTGGATTGGCTTCCGCCAAATCGCCGTCCCGTACCGCCGCGCCGCACGCTTCGCGGGTGAAACGAAATATCCTCTCATCAATATGCTTCGCTTCGCGACCGACGCGGTGATCTCATTTTCGTTTACGCCGCTGCGTCTCGCGGTTTGGACGGGCTTCATCGCCATCGCGCTTGCCTTCGCGGGCATCGTCTACGCCGTCCTGCTCCGTCTGTACACGTCGGATTGGGTGCGCGGCTGGGCGTCGATTTTCGTCGCGGTTCTGTTCATGGGCGGCGTCCAACTGATTTCGCTCGGCATCATCGGCGAATACATCGGGCGCATCTACGGCGAGGTCAAACACCGCCCGCTCTACTTCGTCCGCGAACGCTTCGGCTTCGACACGCGCGGCAACCCCGCAACCTCGCACCAACACGGCCTCACCCACAAAGCTCATCCGGCTGTACAAAAGATCGTCGAGTCCATCGCCAAAAATCCGAATGAAACAAAACGATGAAACATGAGTGACGACCGACGAATGGAAGCCAAAAGCACCGCTTCGATAAATCATCTCTCAGCATTCGACGCTCATCCCGTCAAATTACAGGAAATCACTTACACATACCCAAAATAGTCCAACCTCTGTAATCGGTCAGTTACGCGGGGGATATTATAGCGAGTTGCAGTAGCATGTAGCACATGAAAGAGAGTCTCCCCCCCGGGAGCGCGAGCGTCCCGCTCGCATTGAGCGTTCGGAGAACGCGAACCATTGAACGTGCTCCGGGCACGCAGGCCAGCGGGACGCTGGCGCTCCCGGCACTCACTCAATTGCAAACCGCTATAGGACGAGCATTCGTCGGTCATCATCCGGGCTGTCGGAACGATCCAATCCTTCACCGCCGCTGCCAGCCTTTCGTCAGTGACGCCTTCCATAAAGATAGACTTCACGCATCCCGCACGTTCGACGAGAGAGTGGCCGTTGCCGCGCTTGTCGGTGGCGTGCGAGGCGTGATAATTTCCTTCGTTTCGCAGGTGTCGCATGTCGCGCGCCGTGCGGGTTGGGTGAAAATGTCGGAAGCCAACTACACACTGAAGGAGCGCGTGCGCGCGTTCTGGCAGGCGAACCCGTGCGGGACGAAGTTTACGGACGCGGAGGAAGGGTCGCGGCTGTTCTTCGAGCGCGTCGAGGAGCATCGCTACCGGACGGAGTGGCACATCCCGGCGGCGGCTGACTTCGCGGGCGCGGCGGGCCGTCGCGTGCTCGAAATCGGTTGCGGTTTGGGGACGGACGGCGCGCAGTATGCCAGAGCGGGCGCGGTTTATACCGGAGTCGATTTGACCGAGGCGGCGGTGCGTCTGGCGCGGCGGCGTTTCGAGTTGGACGGGTTGGCGGGCGAGTTTCGCGTCGCCGATGCGGAGAACCTCGACTTCGCCGACGACACGTTCGATGTCGTCTATTCGCACGGCGTTTTGCACCACACGCCGGACACGGCGCGGGCGGTGCGAGAGGTGCATCGCGTGTTGCGTCCGGGCGGAAGGGCGGCGGTGATGTTGTATCATCGCGATTCGTACAACTATCGCGTCAACATCGGAGTGCTGCGGCGCTACGGGGCGCGCCTACTGCGGCAAGAGGCGGGGCTGCGGTTGGCGAACCTGTTGACGGGCGAACCCGTCGAGTCGTTGCGCGAACACGCCGCACGCCTCAAGGCCGACTCCGAGAGTTATCTTTCGCCGGAGGAATTTCTGAGCCGCAACACCGACGGCGCGGGCAATCCGCTGACGCGGGTCTATTCGCGGCGCGAGGCCGTAGAGTTGTTCACAGATTTCGCGGAGGTCGAGACGGCGGTGCACTTTTTGAATAAGAAGTGGCTGCCGGTGGCCGGGCGTCTGTTGCCGCGCGAGGCAGAAGCGCGTCTGGCATCGCGTTGGGGCTGGCACTTGTGGATTTACGCGCGCAAGGGCGCGGGGGCGAAGGGTTGAGCGAGAAGAACATTCTGGTGACGGGCGGGGCGGGGTTTATCGGCTCGCATCTGGTCGAGCGTCTGCTCGGCGAGGGCGCGTGGCGCGTCGCGGTGGTTGACGACTTCAACGATTTCTACGCGCCCGAATTGAAGCGCGCCAACGTCGCGCCGCACCTCCGACGCGACGACTTCCGACTCCACGAAGCCGACATCCGCGACCGTGCCGCGCTCGCGCGCATCTTCGCCGAACAGCGTTTCGACGTGATCGTCCATCTGGCGGCGCGCGCGGGCGTGCGTCCGAGTTTGCGCGAGCCGGTGCTGTACGCCGAGACGAACATTAACGGCACGCTGAACCTGTTGGAACTCGCTCGCGAGCACGGCACAAAGCAGTTCGTCTTCGGCTCGTCGTCGTCGGTCTACGGCGAAAACGAGAAGGTGCCGTTCGCGGAAGACGACCCCATCCTCAAACCCATCTCGCCCTACGCGGCGACCAAAGCGGCGGGCGAGTTGATGTGTCACACCTACGCGCACCTGCACGGGATGCGCTGCGTGTGTCTGCGCTTCTTCACCGTCTACGGCGCGCGGCAGCGTCCCGATCTGGCGATTCACAAGTTCGCCAAACTCATCGACGCGGGGCGATCCATCCCCGTCTTCGGCGACGGCACGACGCGCCGCGATTACACTTTTGTCGACGACATCATCGCGGGCGTCCGCGCGGCGATTGACTACACGACGAGCGATTATGACGTGTTCAATCTGGGCGAATCGCGGACGGTCGAACTGCGCGAGTTGATCGCGCTGCTGGAAAAAGAGTTGGGGCGCAAAGCCGTCATCGAACGTCAATCGTTGCAGCCCGGCGACGTGCCGCAGACCTTCGCCGACATCTCGAAGGCGCGCCGCCTGCTCGCCTACAACCCGCAGACCAACATCGAAGAGGGCATCCGTCGCTTCGTCGAATGGTTCAAGAGCGGAAACCGGGGGCTTGAGGATTGAGGATTGAGGCTTGAGCGCCTCCGCAAGTCGCTGGTCGGTAGCCGACTAGCCTCCGGTATTCAGAGGTTGAGAGAATGAAGATATTTGATGATGAAGAGACTTTGATGCGGCGCGAGCCGGTGGCCGTGACGACGCTCGAAGCGGAGGCGGATGCCGCGCGGCCAGAGATTTCTCTGTTCCTGCCGGTCTTGAACGAAGAGCCGAACCTGATTCCGCTCCACACCAAAATCGACGAGTCGTTGGCGGCGCTCGGACGGACGGCGGAGATCATCTACGTCGATGACGGCTCGACCGACGGCGGGCTTGAGTTGCTACGACAGATTGCGGCGCGCGACCCGCGCGTCAAAGTCGTGGCCTTGCGACGCAACTACGGGCAGACGGCGGCGATGGCTGCCGGCATCGACGCGGCGCGCGGGCGCGTGCTGATTCCGATGGATGCCGACATGCAAAACGACCCGTCGGACATCGTGCGGCTACTCGAAAAACTCGACGAAGGTTACGACGTGGTTTCGGGCTGGCGCAAAGAGCGTCAGGACAAGATGGTCACGCGCAAAATTCCCTCGACCATCGCCAACTGGATCATCTCGGTTATCGGCGGCGTCAAACTCCACGACTACGGCTGCTCGCTGAAAGCCTACCGCCGCGAGTTTCTCGAAGACGTGCGGCTCTATGGCGAGATGCATCGGTTCATCCCGATTTATGCCTCGTGGGTCGGGGCGCGCGTCACGGAGATTCCCGTCAAGCACCACGCGCGGACGATGGGCGTGTCGAAGTACGGGCTATCGCGGACGTTCAAAGTGATGCTCGACCTGATGACCATCAAGTTTATGGCTTCGTATCACACCAAGCCGATTTACGTCTTCGGCATGTTCGGCTTCGCGTCGTTCGTGATTTCGATTGTCACGAGCGTGTGGGCGGTTTTGCGCAAACTCGGCGGCGAGTCGTTCATCAGAAACCCGCTGTTGATTATCGCCATCGTGATGTTCGCGGTAGGCGTGCAGTTTATTCTGATGGGGCTGCTCGCCGAAATGCTCGTCCGCACGTATCACGAGTCGCAGGAGAAACGCATCTACACCGTGCGCGAGAAAATCGGTTTTGAAGTAAAGCCGTGAATGATGCGCGAGCGCGTGAGAATTTCCCGGCAGCCGGCGACGACGTGAGCCGTGCGCCGGCGGACGCCTACGAGCGTCTGCGCGCGTGGTGCCGGGCGCGCGACTACGCCGGGTTCGACCCTTTCGACGCGCTCAACAGCCGTCTCTTTCAAGCCACACCGCTCCGTCATTCGCGCGCCGCGCGACTCGCCTGGACGCAACTCTTCAAACGCTCGCCGCTCAACTTGCGACCGCTCGCACTCGTCGCCCCCGAACGCAACGCGAAGGGCACCGCGCTGTTCGCGCTCGCCGCGCTCGCACGCTTCCGCACGTATAAAGCGACGGCGGGAGCGAAGGATGTAGCGACGGCAGGAGCAAGTGATGTAGCGACGGCGGGAGCAAGTGATGTAGCGACGGCGGGAGCAAGTGATGTGGCGACGGCGGGAGCAAGTGATGTGGCGACGGCGGGAGCAAGTGATGTGGCGACGGCGGAGGCCGGAGCGGAGGCGCGCGAGTTATTGGAGTCGTTGCTGGCGGCGCGTCTCGAAGGTTGGAGCGGGGCGGCGTGGGGGTACAATTTCGACTGGCAGGGACGCGCCTTCTACGCTCCGCGCGGCACGCCGACGGTGGTGCCGACCGCTTTCGCGGCGCGTGCGCTCGTCGAAGCGTCGCGGGCGTTTGACGACGGCGCGCGTTATCTGGGTGTCGCGCGCAGCGCGTGCGATTTCATCATGCGCGACCTTGAACGGAGCGCGGAGGGCGACGGCGAGGTGTGCTTTAGCTACACGCCGCACGACCGCACGCGCGTCTTCAACGCGAGTCTGCTCGCTGGCGAAACGCTGGCGACGGTCGGCGCGTTGACGGGCGAGCGCGAACTCTGCGACGCAGCGATGAGCGCGGCGCGCTACGTCGTCCGGCGACAGCGCGCGGATGGTTCGTGGGCTTACGGCGCGGACGGTTATCAATCGTGGGCGGACAACTTTCACACCGCGTTCGTGCTCGGTTCGCTCGCGTCGGTGATCGAAAATTGTGCGGGCGGCGAAGAGTTCGCGGAAGCCTTGCGGCGCGGGTTCGACTTCTGGCGCGAGACGTTCTTTCTTGCGGACGGGTGGCCGAAATACTACCATGACCGTCTTTATCCGGCGGACGCACACTCGGCGGCGGCGGCGGTCGTCACGCTGCTAAAGCTCGGACGCGAACGGCGCGACGTGCGCGAACTCGCCGCCAAAGTCGCGCGCTGGGCGGTGCGCAACCTACAAGATGAACGCGGCTTCTTCTATTATCAACGTCGCCGCTTCGTCACCGTCCGCACGCCCTACATGCGTTGGTCGCAAGCGTGGATGCTGTACGCGCTCGCGCGTTTGCTCGAAAAGCAGGGTGACGCCGGATGTCCGGGGATGATGGAAGACGGATGATCGACAACCGCCGGAGTCGTTCTTTCCATTTCACCCGTTCCGTCTGAGGCGTTTCCCCGTCACTCTTCATGCACATCTGGATTGACTTAGCGAACTCGCCGCATGTGCCATTCTTTCGCGCGCTGGCGACCGAGTTCACGCGGCGCGGGCACCGCATCGAGACGACGGCGCGGGATTTTGCGCAGACGCTCGAACTGGCCGAAGCCGCGAGCCTTGCGCCGTCGGTTATCGGCGAGCACGGCGGGCGCGAGTTGTCG
>JBGTHJ010000009.1:0-2181 GCA_041746175.1 Pyrinomonadaceae bacterium
GCCACGCGGCGCGAGCGCACAATCACCGGCTCGCGGCGGAGTTGCCCGCGATGCTTCCGCCCGTGTTGACCGATCAGGCCGCGCTCCGGCGCGTGCTGTGCAGTCTCGTCGAGAACGCGATCAAATACACGCCCGACGGCGGCGAAATCATAGTTTCAGCGCGCGTCACAGGCGGAGGCGAAGAGGTTGCGCTAGCGGTCACGGACAACGGTTGCGGCGTCGCGTCGGATGACCTGCCGCACATCTTCGAGAAGTTTTTTCGCGGTCGTCCCGCCGCTGACGATGCAACGTCAGACACAGCGGGCGACGCCCCGCCGGAGTTGAACGAAGCGCACGGCATCGGTCTTGGCCTGTATCTGGCGCGCAACATCGTCGAGCAACTCGGCGGGCGCATCACGGCGGCGGCGGCGGCGGGCGGCGGGATGGTGTTTACGGTTTATGTCCCGGTCTGGCGCACAGGCGCGCGGGCGGGCAAAACCGGCAGTTTACAAAGCGCGAGGAGGATTGATGTCGAAACGTCTGCTCGTCGTTGACGACGAACCTAAATTGTTGCTGGCGGTCGCCGCCTGTCTGCGCGGCGAGGGATATGAAGTGACGACTGCGCGGGGCGGGAGAGAGGCGCTCGTCAGCCTCGCCGGGACGATGCCCGACCTGATCGTCAGCGATATCCGGATGCCCGGCATGGACGGCTACACGCTCGCGCGCCACGTCCGCGCGAACGCCCGCACCGCGCTCATCCCCGTAGTCTTTCTGACGGCGAAAGACGAAACCGCAGATCGCATCGAGGGCTTCCGCAACGGAGTCGACGCCTACCTGACCAAACCCTTCGAGCCGGATGAACTAATCGCCGTCATCCGCAACATCCTCCGCCGCGTCGAGCGCACGCACGCCGAGATCGCGCGGCTCGTCGGCGACGCGAACCAGCATCGTGAGGCGGTCGTCGTCCACGACGAAGACTTGACCGAATCCGAGGGGCGGATCGCGGGCGCGGTCGCGCGCGGCCTCAGCAACAAGGAGATCGCCGCCGAGTTCGGCATCAGCGTGCGAACGGTCGAGAATCACATCAGTCATATCCTGAGCAAGAAGAATTTCAGCAACCGCGTCGAGATCGCGCGCCACTGGATCGAGCGCGGACAGGGCATGTGAAATTCGATGAAGACGGGTTCGATGTGGCGTGTGGAGGGACTGACGTGGCGCGAACTGGCGCGCCGCGTCTTTTCGCAGATTCAGCAGGATGAAGTCTTCGGGCGCGCGGCGCAGCTATCTTACTATTTCCTGTTCGCGCTGTTCCCGCTGCTCCTGTTCCTGACCGCGATGCTCGGCTATTTCACAAGCGTCGGCACCAAACTGCGCGCACGCGTGCTCGACTTCCTCGCAACCGTCGCGCCGCCATCGGCTTATGATTTGATCTACAAAACCGTCGATGAAATCAGCCACGCGAAGAGCGCCGGAAAAATCTCTTTCGGGTTGCTGGTGACGGTGTGGGCTTCTTCCAACGGCATGGTCGCGATCATCACTTCGCTCAACGCGGTTTACAATCTCGACGAAAGGCGCGTCTGGTGGCGGCGGCGGCTGGTCTCAATCGGACTGACGATAACCTTCGCGGTGCTGATCCTGACCGCGCTCGCGCTGCTACTTTTCGGTGGGGAAGTCGGCGAACACCTCGCCGGAAGCTACGGACTCGGCAAATTCTTCACCGTCATTTGGCTTATCGTTCAATGGCTCGTCGCGCTCGGCGTGGTCTTGCTCTCGTTCGGGCTTGTGTACAACCTCGCGCCGAATCACAAAGAGCGGCGTTGGCGTTGGCTGACGCCGGGCGCGGCGGCGGGCGTCGTGCTGTGGCTCGCGGTTTCTTTTGTGCTCCGCCTGTATCTCGACTACTTCGATTCGTACAGCCTCACCTACGGCTCGCTCGGGGCGGTCATCATCCTGATGTTGTGGTTCTACCTGACCGGCGCCAGCATCCTCATCGGCGGCGAAATCAATTCCGAAATCATGAAGCATCAACGCGACCGGAGGACCGGAAGCAGCTCCACTTGACCTTTGAACAGAGGCGGTCGCCAGTATAGCGAGTTGCAATAGAACGTAGCACCTATATGGAGCGCACACCAAGAAGTGGATTAAGTGGCAGAAGCCCGCGCGTGAGCAAGGGCGTCACGTATGCCGCACACGAAGCCCTTG
>JBGTHJ010000010.1:0-6930 GCA_041746175.1 Pyrinomonadaceae bacterium
GCGGAGCGCGAGCGCGAGCATCAAGACGTGTTCGGGCACGGCGTGACGCGCGTACCCGCGCACGTTCGAAACCGGCACGCCGCGCTGGCGGCAGTAATCCAGATCGACGTTGTCCGTCCCCGTCGCCGCGACCGCGATGAAACGCAAGTCCGGTAGTTCGCGCAAAGTCGCCTCGCGCAACTCGACCTTGTTCGTAATCGCGATGGTCGCCCCGCGCAGACGCTCGACCACCTCGTCCGGTTTAGTCTCGGCGTGCTCCTGCCATTCGTGCGCGAAGCCGGGTCGCCGTACGTCGGCACGGAGCGTGTCGCGATCCAGAAAAATTATCCGTTCCATCTCACTTTTCACCTTGCCGGTTTTGAAATCGCCCCGGCGAACCGCTTCAGCGCAGGAAAGGGACGAGCAGCCGCACGAGCGCGACGATGACGACGACGCCGACGATGTCGAGCAGGATGCCGTAGCGAATCATCCGGCTGAGCGGGATGAAGCCCGAACCGTAGACGATGGCGTTGCAGGGCGTCGAGACCGGGAGCATGAATCCGAGGCTCGCGCCGAAGGTCGCGCCGATGGCGGGTTCGAGCGGGTCGGCGCCCTGCGCCCGCGCGATCGCGATGACGACCGGGACGACCATGTTGGCCGAAGCCGTGTTCGATGTCGCTTCCGAAGTGATGACGGCGACCACGACCGATGCGATGAGCAGCCCGAGTCCGCCGCTTACAGGCAGCAGCCCGGTCAAACCGCGCCCGACCGCTTCGGCCAGTCCGGTCTGAAACGACAAGACACCGAGCGCGAACCCGCCCCCGTAAAGCAGCACCACGCCCCAGTCGATCTTGACCGCCTCGCTCCACGTTATCGCGCGCCCGCCGCCGCCAGCGTCGCCCGGCAACAGAAACAGCAGCGACGCCCCCACCAGCGCGGCCACCGCTTCGGGCACGCTCCGATTGACCGCTTGATACGTGCTGCTCTGGTCGCCCGCGACGAGCGCGATGATGCCCGGCACAATCCACAGCGCGACGGTTACGGCGAAAGCGATGAGCGTCGATTTTTGACCACGCGTCCACGCGCCGAGCCGGTCGCGCTCGCGCCGGAGCATCTCGCTGCTGCCCTCGATTTCGCGCACGCCCGCGCGACACAGCCGGTTGAGATAAAAGTAGAGCCAGAGAAAGAGGATGATGACGACGGGTGCGCCGATCGCCATCCACTTGAAGAACGGAAACTCGACGCCGATGAGTTGGCGGATGAAGCCGAGGCCGATGACGTTGGGCGGCGTGCCGATGGGCGTCGCGAGTCCGCCGATGGAAGCCGCGAACGAGGTCATCAACATCAAGCCGGTCGCGTAGCGGGGGCTGATGGGGCTGCCGCCCGCGCGTTGGTTGTCGAAGAGAAAGGCGAGAATAGCCATTCCGATGGCGAACATCATCGCGGTCGTCGCGGTGTTTGAAATCCACGCCGAGAGAAACGCCGTGACCGCGCCGAACGCGAACAGGATGCGCGCCGGTCGCGCCCCGACCCAGCGAATCGACAACACGCCGAACGCGAGCCGCCGGTCGAGCCGGTGGAGAAAAATCGCCCGCGCGAGAATGAACGAGCCGATGAAGAGAAACATCAACGGGTCGGCGAACGGCGCGAACACGTCGCGCGCCGGGGCGACGCGCATCACCACGCACGCGGCGGCCCCCACCAGCGCCGTCACCGGCAACGCCAGCGCCTCGGTTATCCACAACACCACGACCGCCGCCATGACCGCCGCCAGCCGGTGCGCCTCCGGCTTCAACCCGGGCAGCGGAAGCCACAGCAGCAACAGAAAAATCGACGGCGCGAGCACGAAACCGACGACGCGCCGCACACGGTCGAAGCGCGTCTCGGCCTCCATCATGTGTGGCTCTAATGCTTCGATGGCGGTTTTCATCTTTGGTCAGAAATCTTGGTCGAGCGCAAGTTTGGAAACGGATGTTTTCGCTGACACGCGCGCACACACAGCCGCGCCGGACGCTTTATAGCGAGTTGCAATTGGGTGTCGCGCAAACAAAAAAAGAGCGGCATCCCCTGAGAGCGCGAGCCTCCGGCTCGCCTTGAGCGTTCCAAGAACGCGAACCATCGAGCGCGTTTGGAGCACGCTTGCCAGTGGAACGCTTGCGCACCCAGGATTCACCCATTTGCAAAGCATGATAAACCTGCCGCCGTCGTGCGCGGTTCATGGTTGCGACGCGCGGCAATCGTAAATTTTAAAAGCAGCGCGATCATAAACCACGCGGCACCCCGCCAGCACCTCCGCGATGTGACGATAGTAGTCGGGTTCGAGCGTGCGATAGTCGTCGAAAACTTTCTGGTAGGTTTCTTCGGCGACCACCACGTCGGGGCGGCGTCCCGTGTAATAGCCGAGCCGCACGTCGTCGCGTAGATTATCGACGAACCCCATCTCGACGCCGAGAATCGCGCTCCCCATGATGAGCGTCCGGGCGTCGGTGTGCTGTCGCAGAAACGCGGTCGCCGGGAGATAGCTGTTGCGATAGGTGTCCAGCTTGATACGGTAGAGGACGCCGCCGACCTGTAGCGCGACAAAACCCGCGACGCACACCGCGACCAACCAGCGCGGCACCACGAGGCGGCGCGTCCAACAACGGTGTATCCAGACCGCGAGGATAGCCGTATAGAGCGGAACGATGTGCGTCAGGTAGTAATGAAGCTTCTGCCCGTCGAGCAACGCCATGATTAGAAAGAAAATGCCCGTCAGCAGCAGGAGCGCACGCAGCCCGCGATGCGCGCGAATCTCGCGCGTCGCCAGCACGCCCGCCAGCGCGACGACGTACGCGACGAGGATGAGAATCTTGAGACGGATCGGGCCGGAGTGTCCCGCCGAGTGCGGGCCGAAACCAAAGGAGACGAAATATCTGTTGGTCAACTCCGCCTGAAGACCGCGCCACGGAGCGGCCAGCCCGGACAGCCGTCCGCCGGTCGTCGCGTTGCCGCGGAATTGTTCGACGAACAGCGACGGCTCTTGCAGAATATAGACACCCCACGCCCCCGCGCCGACGATGTAGGGAACGGCGGCCACCGCGATGTGTCGCCACCCGATGCGCGTGCGGTCGAAGTAGAGCGTGAGGAAGACCAGACCGGCGAAATAGAGGATGCCGTTAAAGTGCGTCAGGCCGCTCAGGACGACGAGTGTCTGGCTCGCGCCCACCGCAAACAGGAGATTGCGCTCTCGATATCGAAGAAATATCGCCAGCCCCGCGAAGCCGAGCGCGGCGCACATCATGTCCATCCGCCCGAACGATGCGCTCGTGATAAAAACATAGTCGAGCGAGAGCAGCGCGACCGCGAGCGCGGCGATCCGGCGCTCACCCGACAACTCGCGCACGACGCAGAACAGCGAGAGCAACGCGACCAGTCCCCACAGCGCCGACGTAGCGCGCATCTGGAGCAGCCCGAAGCCCACCGCTTTGTACCAGACCGCTTGCGTCAAAAGCGACAGCGGCATCACCCAGTAAGTTCTACGCTCGATGCCGGGGACGCCTTCGAGCACCGACGTGCCCATCTCGCCGCGCTCGATAAGGTTGAGCGAGGGGCTGGCGAACCACGCCTCGTCCCCGCCGGGAATCTTCGTCACCGCGCTCGCGAGCGCGAGCGCGACGAACAACGCCGCCGCGATGAGCGTCGCCCAAAAAATCTTTTCCTGTTTTGAACCGTCAAAAAACCGACCTTGCATACGCTCTCCCTCCGGGACTTGATGCGGCGCGAGCCATCCGTCACGGCGGCTTCGCCGTAACCCTATCGTGCTTTGCAATTGGGTGAATCCTGGGAGCGCCAGCGTCCCGCTGGCAGGCGTGCCCCTCCTGGGAGCGCCAGCGTCCCGCTGGCAGGCGCGTGCCCCTCCTGGGAGCGCCAGCGTCCCGCTGGCAGGCGTGCCCCTCCTGCACGCTTAATGATTCGCGTTCGGCGAACGCTCAATGCGAGCCGGAGGCTCGCGCTCCCAGGCGGCGACTCTCTTTTGGGTGCTACATTCTATTGCAACTCGCTATAGAAACGTCCAATCAACCGCTGATTTGCCGGAATAGATGAGGGCTTTTTCCTGTGCGCGAAGACCACCCGCCGCCCGCCACAACACCTAAAGAGCGTCGCGCCGCATAAATTATAGAGCATATCTTGACAAAGCCGTCCTGACTTTGTACTAATAGAAGTGCCTGCCGTCACGCGGTAAAAGTGACCGTGCAGATTGTTCTTTTGCATAGCATCGATTGCACACGATAATGGCAAACCTGCCGCGAGGCAGCGACGCAAAGCCGTGAGTCTCCGTAAAGCGCACGCCCTAGAGTGTGAACCACCGGAGATTGTCTGGTTGCCGAAGGCGATCGGAGAACGCCTGAATCCGATTTCAAACGGTTGCGATGTGTCTCTCAGGCCACGCGCAACAGCACGGCGGCTGTGAAGTTGACAGCCTCTGCGTTTCGATATCGAAAGGCCGCCCGCGCGGCCTTCGCGTCCCCGACACTCAGACGGGTTCAGGCTCGAAGAACCACGCGTTGCGTTCTGTCTTTGCTAGCGGCGCGCGTTTCTCCGACTTCCTCACTCCCCGACTTCCAACGCACACACACACTACATCACGCGAGCGTCAACTCCCCTAAGTCTTGCGCCGCACCGCGCCGACACAACCGTGTCGCGATCATCTTTTCGGGTGACAGTGATCTCTCTCTGTCGCCTCCACCCGCCACCCGTGCTCGTCCGCCTCCTGACGCGAGGCGCGACCGAACACCACCGATAAGGGCACCCCCGCAGCGATGCGGGTTCGCAAAGCCAGGAGTCTCGAAGCCATCCGAGATCGTCCGGTTACCGAAGTGAGGTTTTGAATGAATAGCTCTCGCCTGTGTGTCGACGGCGGTCGTCGCCTTTCCCGTCTTCTTCAAACGCGGTTCGGTTCACTCGCTCTCACCCTCGTCCTCATGCTGCTTCTCGCCTCCGCGACGGAGACGCACGCCGCGACCGTGAGCGTTCCGGCGGGCGGCAATCTGCAAGCCGCCATCGACGCCGCGCAACCCGGCGATACGCTCCTGCTCGAAGCGGGTGCGACCTTCATCGGCCCCATCACCTTGCCGAACAAAGCCGGAGCCGACTGGGTGACGATTCGCACCGCCGCGCCCGATTCGAGCTTGCCCGCGCCGGGCGTGCGGATCACCCCGGCGTACGCCGGCGTGCTGCCCAAAATCATGTCGCCCGGATTCGGCGAGCCGGCGTTGCGCACCCTCGCGCGGGCGCATCACTTTCGGTTCATCGGCGTCGAGATCGGGCGAGTCAATCCGAACGCTCTGGTGTACGACCTTGTGCAACTCGGCGACGTGAGCGCGGCGCAAAGCACGCCCGAATCGGTTCCGCATCACCTCGTCTTTGACCGTTGCTACGTGCACGGCGATACGAACGGTTTGAAACGCGGCATCGCCCTCAACAGCGCGCACACCGACATCATCGACTCGTACATCTCCGACTTCAAACAACGCGGGCAGGAGGCGCAGGCCATCGCCGGTTGGAACGGCCCCGGCCCCTTCAGAATTATCAACAACTTCATCGAAGGCGCGGGTGAAAACATCCTGTTCGGCGGCGCCACGCCGTCGATCCCGAACCTTGTTCCGTCCGACATCGAGATTCGCCGCAACCACCTCTACAAGCCGGTCGCGTGGCGCGGCGTGTGGACGGTGAAAAACCTGTTCGAGTTGAAGAACGCGCGGCGCGTCGTCATCGACGGAAACATTTTGGAGAACAACTGGACCGACGCGCAGAACGGCTACGCCATCCTCTTCACCGTGCGCGGCGAAGACGGGGCGGCGCCATGGGCGACGCTTGAAGACGTACAGTTCACCAACAACATCGTCCGCCATTCGGGGTCGGGCATCTACATTCTCGGTCGCGACAACAACAGCCCGACGCTGCAAGCCTCGCGCATCCTCATCAAAAATAATCTTTTTGAAGACCTGGACGGCCAGCACTGGCAGGGACACGGCGCCTTCCTCCTCATCAGCGACGCGCTCGACGTAACCGTCAGAAACAACACCGTGCTCCATTCCGGCAACATCACGACCGCCTTTGGCCGCCCCTCGGTCAACTACGTTTTTCGCGACAACCTTCTCGCACACAACGAGTACGGCATCATCGGCGACGGCCTCGGCACCGGCCTCGCAACCATCAATAATTATTTCCCCGGCGCCGCCTTCGAGCGCAACGTGATGGCGGGCGGGGTCAGCCACAGGTATCCGGCGGACAATTTCTTCCCCGCGTCGCTCGGCGATGTCGGCTTCGTTGACCGCGCGGGCGGCAACTATCGTCTCGGCAACGGCAGCGCGTACAGAAACGCCGGGACGGACGGCAAAGACATCGGCTGCGACTTCGACGCGCTCGCCGCCGCGACATCAAATGATCTTACCCCCGCACCGACACCCGCACCGACACCCGCACCGACACCCGCGCCGACTCCCGCGCCGACTCCCGCGCCCTCAACTCTCGTCTCTCCGCAGATGGTTGCGGCGGCGCTCGCCAACGCATCGGTGTTGGCGAACACGGCGGGCGCATCCGACGTGCAAATCGGCGCGCTCGAATTTGCCATCGGGCAGGCTCATGCCGCGTTCCTCCTCGAAGGTTTTAACTTTTCGTCGCCCGCCCAGATTGATCTGGAGTTGCGTGCGGCGCTCTATTTCACGCGCGCCGCTTCGTCGCTCGCCACCGCGCAAGCTCCCGCACAGGCGATTCAAGTGCGTTTGCAGAACGCCGCGCTGCGTCTTCAACAGGTGCAACAGTTGATGCAGTTCGTCAACACGTATCAGGGCGTCAGCGTGTCGATAACGAGCGGCGTCGGCACGGTCAGCGCGCGTTCGAGCGCGACGCACGCGCCCGTGCTCGCGCCTTCGAGCCTCGGTACGATTCTCAGCGGCACGAGCGGGAATC
>JBGTHJ010000011.1:0-13246 GCA_041746175.1 Pyrinomonadaceae bacterium
TGTAGCACATAAAAGAGCGGAATCGCCTGGGAGCGCGAGCGTCCCGCTCGCATTGAGCGTTCGGAGAACGCGAACCATTGAACGTGCTCCGAGCACGCTGGCCAGCGGGACGCTGGCGCTCCCGGCACTCACCCAATTGCAAACCGCTATAGTACCCGCTGATTAATCCAACGGCTCATCGACTCAATGAATTATTTTTTCATTGAGTCGATGAGCCGTTGAGCCGTTGAGTTAAATTCCCCCGGTGGTTCAGGGTCGTCGGGTCGCCTGACTGACGACGCGCGAGTTGATGATTTTTCCGGCGGTGTCGAGCGTGAGTTCGATGACCGCGCCGGAGGTATCTGTGACGCGGCGGAGAGTTTGCCCGGCGGCGTTGGTGGTTTCGCCGAGTATGTTCAGGTCGGCGACGTTGCCGACGGTGCGCTGATTGAGCACTTGCCCGGCGCCATCGACCGTACGTTCGACGAGATTGCCCGTGCGGTCAACGGTGCGCTGAACGGTTTGACCGAGCGTGTTGACGGTCTGGTTCAGGAGTCCGCCCGGCTGCGTGACGTTGTTCAGGGTTTGCCCGACCGTGCCGACCGTGCGGTCAACCACGCCGCCGGGTTGGAGCGCGGTATTGGCGACGCCGCCGACCGTCCCGACCGTGTTATCGACGCTCTGCAAAAGCCGTTCGAGGATTTGCGGGTTGCGGTCGATGGTGGTGAGCGTGCGGTCGATGATCGCGGCGACGTTATCGAGCCTGACTTTCAACAGCAGTTCGGCGCGGACGCCCTTGATGGTCAATTTCACTTTGTCGATACTGGCATCAGCCCCGGCGGTAAGTTGCAGCAGGTTGGCGAGACGCGCGTCGAGCGAGACCCGCGCGCGAAGATTTTCGACCTCCAGACTTATCTCTTCGACCGAGAGATTCGGAACGTCGAGCAGCACGTCGGGGTCGCCGGAAGCGGCTGATTGACGCCGACGTTCGCTCGCCGCCTCTTGTCGCCGCCGGTCTTCTTCCGAGAGCTGGCGGACGGGCGTGACGGGCGACGCACTCGGGCGCGGTGGTTGTTGCGCGACGCGCGTTCCGGTCGCGTTGGCGCTGATCGAAGCGTCGTTCGAGCCGCGCGTGATGGTGTTCGACGTACCCTGCGCGGCGGCGTCGAAACCTGTGACGAGCAGGCCGACGACAACGGTTGCGACTAAACTTGAAAGCCTTTTCACTCTTGTTCTCCTCCGAAAGTAGTTTGATGAAATCACGTAAACTCTCTGGCGCGAGGTCGGGGTTATGATGCAATCCATCGCACCGCAATCAGGGGAAAGAAAACTCATTCGGGAGGCGCGACGGGGGTCGCCGAATCAACAACGGCTCCGGCGCGACGCGCGTTGATGCGCTGGAGCACCGGGTCAAGCGTCGCGCGAAAACGGACGCGCCCGCGAATGTTGCGCAGGAGCACGTCGATCCGGCTGGCGGCGACGGCGACGCCGATCTGCAAGTTCACGCCGCGCCCTTCGGCGTCGCCGATTTCGACGGCGGTCGATGCTTCGTAGTCGCGTTCGGTGATGTGTCGGAGGTCGATGTTGAGTTCAAAATTTTCGTCGAGGTCGGTCCCGGCGGGCGTGGCAACACGCGACGCGGGCGGCGGCTGTTGCTGCTGCTGCTGCGTCTCCGCGCGGTTCGGGTCGGCGGCGGTGGTGGTGGGGTTGGCGGTGGTCTGCGCTACGACATAAGACGCCGAGGCGCACAACACGAGCCAGAGCAAAACCGTGCGCTTGAGTTTGTTCATTATTATGGCCTTGTCCCTCTACGCGCGGCGCGACGCGGCGCAGATGTGGCGGGCGGCGTCGCGGTGGACGCGGGCGGCGTGGTCTGATTAGACGGCGCGGCGTCGGGCAGCGGCGGCGACTCACCGACGGGCGGCGTATCGTCGGTCGTGGGAACTTCGCCGAGGGCTTCGGCAACGATGCGTTCGATGTCGGCGAAGACGCTGGTGATGCGGAGACGGATGCCGCTGTCGCGGTAGGTCACGCCGGGTTGCACCGGACGCGGGAGGTTTTCGCGGTCGGCTTCCCAAACCGTCTCGCGGCGCGGCTGTCCGGTGAATTCGACCGACGGGTTCGGGACGACATCGAAACGAAGTTCGCGCGCCGTGACGCGCGCGGTGATTGATAAATCAGGCGCGGTCGAAGCAGTCGATGAAGTGGCGGAAGGCGCGGAAGGCGCGGGCGACGAGGTAGGCGCGGGGGTCGAAGTTTGCGCGGGAGTTGGAAGTTGGGAGGGCGGGTCTGTTTGCTGCGCGCGGGCGGTCAGGATGCCGCACGCCAGAAGGAGCGCGGCGACCATCGACGGCGGCGTAAGGGCGCGGCGAAGGTTGTTTCCGGTCAACATAAAAATCTCCGAAGACGAAACTGGAGCTTTCGCAAAACGACACCGCGCGGCGCGGCGAAAAAAATTTAAAAGGGGACAGAAGGGGATTGGAGCGGCAGCATGATAGCAGATATTTCAGATGCCGCAAGCAACATTATTCGCGGGTCGGGCGCCACGGTTTGACGGTCGCGCCGGGAGCGGGTTCAGAGTAAGCGCTGACGCGATTGCGTCCGAGATTCTTGGCGCGATAGAGCGCGGTGTCGGCGAGTTCGATGAGTTCGATGGGGTCGCGCGCATCGTCGGGGTAAGCCGCGACGCCGACGCTGATGGTGAGGTGGAGCGGCGGGCGGTCGTCGTGTTCGGCAGCGGAGCCGCGACGCGCGGCGGAAAAAGAGTAGGCTTCGATGGCGGCGCGGACGCGTTCGGCGGCGACCAACCCTTGCACGCAGTCGGCGTTCAGGAGGAAGGCGGCAAACTCTTCCCCGCCGAAGCGCGCGGCCACGTCGCCCGCACGCAGCGCACGCGTGATGCACGCCCCGACATCTTCGAGCGTCTGACTGCCGACGAGATGGCCGAAGTTATCGTTGACCTCTTTGAAGTGGTCGAGGTCCATCATCAAGACGCAGAAGGGTCGTCCTTCGGTTTCGGCGCGGGCGGCTTCGCGGCGTAGTTCGGAGAAGAACGATTTGCTCGTAAGCAGCCCGGTCAATTCGTCGTGCGCGAGGAGGCGATGAATGTGGCGTTGGAATTCGCGGTCGATGTCGTCGAGCATGGCGAAGCGCAGGAGATGCTCGCCGATGCTGAGCTTGTCGCCGTCGTTGAGGAAGGCTTCGACAATCGGGTGACCGTTGAGCAGCGTGCCGTTGGTCGAGTTGAGGTCGGTGACGCGATAGCGCGTCTCGCCCGTCGCATCGTCGCGGAGCGTGTCGATGCGCGCGTGCATCCGCGAGGCGCGGGCGTCGTTGACGCGCACGTCGGCTTCGAGCGCGCGACCGAGAATCACTCCGCTGCGTTCGAGCGGAATCGGAGCAGCCAACAGTTCGCCGCGCAAAAAGACGAGCGCCGGACGACGTTCGCGTTCATCGGACGCATCAGCAGCAGAGGCAACCTTGTCTTGCGAATCTTGGCTCACGATTTTCACCGGAAGGTTATGTGGTTGGAATTACATGTGACCGACGGGCGGTGAAAAGCGGATAGCCGTCGCCGGTCGACGTTTTCCAGTTTTCAGCCGCTCGCCCCTTGCCCCGGCTTTCCACCGTATCTTAACGCTCACAAGCGCGTGGCGGCAATCTCTCTGTGACAGAAAGAGTTCAAATTGACATGCCGGAGGCGAGTTAGCACGCGGCGATCGTCTTGTCGCCGTCGGCTACATGCTTCTATAATCAGCACTCATTGCACGACCATGGAAAACCGGACTTGTTGACACGGTCGTGTCTTTGCGAGGTCGGCGACGGTGAGGTTTGAGGAAGGACCAATTTTGATGTCGAAGAGTTCCGAAGTTGAAGAGACCGACGAAGCGGGCGCGGATTGCCCGTGGGCGGGCAAGCCTCTGTCGGTCGAGCGCATTTCGGTGGCTCGGCTGCCGACCGAAACCGGCGAGTTCAGAATCGCGGGTTATCGCTCGCTCGACAGCGATGAGGAGTTCGTCGCGTTGTTCAAGGGCGAGATGGAGAAGCACGTCCCGACGCTGGCGCGCATCCATTCGCAATGTTTGACGGGCGATGTGTTCGGCTCGACGAAGTGCGACTGCGGTCGTCAACTCCATCGCGCGATGGAGTTGATCGAACAAGCGGGACGCGGCGCCATCGTCTATCAACTCCAAGAGGGGCGCGGCATCGGCATCATCAACAAGATTCGCGCCTATGCCTTGCAGGATGAAGGCGCGGATACCGTCGAGGCCAACGAGCGGCTCGGCTTCGCCATCGACCTGCGCGAATACCGGCAGTGCGCCGAAATTCTTTTCGACCTCGGACTCTGCCACGTCCGCGTGATGTCGAACAACCCGCTCAAGCTGCAAGCGATGGAGGACGCCGGCCTCATGGTCGTCGAGCGCGTCGCCATCGAGGTCGAACCGGCAGACCCCGCGATGCACTACCTGCGCACCAAAAAAGAGAAGATGGGACACCTGCTGGAAACCATCGACTAGGCGCGACTCCATCAATCAACATTCCGCCCCGAGTCGCTCCTCGCTCATGTAATAATTTTTCGACTCCGGCGATGCGTCTGCGTGAGTTGCCGGAGAGTGTAACAGTCTTACCGGGCAGTACGTTTTCAAGCACACCTTTAGGTCAACGTCGACAGCAATCCCTTACCGGGGCACGCCGCGTTTGGGGCGGCGCGCTTCCGGCAATTCTTCTGAAAGGGAGAGAGAAAAAAAGAGGTTGTCCACGTCGGTTCCGCCGATGCCGCGCCGCCCATCAAGACGCCGGACGCGGCCTCGACAACAACTTCGTCGCGCGGCACATCACCCAACTGCCGCGCGAATCGCGCAACGTCGTCGATCTGTTGAGCCTCCAACCCGGCGTCACACGCGCCGGCTCGGTCGCGGGCGCGCGCAAGCGACCAGTCGAACATCACGCTCGTCTGCGCGACGCGCAATCGGGCATCGCTCGACATCAACAGCGTGACGCGCCAAAATTTCGGCTTCACGCAAGACTCGCCGACCGGCGACGCCACCGAAGTTTTCGGCAACCTCTACTCGGTTCAAGGTGCGCGCCGCGTCATGCAGCTCGGGCTGCGCTACACGTTCTGAAAAGAAGAAGGCATGAGAGTCAGGAGTTATAGCGACGCGCGCGGGTGAATGAACGCCCACGCCGCGCGCGACTTCACGCAATCGCTGTCCGTTGTTGAATGGAGACGCGGGGCGTTTGGTTTTATCCCGACGCCGGGCTGGCGTTTCATCCTTCGTGCTTCATCATTCCCTCCTTGTGATAGACTCGCGGGCGTGAGCGAGCGCATCTACCGCGACCCCGTACACAACATCATTCGCTTTCGGACGGAGACGGACGAAGGGCGTTTGATGGTGCGTCTCATCGACGCCTTCGAGTTCCAGCGGCTGCGGCGCATCAAGCAGTTGGGACTCGCGCTCTACACCTATCAGGGCGCGGAGCATTCGCGCTTCACGCACTCGCTCGGCGTGCTCCACCTGATGACGCGCGTGCTCGACCGTCTCGGCGAAACGCTCGACATCTCGGAAGCAGACCGCGCTGCGGCGCGTGCGGCGGCGTTGCTCCACGACATCGGGCACGGCTCGTTTTCGCACGTCATGGAGAAGGTCTTGAACTTTCACCACGAGGCGTGGACGGTTCATGCGGTGCTGAGCGACGAGACCGAAGTCGGGCGCATCCTCCGCGACTTCTCGCCCGATCTCCCGCAGCGCGTCGCCTCGATCATCGAAGGAAAATTCCAACCCGCCTACCTCGCCCAACTCGTCTCTTCACAACTCGACGTTGACCGCATGGACTATCTGCTCCGCGATTCGCTGATGACGGGCGCGAAGTACGGCATCTATGATATGGAGTGGGTCATCAACTCGCTGGCGGTTGACGAGAAGGAAGACCGGATTTACGTCACGGCGCGCGGGCTCTACGCCGTCGAAGAATATTTGCAGGCGCGCTATTACATGTTCCGGCAGGTCTATTTTCATCGCACGTTGCGTTCAGCCGAGGCGGTGCTGCGCTCGCTCTTGCGCCGCGCGCTCGAACTTCTCGAAGCCGGACGCGATGTCTGGTACGCACCCCGCACGGCGTTCGAGAAAGTCTTGCGCCGCGCGCCGCTGACGCTCGCCGATCATCTTGAGATGGACGACTCGGACGTGCTCTTTCACGTCAAGCAGTGGCAGCACTCGGATGATGTCGTGCTGCGCGACCTCAGCCGCCGCTTCATCGGTCGTCATCTCTTCAAGGCCATCGACCTCGACATGCCCGAAGACGAACGCGCGACGTTCATGGCAGAAGCGCGCGAGCGCGTGGCGGCGCGCGGCTTCGCCCCCGAATACTATTTCATCGAAGACCACGCGAGCGACGTGCCTTATTATTCTTTCTATCACGCCGAGGGCGCCGAGCCGAAGAAACGCATCTACGTCGAAGACGGTTACGCGCGCCCGCGCATCCGCGAAATCACCGAGGTCAGCGCGGTGGTGCGCGGGCTGCAACGCGAGTACCGTCTCCACCGCGTCTGTTTCCCGTCGGAAGTCAAAGACGAGATTTACGAACTCTATCACCGTCAACCGGCTTAAAGTTTGATGCCAACGAAACGCCTGAAAAATCGTCATGCGTGGACAAGCGAAAACATCTCGCGCAAAGTCATAATCAAAAGAAACGCCGGAGGCGCGCGGGCGCAATTCTTGTATGCGTCTGTAGCTTTCCTCTCTGCGCCATTGCGCGAAACCGCTGTGCTGTTGATTCGCACGATTGCTCGTCGACCTCTCTGCGTTTCAACTCTGATTATTTTCTCTCTCATCTGTATCATCCCAACCCACGCCGCCCAACGCCGGGCGCGCATCGCCGTGCTCGACTTCGCCGAGACCGAATCGGGACGCCGCGCGGCTGACCACGTTGCGAGCAGCTTAACAACCGCAACGACCACACCGACCACACCGACCGACTCAAAGCTATCGGTCGTTGACCGCGACCTGAGCCGCGCCGCCGCGCGGGGCGTAGGCTATCGCGGCTCGCTCAATCTCTCGCTCGTCGAAGCGCGCGACATCGGCGCGGCCATCGGCTGCGATTTTTTCGTCGTCGGCGATGCGCAGACGATTCGCCGCTCGCGCTCCGACGCGCCCGTCTATTACGAATCCTACGCCTCGATCTTTATCGTCAGCGCGCGTGCCGGACGCCTCGTCATGTGGGATCGTCCGAGCGTCGAAGCCGCCACGCCGGAACAGGCCGCGACCACGCTGCTCAACGAATTGCAGACACGCACGCGCACGCTCTATCACGCCGCGATTCTCAAAGCCGACGACGACGAACGACAGCAACGCGCTCAACAACAACACCAACCGACGCCCGACGCGGACGACCTGCTCGACCTTTCGGCAGACGACGCGGCAGTCCTCACTGATGCCGTACGACCGCCGCAACCCTTTCGCCGCTTGCGACCACCCTACCCCGACACGGCGGCGCGTGCCGAAGCCGAAGCGACCGTCGATGTCACGGTCGAGATCGACGCCGCCGGCGAACCCGTCCGCATCGAGGTCGTTCGTTGGGCCGGTTTCGGTCTCGACGAAGCGGTCGTCGGCACCGTCCGCCGACTCCGCTTCCGACCCGCCATGCGCGACGGCGCGCCCGTCCCCGCGCGCATCCTGCTCCGTTATAACTTCCGCCGCCCGGCGAACCCGAACTGACGCGGCGCTGGTCGCTTGCAACCGTTGCGAGGGGAACAATGAATAGCGAGCTACAAACTTTATTTCGCGCTGACCAAGACGAGCGCACGAATCATCCGCAGGTTGGCACGTCAGAGTATTTGGCTCTGCGCGAGCGTGATGCTGAACGTCGGAAGCGGCTTCAGATGATTATTGCATCTGAAGAATTAACTGAAGCCGGAGATTATTACATTGCGGCGTGGTTGCTCAATCACGGCGAAACGGTGGCGGAGATTTGGCAGGCTCACACGCTTGCTAAAAAAGCGGCGGAACTTGGTTTACGTCGAGCGCGTTGGTTAGCGGCGGCAACTTTTGACCGCTGGTTGATGTATCAAGGCAAGCCGCAGAAATACGGGACGCAACTTGTGCCGGACGGAAAGCGGCAACGTGTTTGGGATGTTGACCCGACGACTTCCGATATTGAGCGTGCTGAATGGGACGTGCCCCCGCTTGCGGAAATGGAGAAACGCGCAGAGGAAGCGACGCGCACGGAAGCGATGCCGCCGCTGGACGATGCCCCTCAATGGTTGAAAGATGCGTTGGTTAGGTGGAATGCTGAAGATGAACGACGAGCATAAAAAGTCATTGGACGGGATGGCGAAACAGCGACTTTCTTAAAACATTGCGTGGCTTCTATCGGCTTGTGTGTCGGCGATTTGGCCCCACGTCGATGCCAGCGATGTCTGTTGTGTGCTGTGTCATCGAATAATGAAATTGAATGTGTTGAAAAGAGATTTGGCCGACACTGTAGAACGTCATTGCGCTTCGACGAAAAAATTGCTTGCCGAAGCAAGCAATCTTTATGTGTAAATTTGAGGTGAACACACGGCGGAGACTATACCGTCCGGCGGAGTTTTCGGTGTCTATTCAAACCGCGTGGCAGTTGCGGTCGAGCAGCCCGTGAAAACCAAAGTTCCGTTCGGGGCATAAACTTCCAAAGTTCCGGCTGACTCTGACGCATTAGCGCGGCGATTCAGATTTACCTGCTGCCGGATGATTTGCCAGCCGGTAAAATTGCCGCCCGCGTCGAAACTGAAACTCTTAAAGCTCAAGCGATAAGTGCGTCGGCTGATATGACTCCACACGCCGTGTCCGGGTGTTTTTGCCGCTTGCGGTATGCCGGAGGTCGACTCGAGAAAGGTTCCGCCGGACATATATGTCGTGATTGACGGAAAGGTTCGGATCGCCGCGCCGTTTTGACAGTTGCGGATGGTCACCTGCACGTCCCACGTCCCGACTATTCTTTCGTCATCGTCTCGGTCGGACGAATTTTTTCTTGTTAGCTCGTCGTTTTGCTGTTCATCGTCATTGTTCTGGGCGGACACTCGAACTTGCGCAAACGTCGCCACCATCAAAATTGTCAGCGTCGCTGTGCCGATTGTTTTCAAGAGCGTGTTTCTCATGATTTTTTCCTCTCGGTTTTTTTTGAATCTGAGCCGAACTTTTTCGTTGCGGCTGATTTTTCGCCTTCAACTATTAACGCGACGTGAAGGCGGAAAAAGGCCAAATGTTTTTTTAGGAACTATGCGTTAGAACGATTTGGCGGAAACCCGCACTTCGTCAAGGATGTCAATGGTGGCGGCGATTGCGCCCTTGACGAAGTGCGGGCTTCTGCACCCCAACATCTCTGTGTAAGTCCTATATCTTTTCGGAGAAAAATTGACCTGAGATACGAACAAGCATATTCTGCGGCAACAAAAAGCGCGGCCAAATATGGAGCCATCTCGACAAACACCAAAAGAAATAACCGGAATGCTCCGCGCGTGGAGCGACGGAAAACAGGAAGCGTTGGACGCTCTTTTGCCGCTCGTTTACGACGAACTGCACCGACAAGCGGCGCGATTTTTGCGCCGCGAGCGTATCGGGCACACTTTGCAGGCGACCGCGCTGATTCACGAAGCGTATGTAAAATTGATCGACCAACGCGATGTGAATTGGCAAAACCGCGCCCATTTTTTCGGCATCGCGGCGCAGGCGATGCGGCGAATTTTGGTCGATTACGCGAAGGCGCGGCATCGGGAAAAACGCGGCGGAGTCGGCGAAAATCTGCCCCTCGAAAATGTGACGCTGGCGGTTTCAGGTGAAAAAAGCGTTGATCTGGAGGCACTCGACGAAGCCTTGACGCGACTTGCGAGGATGGACGAACGACAGGCGCGGATTGTCGAACTTCGTTATTTCAGCGGCTTGAGCATCGAAGAGACCGCCGGAGTTCTTCGCATTTCAAACGCGACCGCCAAAAGCGATTGGAGATCGGCAAAGGCTTGGCTTTATCAGGAAATTACGAAATGAACTCGGCGCGTTGGCAACAAGTAAAAGGTTTATTCGAGAGGGTCGTCGAACTCGCACCCGATGAACGCCGGCATCTTCTCGACAAATCGTGCGAGAGCGATACGGAATTGCGCCGTGAAGTCGAAAAACTACTCGTCGCATCCGACCAAGCCGAAAGTTTTATGGAATCGCCCGCCATTGGTGAAGTCGCTGAGGTCATCGAAGGCAACGGCAGAAAACTCAAAGAAGGCGTGAGTTTCGGTCATTACGAAATCATCCGGCAAATCGGCGCGGGCGGCATGGGGGAAGTTTATCTAGCCCTCGACACGAAACTCGACCGCCGGGTTGCGGTCAAAATTCTCAACGAACAATTCAGCCGCGACGAATCTGATTTACACAGATTTATTCAAGAGGCCAGAGCCGCTTCTGCTCTGAATCATCCGAACATTCTGGTCATCCACGAAATCGGCGAATCGGAAAATTCCAATTACATCGTCAGCGAGTTTATCGAAGGCAAAACTTTGCGCGAAACCGTCAAAGGTTCGCCGATGAAACCGTCGGAGATTCTCGACATCGCTATTCAAATCGCCAATGCTCTGACCGTCGCGCACACGGCGAAAATCGTTCACCGTGACATCAAGCCCGATAATATAATGCTGCGCCCCGATGGTTACGTGAAGATTTTGGATTTCGGTTTGGCAAAACTCGTCGAGCAAAAACTTATCGGTTTGGAAGACGCGACCGTCAAGCAAAACCAAACGGCACAGGGCGTCATCCTCGGCACGGTCAACTATATGTCGCCCGAACAAGCAAAAGGCGAAAAGGTTGATGAACGAACGGATATTTTCAGTTTCGGCACGGTTCTTTACGAGATGATTACGGGTCAGACACCGTTTGCGGGGAACACGATGTCGGAGACTTTTGCGAATTTGATAAACGCCGAACCGCCGCCGCTTTCACGTTTTTCATCAAACGTGCCGGAAGAACTGAAAAGAATCGTTTCAAAAACGCTGCGCAAAAATAAAGACAAGCGGTATCAAACGATGCGGGAACTGCTGGCGGACTTGCGGGATTTGCGTGAGAATCTGGCGTTTGACGAAAAACTGGAAAAGTTGCATCCGCCGAATGATAAAAACGCCACCGCATTTTTGTCGACAAAGACGGGCGTTGCCAATCACCGGACAGAGCAAACGAATTATAATTTCACCCCCCCACCCAAACGGCACAGATCGTTTGCCGGTTTTACGCTGGCTGTTTTGCTCATTGGTGTAATCGGTTTCGGCTATTATTTTTACGCTTCAAAAAAATCGGTATCGAGCGCCAACGTCAAAAAAACGCTCGCCGTGTTGCCGTTCGTCAACGCCGCACAGGATGCGAACGCCGAATATCTGTCGGACGGAATTACGGAAAGCATCATCAACAACTTGTCGCAACTTTCGAGCTTGAAAGTGATGTCGCGCAATTCCGCGTTTCGCTTCAAGGATAATCAAACCGACACAAAAAATATCGCTTCGCAGCTCGGCGTGGAAGCTCTCGTCACGGGCGACATCAAACAGCTCGGCGATAAGTTCGTTATCAATGTGCGGCTGATTGACGCAAGCGATGGTTCGCAGATTTGGGGCAGTCAATACATCAAAAGCGCGTCTGATGTGATTACCGCGCAAAACGAAATCGCGCAAGCCGTCGCCCAAAATCTGCGCGTCAAATTGTCCAATTCGGAACAGCAGCGGCTCGCTAAAAACTACACGGAAAATCCGCAAGCCTATCAGCTTTATCTGCGCGGGCGTTTTCACGTTTTCAAATTAACGCCGCCGGAAATAAACAAAGCGATTTCATATTTCCAACAAGCAATCGAGATTGATCCTAATTATGCCCCCGCATTTGTCGGAATGTCGGAAGCCTATCGCTCGCTCGCGCTCGGCAGCGAGATGCTCCCGACCGAGTTTCTGCCGAAATCGCAGGCGGCGGCAAACCGGGCAATCGAAATTGACGAAACTCTTGCCGAAGGTCATTCCTCTCTCGGAGCGACTTTATTTTGGAAATGGAATTGGAATGAAGCGGAGAACCAACTTAAACGGGCTTTGGAACTCAATCCGAACAGCGCGAACGCGCACCTGTTTTACGCGCATCTGCTTTCAAACACCGGACGCCACACGGAAGCGCTCGCCCAAATCAAACTCGCTAACGAACTCGACCCGCTTTTTCCGTTCGGTAACACGCTCGAAGGACAATTTCTGCTACACGCCGGACGACCCGACGAGGCACTGGACAAACTACAGAAAACATACGAACTCGCGCCGAATTTTTGGCTGCCTCACGTCATCGCTTCGAGTGTCTATACCGAAAAAGAAATGTATGCGGAAGCCATCGCCGAAGCTCGCCAAGCGCGGGAGCTTTCGCCCTTTCAAACCGTTTCGATTTCCTATGAAGCCTACGCTCTGGCGATATCGGGGAAAAATGACGAAGCACGAAATTTGGTCAACGAATTGTTAAAACTTACAACGACCCGTTTCGTCCCGCCCTACCACATCGCAACGATTTACAATGGTTTGGGCGAACGCGACAAGACGTTTGAATGGTTGGAAAAAGGTTACGAACAGCAAGACCCGAAAATGGCGTTTCTGAAAGTTGACCCGAAATTGAACAAGCTGCGCAACGACCCGCAGTTTATTGATTTGATGAAGCGGATGAGACTTCAACAATAAAGTTGGCTCCTTCGCGAATAGCCACATAACGAATCATCGGACGTAAGGGCGAAACAGTTATTTTGGTTCGTTGTCCGTCAAGCTCTGACGGGCTTGGCGGCGGTTTGGCCCCGCGTCAACTCAATTGATATCCGGTTATGCTGTCGCCCAGGAATCGCCGTCTGTGAGCCGATGAGACTACGCACGCTGTCACAATTGATCCTGCCGCAGTTTCGCAAGCCTTCGCGGTGCGAGGCGTGCGGCGAAGCGTTTACGTGCGGAGCAGGGCTGAAGGGTTGCTGGTGCGCGGAGATAAAGTTGAGCGCAGCGGTGCGCGCAAAGCTTCGCGAGCGTTACCGGAGCTGCCTGTGCCGCGCGTGTCTGGAGCGTTTCGCGACGCACGAAGGGTAAGCACACGCTGATGTGCGAGACGTGCGGAATCGAAGCGGCGCGAAGTGAGACGGATGCAGTTTGCCCGCCATGACGAGAAGTTCGACGCCACATCATCGACGACTTTGGAGAGTGCCGGGCGCGTTGGTTTGCCTGTTGCTCGCGGCGTGGGGGGGGGGGGGGGGGGGGGGG
>JBGTHJ010000012.1:0-8025 GCA_041746175.1 Pyrinomonadaceae bacterium
CCAAGCGTTCGCTCCAAGCGGCGAATGTCGGCCATTGTGTTCGTGTCCTTTCAAGAAATGTTTGGCGACAAATCTTGTCAAGGATAGCGGCACAGTGGCCTTTTATGCAGTTTCAAGGATCGATTTTTGTCCTGTACTGAGCCCGGACTTATAAAGAGTAGGCCGCGCAGGACAGAAACCTCTTTTCGTTTCTTCGTCTTTCTCTTCTCACACTTGGCGTGCAGTTGGCGTGATGACGTGACAGGAATTACTAGGATACGCTATGCTTTGACGGCTGACAGTTGTTTGAAACCTCAGCAATTCTTACTACGTCCTTATTAAGCAAAGGGGGCAGAGCGGACTCGAAAACCGGAGTGGGTTAACGCCCACCGTGGGTTCGAATCCCACCCTCTCCGCCATATTTCTTTCAAGGGATTGGCGATGATTTAGACGGAGCGATTGTTGTCCTATGCTTCAACCCCTCCTGCGAGGTTGGAGTGAAACAAAGTATTCGCTCCTGTGCCGGAGAATCAATCGCTGTTCTCAGTTTCTTAGTTCAGCCAGACAAATAGTTTGGAGCGAGAAGAACCCTCAGCCGTAATCGCGCCGGAACTTTAAGTTGAGATGGTCTCGGAGCATCCCGCTGCTGGACGACTCAACACAGGGGCGAACCTTACCACTGCTGACGGCAAGGCCGGTTATCAAATTCAGCGTCAATTGCTCGCGATTCGTTACCTACCCGGCTTGAGTCGCTTGAGCCGCAGCGGCTTCTTGCCAGGTTGGATGGAGACTGACATCCTTATTTGTAAGGAGACTAGAGTAGATGAGTTTACCTCATTCGTATGTTCGCTCTTCGGTGGAAGAATATCTGGCCTTAGAGCGCGCGGCTGAAGAGCGTCATGAATATCTCGACGGGCAGATTTACGCGATAGCAGGTGAAAGCCCGGAGCATGGCGCGATTTGCATCAACCTCAGCGGCCAACTTTACACGCAACTGAGAGGGAAGCCCTGTCAGGCATTCTCCAAAGACATGAAGGTGCGCAGCGGGCCGACCCCGCAACGCGGGCAGACGACGAAAGGTTTTTTTTCTTATCCAGACATTCTGGTGGTGTGCGGGGAACTCGAATTCCACGACGCACATCGTGACGTGCTCCTGAATCCGTGCGTGATCATTGAAGTCTTATCCTCAACGACGGAAGCCTATGATCGCGGCGAGAAGTGGTCAAGATATCAGACCTGGCTGCCGGAGCTTTCCGACTACCTCTTGATTTCTCAGACCCGCCCTCAGCTTGAACACTTCCAGCGCCAAACGGGAGCCGCCTGGCTGTACTCCTTAGTCAACAACCTTGAAGCCCGTTTGCATCTCGAATCCATTGATTGCATTTTACCTCTGGCAGAGGTCTATGATCGGATTGTGTTTCCGGTTGAAGTTTCGGAACTTGCAGACGAAGAGTGAAGTTTTGCGCCGTTGCGCCTTTCGATATTAAACTTCGCCCTGTCCGGTGCCTTGTCAATTCACTCGTCACGTTCGCGCTTGACCGGCGCAAGTCATCAGCAAAATCAGGGAGCACAAAATAAATGAGCGAAAAAAGCGGTTCAGCGTTAGCATCAGCCGGAGCAGTTGACACTGAAACTCTCAGCGCCAATCTCGGCGAAGTCCGGCGCGTGCTGGCGGGCGAGGTCAAATTGCGCAGCGCGGTCATCAAGCCTTTGGAAAACGCTTTGCGCGCTCTCAAAGACCCGCATCGCAACGCCGTCGCTTTGGCCGAAGCCGGCGCGGCCTTAGAGCAGTCGCCGCCGGATTTAGCCTTGCCCGCAGGCTACCAGAAAATCGTCCGGCAATTACGCACGGTCGCCGATGAAAAACTTTCCGAGTTGGAGTTCGCTTTCGCCAGAGACTTGCGCGAAGCCTTCAAGGAGAAAAACCTGAAGCTGGCAGGCACGCCCGGCGAGTTGATAGCCGAGCTGTTCGTCATCAAAGTTGATATGCGCCGGAAGCAGGTCGAGATGACTTTCTCGCGCCAGCCGGTGACGGATAAAAAGATCAAGTTAAACGTCGAGCAGGTCGTCGTCGCTTACGAACGCGCGCGACGCGACATCTGCGAACGCAAGGTTGATTTGGACGAGTTGCTGCGAGAGTTGTTTGAAGTTTACGGGCGCATCCTCAAGTTGACGGGCAAGCAGATGGGCGCGCGTCTGAGCATCATTGACTGCTACCGCGAACTCGTGCTGGTGCGCCAGCCACCCTCCTTCCGCAAGTCTCCCTCGAAGCAAAGTTTTCGTGATTATCCCAAGCCGCACTTCGCTTACGACATGCTGCAACTGCGCCGCCGCCAAAAGATGACGCACGAAGGCCACCGGCTCAATTTAGGCACGGCGACGATTGACGTGGGCAGCGACGCGGCGCGGGCGATGTTCTTAGCCACCGGCCCGACCGAAGGGCAGTTCATTAAAGACCTCTACTTCACAATAGAGAAATAGGGAGAAATAGGGAGAAATAAGCATGACTCTGACGCAAGCCGAAGCCCAGCACATCGTCCGCAAGCTGGGCGAATCGGGCATTCCGCCTTCGCGCGGGTTGGAGGCTTACACGGTCGGCATTGATTCGCTCCTGGGAACGCTCGAAGACGAATACCTGCGTGGCTATCTGCCGGACGGCGGTTCGAGTTTCAAGCTGGTGGTCGGCGAATACGGCAGCGGCAAATCGCATTTTCTCTATCGCCTGCGCGATCTGGCATGGGAGCACGGCTACGTCGTCAGCCGCACCGAACTGAGTCCGAAAGAATGTCCTTACGACAATCAACTGAAGGTCTATCAAGCGGTCACGAGCAATCTCATCTACCACGACCCGGCGGCTGAAAGCGCGGACACGCAAGGGTTGGAAGCCTTTCTGGAGAACCATTTCTTTCACACCTTGCACACCCTCGGCGTCGAGCAGGCGAAGACGAGCATCGGGCTGGATGTGCGCGTGAAGTTGTGGCTCGACACGATCCTGCATTTCAAAGTCGAAAGCCCATCGTTTCGCCACGCCGTCTACTACTACCTGCAAGCGGTCGCGGAAGAGAACGAGGAACACAAACGACTGCTCGGCGCGTGGCTGCGCGGCGAGAGCATCGCGCTCAAAGCCGTGCGCGCTTTTTCAATCACGGAGAAACTTGATCGGTCGGTGGCCTTCAAGATGCTGCGCTCGCTCGCGCAACTCGTACACGAACTCGGCTACAGTGGCCTCGTCCTGCTCTTCGATGAAGGCGACCGCATGGTGAGCATCGGCTCGGCGCACACGGAAAAAATCGCCTGCGATAATTTGCGCGAAGTGATTGACCGTTGCGCGGGCGAAAGCCTGCCGTCGTCGCTGTTCGTCTATGCCGTCCCGCCATACTTCGTCACCAACATCGCGCCGCAGTACGAGGCTTTGAGCCAGCGCATCAGCGCCAAGGTGAAATTCTCGCGCCAGAATCCGTTCAGCGTACAGATCAGTCTCGACCATCTCGATTATCCGGGCGAAGAATTGCTGCGTCTGATCGGCGCGAAGCTGGTTGAGGTTTACGAAACGGCTTACGAGATGAAGTTCGACCGCGATTTGCAGACGCGCAACATTGGGGGCCTCGCGGCAAGCTGCGCCTCTCTGCTCTCGACGAGCCATCGCCGCCACTTCGTCAAGTCGTTGATCACCATGCTCACCGAACAGCGCGTCGCGGGCGAGCGTCCTTACGAGGAAGAGAATTTACAGGGCGTGCTGCGCGATGTCACGGAGCAGTTAGGGCGGAGCGAATCAGGGGAATACTGACCATTACTATGATTGGGGCTATCGTCAATCACCCTCTCTTCGGACGCGGGCAGGTGTTGGAGTTACGCAACGCCGCGCGCGAGTCTGTCGTGCGCTTCGATAATGGCATTCGCACGGTCGTCGAGAGCAACATGCTTTCAATGTTGCACCCTGCGGAGGGCGCGGCTTCAACTAATCATCGTCCGCCCGCCAGTCAACCATCTGCGCCGCGTCCCGAAAGAGTTTTCACGCCAGAAGAAACGGAGCGACTCGAAGCGCGACGGACGGTTGAGGCTTTGCGGTACGGCATCGTTCCGACCCGGCGCATACGCGAGTTGAGCGTCGGACTCGATGCGGAACGCGCGAGCCTCGAACGCGCTTTCAGTGAGGTGCAGCAGCGCGGCGGCGAAGTCCGCATCATCCTCGGCGAGTACGGCGCGGGCAAAAGCCACTTCTTCGAGTTGGCCGCGCAGGAGGCTCTCGCGCGGAACTTCGTGGTGGCGACGACCAGCCTTGACCTGCGCGAAGTCCCGCCGAATCGCCCGCAACGCATCTACCATTCGCTGATGCGTAGTTTGCGTTACCCGCAGTCAACCGAAATCGGCCTCGCACCTTTGTTGGAACGCCTTATCGCGCAGCCGAACTATTCGACCTTACAAGACACTTTGCGCGGGACGTTCTTCGCGTCCGCTCTGCACAACTATGTGCTGATGCGCGAGAGGCCGGGCGAGGCGTTGGACTTGTTGCTCGATTGGATGTCCGGCGAGAAGGTCTTTATCAAATCCGTGCGCGATGCGGCGGCGATCAAGAGCAAGGAGTTTCCGCTGCCTTCGCTGTCGCAGATAACCACCGCGGCGGATCAATATTCCTACCTGCTCAACGGTTGGGGCTGGTTGGCGACCGAAGCGGGTTACGCCGGTCTCGCCGTCTTCATTGACGAATCCGAACATTACAGCCTACTCACGCAACGGAACAAGGAACGCGCCGACAACTTTTTCAAAGCGCTGATCTACACTGCGCTCGGCGCGCGTGGCCGCATCAACGAAAGCGATCTGCAACACCAGCACCGCGCGCATCCTTTTCGTTTGACCGAGAGCAGCCACTTGTTGCTGCTCTTTGCGGTCACGCCCTCCGCGAACACCTTTGATTACCGCCGCTGGCTCGGCGAGGATCAAGTGTTGGCCTTGAACAAATACCTGCCGCCCGCCGCGCTCGATGAATTGATAGCGCGGCTCCACGTCCTGCATCGTCAGGCTTACGCTTATCAGAATAGCGAACAATTGCTCGATGTCGCGCAAGGCTTACTTGAATGTCTCGACAGCAATCTCATCAACCTGCGGCAGGTGATTCGTCTCGCCATCGAAATCTTCGACCTCTGCTACGCGCACAAGGACTATCACGCCACGCAAGCCATCGCCGAATTGCGCCGTGCGCTGCTGAACGGATAGGAGCAGGTGGTAGGAGCCAGCGCCGGAAGGCCGGAGCGTAACTTTGCAAGAACCGCTGGCGCGGCTTCAACGCGCGTCCTCCTGCCCCGCTTACTGTTCCTATCATTGCCGCTGAATGAGATGGAAAGATTGCCGCACACCTTCGATGCCCTGCTGGCTCGTTTCGGGCGTTTGACCGAGATTCAGGCACGGGCAATAGAGCCTTTGCTGGCCGGGCGCAATTGCGTGTTGGCGGCGGCGACGGCCAGCGGCAAGACGGAGGCGGCGTTGGCTCCGATGCTGGAACGCTACCTGCAACAGCGACAGAAAGAAAACTCACGGCGACCAGCAAAGCAAATAAAGACAATGAAGCAGCAAGCAGCTCAGAGCGATTTGCTTTCCCTGCCACCTGCTCCTGCCACCTGCTTCCTGAAAAGGGTGCGCGTTTTGTACGTGGTGCCGACGCGGGCGTTGGCGCGCGACATGGCGCGGCGTCTGGCCGGGCCGCTCAGGAAACTGGCGATCAGTCTGGCCGTCAAAACCGGCGACGAACCCGCCCTCAACCCGTCGCACCCGCCGGAGTTTCTCATCACGACGCCCGAATCGCTGGATTCGCTGTTGGCGAACCGTCCGCGTCTGCTGTGCGACGTGCGCGCCGTGGTGTTGGACGAACTGCATCTTTACGACGACACGCCGCGCGGCGATCAGTTACGCATCCTGCTCAACCGTTTGCGGCGCATCCGCGCTTTCGCCTGCTCTCGCGGCGATGCCGCAAACGAAGAAGTGCAATTCTGCGCCTTGTCGGCCACCCTCCATGATGGCGCGAGCGTCGCCGCGCGTTACTTTATCAACCCCGTCTCAGTTCAGATCGAAGGCCAACGCGCTCTCGACGCCGAACTCCTGCCTTTGACCGGCGCAGAGTCACTACGCCAACTCTTTGCCACATTACAGGAGCGGGGCTGCAAAAAGATTCTGGCCTTTTGCCAGCGCCGCGCGGAGTGCGAAGAATGGGCTTACCTGTTGCGGGGCAGCGCGCCTTTCGGCGATGAGGTGTTAGTTCACCATGCGAGCTTGAGCGCACGCGTTCGTCACGCGGTGGAAGAAAAGTTTACGCGCACCGGGGCCGCCTTGTGTTTCGCCACCGCGACGCTCGAACTCGGCATTGACATCGGCGATGTGGATTTGATTCTGCTCGTTGGCCCGCCCGACAACTTCGGCTCGTTTCTGCAACGACTCGGACGCGGCAACCGGCGCACCGCGCGCACGCGGGTCGCTTGCTTCTATCGTACACCAACCGAGCACGCGCTCTTTCGCGTCTTCCTGCGCGCCGCGCGCAATTCAAGCGGCGCTGACCAAACTGCTGCCGGCGCGTTGCTCCGTTCGGAGAGCGGCCTCGCGTTTCGCCCCTCCGTCGTCGTCCAGCAACTCTGCTCTTACCTCAAACAAACTCGCTACGGTGAGCTTGAGCCGAAGCAGGCTTATCAACTCTTCACTTCACCGCAAGGCGAGCCATTGCTGGACGAGCAGCAGTACGCGCAGATTGTGGATCATTTGATTGACACGGGATTCTTCCTGCCCGCGCGTGGAAGCGCGCTGCGTCCTGGCCCGCAGTGGCATCGGCTCTATGAAGAACGCACGCTTTACAGCAATCTGGCAGACAGCGGGCGCGAAGCGGTTGAAGTCGTTGACGACATCACCGGACGGCGCGTCGGCTCTCTGGAGTCGTTTGCGCCAACCGGCACGAGTTTTCTTCTGGGCGGCCAAGCGCGTCGCGTCGTGTTGACGCAGGGACGACGGCTACTGGCCCACGCCGCTCCGGACGATGCGGCGGAAACTCGCGCGCCGCGCTGGCGAACGCGGTGGCGCGGTTTATCGCCGGCTTTAACTCAGGCGTTAGCGGAAGAATTGGGCTTTCCGTGCGCTGAACCGGAGGCGGCGTTGCCAATGCTCGTTGAGCGACGGGAAAGTGTGGACGAGCACGCGGCAGAGATGGTCATGGAAGACAGGACATTGTTGTTTCACTGCGCGGGCGAAGTTTACGGTAAGCTGTTGGGCGCACTGCTGGAAACGAAACAAGGCGTGCGCGTCGTCGGGTGTAATGAGTTCCTGATCGAAACGGTGGGTTGCTTGCCGGAGATGATGCTGCTGTTCACCGAAGCGGAAATGCTCTCTCTGCTGGCGCGTCGTTGGCGAACATTCGAGAGGGCTTTCGCTTTAGGCCGGTTCCAACCACAGCTTCCGCCCGCCGTCCGCCGCCAGAGCGTGATTGCCGCCTTCAACGTGCCGGGCTTCCAGCGTCGCTTCGCGGGTCGCGAATGGACGCTTTGATTCTTACTTTCGCGTTGTTCGCGTGTTTCGCGGGATGGGAAAGAGATGAAGAGAAACAGACTCGAACTGTCTCGGATTGATAAGGGGAGTGCGCCCGCGTTCTTCTCGCCGCGCGATCTTTTACCTGTGGCGTCCGGTTTTGCCCGACCCGCACGACGACCACGTCCTTGAGTTGGCGGTAGAGGCGCGGGCGGAAAAGCTGGCGGCGGTGTTGACGGAGGAGTATTTGCGCGAGCGTGCGGGGCGCGCGAGCCGAGAGAAGTTTGAGGCGGCGCTGTCTCGCGTGCCTGACGCCGAACCGGAAGAACGCGACCGGCTGGATTAAAGGCAGATGCCCGCGAAACACGCGAAAGACGCGAAAGAGATGAGAAGCAGTCTGAGGGTACCTAATGTTCGACTCTTTTAGGCGGTGACCAAACCATCAAGGTCTAACGGGTCACGACCCAGTTGTAAGTTCAGAAAGACCAACACGGTGTGCGCCAGAACTTTGCGAATCAAGCGATGGAGAAAATGCCAGAGGTCATG
>JBGTHJ010000013.1:0-4882 GCA_041746175.1 Pyrinomonadaceae bacterium
CCGACTACCCGAAACTTCCGGCGGCCAATCCTTCGGGGCGTGCGCGCTACGACATCACAAACTATCGCATCGAAGCCGAACTCCGCCCCGCCGAGCATTACCTGTTCGCCGACGGCGACATAACCTTCACGCTGCTTGATAGCACGCGCTCGGTTATCTTTGAACTCAACGGCTCGCTCAAGGTCGAGAGCATCGAGCGCAACGGGGTCGCGCTGACCAACTTCGTGCAGGACGCGGTCGGCGTCGATGTCGTCGGACCGAGCGTGCGCGTCGATCTGGGCGAGGTCGTTCCGGCGGGTCAGTCCGTGACGCTGCGGATGCGTTGGAGCGGCGCGCTCATCTCGCCCGAAGGCGGCCCGCTGGCGACCAAGCGACTGGCCTACGTCGGGCCGGAAGTTTCGTATCTGATGTATGCCGCGCGCTGGTTTCCCTTCCACGATTACGCCGCCGACCGCGCGACCGCCGAAATCACGATCCTCGCGCCGAGCGGCATCGAAGTCGCGGGCGCGAGCGACGAACCCGTCACGCGCCAGACGACCGGCAACCTCGTGCGTCATCGTTTCGTGCGTCGCCAGCCGACGCTCATCGGCAACTTCGCCGCCGGACGCTTTATCAATCGTTCGCTGCGCATCGGCAACTACGACGTAGAGTTCTTCGTCCCGCCGGGCAGCGAAGGCCGAATCGAAGCCTACGCCGAGATCATCGGTCGCGCGCTCGCGTTCTACGCGCAGCAGTACGGCGCGCCCGCCTTCGGCACGCGCTACGTCGTCGCGCAAATCGACGACGCGAGCCTCGACGCCTACGCCGCGCCCGGCATGGAGTTTCTCTCGTCGCGGTTCTTCGAGCCGTCGCGTCAGGCGCCGCTCGACGAGCGCGTCCAACGCGAAGTCGCTTTCCAGTGGTGGGGTCTGACGGTCGGACTGCGCTCGTTCGATGATGCGTGGCTCTCGCAGGGACTGGCGGAGTGGAGCGCGTATGCGCTACGCGAAACCTCGCTCGACGGCGCACCGCTCGAAGCCGCCCGCCGCGACATGCTCGAACGCGCGTTGATGTTCGAGCAATCGGCGTCGATCGCCCGCGCCCCTTCGACGCTCGACGATCAGACGGCGGCCTATCAAGCCATCGTTTACTACAAAGGCGCGATGGTCTTCCGGATGCTGCGCGAAACGCTCGGCAAGCAACGCTTCGACCAGATTTTGCGCACCTTTTTCGAGCGTTATCGCGGGCGCAACGCCTCGATAGACGACTTCGAGCGGTTGACCAGCGAACTCGCCAACGACAACCTGCGCTACTTCTTCGCGCGCTGGGTAGAGAGCACGGGCGTCCCGGAGTTCGCGGTCGACTATCAAATCATCCGCACGCGCGCGGGCAAGTTTCGCGCACGCGGCACAATCAAACAGAACTTCGAGAACCTGCGGATGCCGGTCGAACTCCTGCTCCGCACCGAGGGCGACGACCGCACGACCGAGTTGACCATCGTCGATAAGAGCGAAGACTTCGACCTCGAATCCAACGGCAAGCCGCTCGAAGTCGTCATCGACCCGAACAATAAAATCCTCCGCAACTCCGACGAACTGCGTATCTCGGTCGTTGCGCGGCGCGGTCTTGAATTGTTCCGCGAGGGCAACTATCTCGAAGCCCAACGCCAACTCGAAGAAGCTCTCAAACTCGACAAGTCGAACTCGTGGGTCTACTACAACCTCGGCTTGCTCTATCTCGAACAGCGTAACTATCAGCAGTCGCTTGACAACCTGCTGGCCGCGCTGCAAGGCAACCTCAAGCCCTCATGGATCGAAGCGTGGGCGCGCATCAAACGCGGCAACGCCTACGACGCGCAGGGCGACCGCGCACGCGCCGTCAACGAATACAAGAAGGCGGTCGAGTCGGGCATCGACTACGACGGCGCCCAGCGCATCGCCAAGCAATTCATCGACACGCCCTACGATCCCAAGACCACGCAGGCGCAAGTCAACTCTAACTGACTCCGCGCGCCCGCGTCGCTAAAAAAACAGAGCGCGCCGCTCGTCTTCAAGGACAAGCGGCGCGCTCTGTTTTTTCCGGTGCGTCGATAAGTTCGCCGTCTCGATTCTCCAAACTTTTCAGACGGGCGCGACCGCGACGACGGCGATACGATGTCGGTCGGCGAGTTTGAGCATTTGCTCGCGGTCGAAGACGAGGGTTTTTCCGGCGGTGATGCAGAGACAGGTTGCGCCCGCCGCGATCATGTTCTCGATGGTCGGCAACCCGACGACCGGCACGTCGAAGCGCATGTCCTGATCGGGCTTGGCGATTTTGACGACCGTCAGCCGTCCGCGCGCGAGCGTTCCGGCGCGAACGATGACCGCATCCGTGCCTTCCATCGCTTCGACGGCGACGCACGCGCGTGCGCGCACGACGATGGTTTGGCCGAGGTCGAGGCGGGCGATTTCGCGCGCGACTTCGAGACCGTATTCGATGTCGCCGCGTTCGTGCGCGTCGGGCGCGCGGCGCGAGAGCGTACCGTGTGCGGGGAGTTGGTCTTGAAGAAAACAGGTCGAATCGACGAGTTCGATGCCGTCGCGCGCGAGTTCGTCGGCGACCGCGCCGATGAGCGCATCGGTGTTGCGTCGCGGGAGTCGGAGCAGCATTTTGAGCATCCGTACGTCGGGCAGCGCGCCGCTGAAAATCCGGACGTGCTTGACCTGTCCGGCCATGATCGCGCGCTCGACGCCCTCGCGCTTGAAGAAGCGGATCATCTTCCCCAACTGCCCGATGCCGATCCACACGACGCGCCCGTCCGCCGCCGCCGCGACGCGCTCGATATCCGGGTCGGTCTCTTCGCGAATCGCCGCGACCGCCAGCGACACGCCCGCCCGCCGCGCGCCCTCGACCACCAGAAACGGGAAACGCCCGTTGCCCGCTATCAATCCGTAGCGCATAAGAACCGTAACGGGTGGCGGGTGACGGGTGCTTGGGAAGCGCAAGTTTTTATCTTGTCATCCGTCATCCGTCAGGTTATTTGACGACTCCGCGTTTGGCGGTTTCGATGAAGCGGACGAGTTCGTCCACCTCCTGCGAGCCGTGAATCTCGCGGGCGATGGCTTCGAGCGCCTGCGTGGTGTTGAGTCGCGCCGCGAGCAGGAGTCGGAAGGCGTGGTGGAGCGCGTTGATGGTTTCCTGCGGATAGCCGCGTCGCTTCATCCCGGTGAAGTTCAGGCCGTGACACTCGGCGCGGTTGCCGACCGTGAGCGCGAACGGCAGCGCGTCTTTGACGATGACCGAATAGCCTCCGACGTAGGCTTCGCGCCCGACGCGACAAAACTGATGGACGCCCGAATACGCGCCGATGTTCGCCCCGTCTTCGACCGTCACATGACCCGCGAGCGTCGCCGCGTTCGCCATGATGACATCGTTGCCGACGAGACAATCGTGCGCGATGTGCGCCTGCGCCATGATCAGACAATCGTCGCCCGTTTCGGTGAGCATCCCGCCGCCTTCCGTCCCGCGATGGATGGTGACGAACTCTCGAATCCGATTGCGCCGCCCGACATGCGTTTCGGCAGGCTCGCCGCGATACTTCAAATCCTGCGAAGCCAACCCGATCGAGACGAACGGATAGACGTGCGTCTCGTCGCCGATGCGCGTGCGCCCGTCGATCACGACGTGCGATTCGAGACGCACGCCGTCGCCCAACTGAACCTCGTCGCCGACGGTCGAATACGCGCCGACGTAAACGTCGCGCCCGACGTGCGCACGCGGGCTAACGTAAGCTGATGGATGGATGAAGGGAGGAGCGCCCGGCTGCGGTTGTTCACGCGGTTGTTCACGCGGGCGTTCGCGCGAATGTGATGAGCGGTGACTCATCTGACCGCGCTCCGGTCGGCGATGACGCTCATGATGTCGGCTTCGGCGACGACCTTGCCGTCGACCTGCGCTTCGCCGTGCATCTTCTGGAAGCGCGCCCCGACGCGGACGGGCGTGACGATTAAAGTCAAAGTGTCGCCGGGCTGGACGGGTTGACGAAAGCGCGCGTTGTCGATGCCGCTGAAAAGGACGAGTTTTGTCTCGCGCTCCGCCAACTGGTTGAGCGCGTAAACCGCGCCGACCTGCGCCAGAGCTTCGATGATGAGCACCCCCGGCATGACGGGCGCGCCGGGGAAGTGGCCTTGAAAAAAGTGCTCGTTGATCGTCACCTGCTTGATCCCGACGATGCGTTCGTTGGGCGTCAGTTCGATGATGCGATCGACGAGAAGGAACGGGTACCGGTGCGGCAGGATTTGCTGGATGGCGCGTGCGTCGAGCGGAATTTCCATGATTGTTCATTGACCCACCGGCGCGCCGTCTTCACCAGAGTTTGATGGAAGACGGCGCGTCGATACGTCAAAACGAGGTGGGGTTAGGGGCGTCCCGCCGCGCCGGGGGTGGTCGCCGAGGCGGTCGCCGGATTGCGCCGGTTGAAGTCGGCGACAAACGCGGTGGTCAAATCGAGCGTATCGCCCAGCACGAGCATCGCGCCGCCCATCTTGCTTTCGTCGAAGAGGACGGTCACGCCGCGACTTCTGGCGAACGCTTCGAGGGACTTGGCGATCTCTTCCTGAATCGGCGTCATGGCTTCGCGCATCCGCTTCTCGAACGCGATTTGCGCGTCCTGCTGCTTGCGCTCGATCTCGCGCTTGAGCGTTTCGGCCTGATCGGCTTTCTGCTGAATCGTCGCGGGCGCGGCGACCGATTGCGTTTTGGTGATCTCTTCGACGAGCGCGTCGTAGCGCGTCTTGATGCCTTGCAACTCGGTACGGCGCGGCTGGAACTCGCGGTCAACCGTGCCCATCGTGCTCACCAACTTCATGATGCCGTTCTTCTGGTCGAAGAAGGCTTCGGTGTTGATGATGCCGATCCGCGCTTC
>JBGTHJ010000014.1:0-12602 GCA_041746175.1 Pyrinomonadaceae bacterium
AAGTTGCAATTGCATGTCGCGCTAATAAAAAGAGCGGCATCGCCTGGGAGCGCGAGCGTCCCGCTCGCATTGAGCGTTCGGAGAACGCGAACCATTGAACGTGCTCCGAGCACGCTTGCCAGCGGGACGCTGGCGCTCCCGGCTCCGAGCACGCTTGCCAGCGGGAGGCTGGCGCTCCCGGCACTCACCCAATTGCAAACCGCTATAACATCTTCGACTGAATCCCGGCGTGGATCGCGCGTTCGAGTTCGCCCGCGCGTTGTGAGCCGATGAGCAGGCGCGAGCCGTCGTCGAGTTCGAGTTGCACGCCCTCGGTGCCGCTGACGTTGTAAGCCCAGCCGCGCCTGTCAAACTCCATGCGGATGCCCCAACCGCCGTACTCGCTGATGGGATGGTAGGTCCTCGCGTAAGCGCGCCGGATGCGTCGGAAGGGAATCGTTTTTGGTCGCCAGAGAAAAAGATAGTGGAGACGGACGCCGTCGTCGCGTACCTCGGTGATGAGGCGCATCAGGTAAACCCACGCCGCAATCAGGACGAGCGCAGACGTGATGCCGGTGAGCGATTGATTCGACAACGGATTGTCGCCCCACGACTCGCCGGATACGAGTTGCTTGTACATCCCGTAAGCGAGAACCAGAACCGGCGCGAGCACAATCGCCCACACCCACCACTGGCGGAACCGTTGCACTTCGCGAAAATAGACGCGATTGATGTTCCGGCTCATGCAACCTCCTTTCTCGATGGCCGCGACGATTACGCGCGGACACGGAGTCAATCAAAAAGGACGGCGCTCGATCAAGAACGTCTCGACAAGCGAAGTTTACACCTGCCTTTTAGGCGGTGTCAGTTATCGTGTACCTGCACACCCATTGTCATCGACACGGATGGCGACGGCTACGAGTTGACGGACGCGAAGAACGGCGTGGAGTTTGACCTTAACTCCAACGGTTTTGCAGGCCGCATCGCGTGGACTGCTCCTAATTCCGACGATGCTTGGCTCTTTCTCGACCGCAACGAGAACAACAAGGTGGACAACGGCTCGGAGTTGTTCGGCAACGGCACGGTGCAATCGTACTCGCCGCACCCGAACGGCTTTGTCGCGCTCGCCGAATACGATAAGCCTCACTTGGGCGGCAACCGCGACGGAGTAATCGACAATAACGATGCGGTCTTCTCGTCCCTCCGCCTCTGGAAAGACCTCAACCATAACGGCATCTCTGAACCTGATGAGCTATCTACTCTGTTGCAGCTTGACGTTACTTCGATAAGCCTCGATTACAAGGTGTCGAAGAAGACCGACCGTCATGGCAACTCATTTAGATACCGCGCGAAGGTCGATGGCGTGCGTCACTCGCGCGTCGCGCGGTGGGCGTGGGAGGTGTTTCTCCTCCCCGCTCCCTGACGGCTCGACGCCTTCGGAAAACAGGTCGCACCAACGACAAACGCCCGCCGTCATCTTCTGCCCGGCGGGCGTTTGTCTTCATCGAGAGGCACATATCTTACAGCGAGTTGCAATTGGGTGAGTGCTGGGAGCGCCAGCGTCCCGCTGGCAAGCGTGCGCTCGGAGCACGTTCGATGGTTCGCGTTCTTCGACCGCTCAATGCGAGCGGGACGCTCGCGCTCCCAGGCGATGCCGCTCTTTTTATTAGCGCGACATGCAATTGCAACTCGCTATAATTGACTGTCAACGCGCGAATCAGGATTTCTCGTCGAGCCGCGCGGCGAGTTCCCTCACCTGCTTGCGCAGTTCGTCAAGTTCGGCGCGCATGTGCGGGAGGCGACCGAAGTGCGCGTTGAGCCGTTTGTATTCGTCGAGCGGGCGCACGGGCACGCCCCACACGACCGCGCCCGCGCGGACGATTTTGCCCGGCAATATTCCCGCCTTCGAGCCGACGACCGCGCCCTTTTGCACGCGCGCGTGGTCGCCGAATCCGACCTGACCGCCGATCACGGCGTCGTCTTCGATGACGCAACTGCCTGAAATGCCGGTCTGCGAAGCGACGACGACGCATTCGCCAATGTCGACGTTGTGACCGATCTGGACAAGGTTATCAATTTTGGTTCCGCACCCGATGCGCGTCCGTCCGAGCGCGCCCCGGTCGATACAAGTGTGCGCGCCGATCTCTACGTCGTCTTCGATGATGACCGTCCCGATTTGCGGAAACTTGTGATAGCCCGTCTCGTCGCGGACGTAGCCGAAGCCGTCGGCGCCGACCACGACGCCCGCATGAAGAATCACGCGGTCGCCGAGCGTCACCTGTTCATAGAGCGCGACGTGCGGGTGAATCACGCAATCGCGCCCGACGCGCACGTCGCGTCCGATGACGGCTCCGGCGAGAATCTGCGTGCCCGCGTCGATGACGCTTCGCGCGCCGACTTTGACGAAGGCGTCGATGAACGCGGTCGGATGCACGTCAGCGTTATCGGCGACTTGCGCGGTCGGATGAACCGACGGCGCACGAAGACGCGGCGGGTGCAAGACCCCGGCGATCAGCGCGAAGGCCAACTTCGGACGCGCCGCCTCGATGACGCAAGGGGCATCGAGACTCGCCCCCTCCGGCACGATCAAACACGCCGCGCCGCTGCTGCGCGCACGCTCGAACAGCCGTGCGTCTTCAACGAACACGACCGCGTCCGCGCCCGCATCGTCCAACCCGGCGACCCGGCGAACGACGACATCCGCGTCGCCCTCGACGCGCCCGCCGACCAACACGGCCAGTTCTGCGACCGTCTTCCCTTCTGCTTTTGTGCTCATGAAATCTACTCGTCGTTTAACGGTTGGCGAACTCGCATTGCCCCGTCGTCATACCAACGACGACAACAAGAACATGCCGGCTATTATGACTCTTCCTCCGGACGGAACGGGTATCGTCGCGCGCTGGTGAAACCGCGCTGTGTGCTGCGGATAAAGGCGGCGAGGTGCCGCGCATTGTCGTCGTCGATCTTGTCGATGTCGCGGAGCGCGACTTCGAGCGGGAGTCGGAGCCGGAACAGCAGTTGAAAGACGCGCTTCAAGACGCGTCGGGCGTCGGGGGTGAAACCGGCGCGGCGCAACCCGATGGAGTTCAGCCCGCGCACGAAGGGCGGGTTGCCGTCGGTAATAAGGAACGGAAGCACGTCCTGCACGATCTTCGACTTGCCGCCGACCATCGCGTAGCGTCCCATCCGCACGAACTGGTGCGCGCCGACGTTCGACGAAAGAAAAACATGGTCTTCGACCCGGATGTGACCGGCGAGCGCGGCGCCGTTGGCGAAAATGTTGTCGTCGCCGATCTCGCAGTTGTGCGCGACGTGGACGCCGATCATCAGAAAGTTGCGCGAGCCGAGGCGCGTCTCTGCGCCCTCGCCGCTGGCGCGATGGAGCGTCGCGTACTCGCGTATCAAGTTGTCGTCGCCTATACGCAGACGGCTCGGCTCGCCCCTGAACTTCACGTCCTGCGGCTCGCCGCCGATGGTCGCGTGCTCGTAGACGCGGTTGCGCTCGCCCATCGACGTGAAACGCTTGACGACGGCGTGCGCGCCGATTTCACAGCCCGCGCCGATGCGCACGTCGTCCTCGACGACCGCGTACGCGCCGATGCGCGCGTCGCCCGCGATTTCGGCGCGCGGGCTGACGACGGCTGTCGGGTGAATGTCCATCAACGCACCATACTTTTCCTGACGAGATGTCGAACACAGACGAGACGGATGGTACATCCTTGCCCGTCGTCGGGGCAACAATCGCGCGCCCGGCGCCCGTGCCTGCCGTCGCCGAACGCGCCCGTAATCCCTTGTCTTTGCAAGCTTATACCTTTATTATGTCGCGTTGCCAAAGTCCGCCCGCACGGGTTGGACGGCATGGCTTTATTCAAACGTATTTTTATTTAATTAACCGGACGCGCAACAAAAGCGCCGCGCCGGGGTTCCCGAAAAGGAGAACGAATCTTGTTCAGCGACCAGTTTCGCCGGGGCGAATCGGAAAAAGGCAGATTCAGCGGAGTCAAAAGCTCGAAGCTGATTTCAAATCTCTCGGACGTGGCGTGGAAAGCGTTCCAGTCTCTCAACCAGCGCCTGCCCGAAGGCGACGCCATCAGCCCGACGTGGGCGCCCGGCAAGCTTTTGAAATCTTACGAGCGCACCGCGCCGCCGCTCGGGTTCCCGCGCGAGACGGACAGTTTGTGCCCGCGCTGCGTCAAGGAAGTGCGCGACGCCGTGATCACCGGAGAGACCGCGCTCGAAACCCTGATGCACCAGCATCCCGGCGAAATCAAGGCGCAGATTTTTGAAGAAGACGGACAGGTCTTCATGCAGAAGACGTGCCCGAAGCACGGCGAATTCAAAGACCTGATGGCGACCGATGCACGTTTTCTCGAACGCATCGAGCGGCTTTTCTTCGGGCGCGATTTCCGCGTCGCCGAAGACAAACACGTCCACAATCACGGCACGTCGAACATCCAGTACGGGCGCGGCGCGGTTCTCACGGTTGACCTGACGAACCGTTGCAACATGATGTGCAACCCGTGCTTCATGGACGCCAACCAGGTCGGCTACGTCCACGAACCGACCTACGAAGACACCAAAGCCATACTCGACCGCGCCATCTCGTTCAAGCCCCGACGCCAGATCATCATCCTTTTCTCCGGCGGCGAGCCGACGCTTTCGCCCTACTACCTCGAAGCCGTCGCCTACGCCAGGAAGGTCGGCTTCTACCGCATCCTCGCCGCCACCAACGGCATCCGCTTCGCCGAAGACATCGAGTTTTGCAAACAGGCGAAAGAAGCCGGACAGCACGGCGTCTATCTGCAATTCGACGGCGTCAGCGAAGAGAAGAACAAGCACCGCGGCGTCGGCAACCTGTTCGACGTGAAACTGCGCGCGATTGAAAATCTCGCGAGCGTCGGCATCAAGGTCACGCTCGTGACGACCATCGTCAACACCATCAACAACGACGCCATCGGCCAGATCGTCGAGTTCGCCGCCAAGAACATCGACAAGGTGCAGACCATCGCCTTCCAGCCCGTCTCCTTCACCGGACGCGACGAAGACGTTCCCGATGAGATTCGCTTGCAGCAACGCTACACGCTGGCCGGGATGGCTGAAGACCTGGAGTCGCAACTCGGCGGCAATCTCAAAGCCCTCCGCGACTGGTTCCCGCTCTCGTCCTATTCGGCGTTTACTTCCGTGATGGACATGTTGCAAGGCGCGGACGCCCCGTGGGGTTGGTCGTCGTGTAACTGTCATCCGAACTGCGGCATCTTCACGCTGATGGTCGTCAATCGTCAGACCGGCGATTGGAAGCCGCTCTTCGAGTTCTTCAACTACGAACAGTTTATGAAGGACGTGGCCGTCATCACCGACACCGCGCGCGGCAAGAAACTCTCCTACGCCCAACTCGGCATGGCGATTATGCGTAACTTCGACGCCACCCGCGCGCCCGAAGGCTTCCCCATCTCGCAAATTCTGAATCTGTTCAAGCCGTCTTCGACCAACTCGAACTCCGACCGCAACGACCGCATGAAGGCTCAGTCAGCCGAAGACCCGAACGACGTGTGGCGCGTGCTCTGCGTCGAAGGGATGTGGTTCCAAGACCTCTTCAACTATGATTTCCGCCGCACAGAGATGTGCGTCATCCCCTACGGCACGCAGGAGGGCGAGATATCCTTCTGCGCCTACAACACCGGAGTCGGCTGGCGGCAAATCATCGAGAACATGCACAAGACCGCCGGACTCGCCGAGTGGTACGAGGAACACGGACGCCACGCCGTCTATGCCAAAGGCAAGCCCGTCCCCGGCATCACCAAAAAGCACACGCTCTCGCTCCCCATCGTGCAGGCGATTCTCGAACAAGACGCGGCTCAACCCGTCACCAAAGTCAGCCCGTACCTCGTCGAAGAGACGGCGGAAGAGGAAGTGGCGATGCGGTAAGCGACGACTCGAACCAGGCAGCCGCAAAGCATCCGCTTCATCGGCGGGTGCTTTTCTTTTGCCGCCGCTTCGTCAAACTTTGTCCGCGCCATTTAGCTTTGACTGTTTGTTTTATCGGGCGGCTGAATGTGGCGCAGTTCGGCGACCGAATCTTTGATTCGCATCGCGAGTTGTTCAATGGTTTGGACGCGGCGGCGTTCGGCGTCGCCGAGTTTGCCGCGCAGGAGCAACTGGGTCTGGCCGAGGAGTCCGGTCAGCGGGTTATTAATTTCGTGACGCAGCCGCGCGGCCAGCACGATGGTTTCATTTTGGCGGGTTTCGCATTCGGCGAGCAGCCGTCGCAAGGCATCCGCTTCTTCCCCACGTCGCTCGTCGCCGGTGCGTGGGGCGTCTTCTTCGTCGGTCATCGGTTTCATATTCCTCTCGACAGAAATCATTCCGCCCGTCCAAAGGTCGCCCGGCCACGCGACGGAGAGCGATCACAACTCTTGCATTTTGTGTCGAGACGCAATATACAACAAGCGTTGGCATTGCTCCGAACCTCATCCCCGACACGTTCGCTGAAACAATCAAGTGGGACGGCGTATTATCATCTGACCCGTGATGAAGGATCAGTCCGTGAATAAAGAGAGGCAGGCGCTCGTTATCGACGACGAACCGGCGGTGCGTGATTTCGTCGCCGAGGTTTTGCGGTCGGACGGCTGGCACGTCAGCGAAGCCGAAACCGCCGAGCGCGCATTCGAGATGCTGCGCGAGCGTCCGTGGTCGCTCGTCTTCTGCGACGTGATGCTCGGCGGGGCGGACGGCTTCGCCGTGCTGCGCCGCTTCTCCGACGAACAACCGCTGACGAAAGTCGTGCTGATGACCGGGCACGGGTCGGCGGCGGGCGCGCTCGACGCCACCGCCTTCGGAGCTTACGACTATCTTTTGAAGCCGTTCGGTATCGAAGAGGTGCGGGCGTTGTCGGAAGCCGTCCGCCGCCAAATCGAGACCCGCAGCAAACGCCGCGAACGCTCTGCCGGGGGCGGGGATGAGGCGCCCGTCTATATCTCCGACATCGACCTCATCGGTCGCAGCGCCGCGTTTCTCGAAGTGATGAAACTCGTCGGCAGAGTCGCCGCAACCGAACTGCCCGTCCTCATCACGGGCGAGTCGGGAACAGGCAAGGAACTCGTCGCACGCGCCATCCATCGACGCAGCCCGCGGACAGCCGGTGCGTTCGTCGCCGTCAACTGTGGCGCGCTGCCCGCCGAACTAATCGAGTCCGAATTGTTCGGGCACGTCAAAGGCGCGTTCACCGGCGCGGAGCGCGACCGGCGCGGACTGTGGGAAGAAGCCGAGGGCGGCACGGTCTTTCTCGATGAAATCACCGAGACGAGCCTCGCCTTTCAGGTCAAACTTTTGCGCGCCCTGCAAGAGGGCGAGATTCGACGCGTCGGGTCGAACCGGACGGTATACTTGAACGTCCGCGTCATCGCCGCGACCAACCGCGACATCGAGGAAGAAGTTCGCACGGGTCGTTTCCGTCAAGACCTCCTCTATCGACTCAACGCCGTAACCATCTACCTGCCGCCCTTGCGCGAACGTCGCGAAGACATTCTGCCGCTCGCCCGTCGCTTCGCCGAACGCGTCCGACCCGTCGAGGAAGTCCCCGTCTTCGCGCGCGAAGCGCAGCAACTGCTCGAAACCTATCGCTGGCCCGGCAACGTCCGCGAACTGGAAAACGCGGTCGTCCGCGCCGCCGCGCTCTGCGACCACACCGTCCGCCCCGAGGATTTGCCCGAACGCATCCGGCACGCGCTCATCGAGGAAGCGCGCGTCGGCGTCGATGTCGCCACCGCATTCCCTTCAAATGCCGACGACGGAAACCTCGCGCCGTCCGACGACACACATCCCGCCGACGATTGGGTGACGCTCGCCGAAATCGAAGGCCGCTACGTTCGGCGCGTCCTCGAACACACACGCGGCAACAAGCAAGCCGCCGCGCGACTCCTCGGAGTTGACCGCAAAACCCTCCAACGCATGATTCAACGCCACCACCTCGACCCCAAAGCAGCACGGCCACCATCAACCACCAACGAGCACAGTTGACAACTGCCCCCGCCCTACGTAAATTTAAGCACACCACATGTATTGGGAGGTCGTCCAATGGTAGGACTCCAGACTCTGGATCTGGCTATCGGGGTTCGAGTCCCTGCCTCCCAGCCAAACAAAAGCAATAAGTTACGGGCATCGCTGATCGAGCGATGCCCGTTTTTGTGCAACTACCGGGTCACCTTGAAATCAAAACAAAATCGCGACCGCTTTTGTGGTGAACTGTGCTCTCTTCCTTGCCGTCTCAAGCCGTTGCCGTTTATCAATTCAAACGGCTGTTCCGCATTTACGGCTGTTCCGCATTTTTGGTGCAAAGATAATGGCAAGCCGCTATAACAGGCCGCATGGACATCACGACTTTGCTCGCTGACCCGGCGGCTATCCAACTTGATCTCATCGTTTCTGAATCGCATCGCATTATCTTCATCGTGCGAGCTATTCAGGCGCAACCCTGTTGCCCGAAGTGCGGCCAGCCTTCGACTAGCCTTCATAGTCACTACCAGCGCACTGGCGCCGACTTGCCCTGGCATGGCGTCACCATCAGTCTGCAACTTCAGACAAGAAAGTTGCGCTGCCGCAATGAACTCTGTAAACATTGGAAATCTTAAATTACGGAGTACTTAGCTGCTACATTTGTGTCCGTGACCTATCCCCCTTCTGCTCACCAGCAATGAGATTAGAAAGCGCGCCGTAGAGGACGCGCTTTCTTACGGTTCGGTCGGGCGTATTCGAGCTAACGCCTCGGCGTGATCTTGAGGAGTTCTCCGTCAGACTCATCCGTGACCACGTAGAGAGCACCGTCCGGGCCTTGTCGCACGTCGCGGACTCGCTTCTCACGGTCGGCCAGCAGGTGCTCTTCGCCAACGACGCGGCGACCTTCGATGACCAGCCGCACGAGACGCTGTGACGCCAGACCGCCGACGAACAGGCTGCCACGCCATTGCGGAAAAGCATCGCCCGTGTAGAACTCCATGCCCGAAGGAGCGATCACCGGGTCCCAGTAATAAACCGGCTGCTCGTAGCCGTCGCGCGCCGTGACGGCGCCCGTGATCGGCTCACCCGAATACTCTTCGCCGTAGGTGGCGAGCGGCCAGCCATAGTTCTTACCCTTCTCGATCAAGTTCAATTCATCGCCGCCCTTCGCCCCGTGCTCCACCGTCCACAGTCGCCCCCGGTCGTCGAAGACCGCGGATTGTACGTTGCGGTGTCCGAGAGACCATATCTCGACCATTGCGCCGGATTGTCTGGCGAAAGGATTATCGGTGGGTACCGAACCGTCCGGGTTGATGCGAATAGTTTTGCCGAGATGACTGTTGAGATATTGCGCCTGAGGGCGAGTCGTGGTTTTGTCAAAGCGGTCGCCGAGCGTGATGTAGATCATGCCGTCCGGGCCGAAAGCGAGCCTTGAGCCGAAGTGCAGTCCGTTGTTATAAGTCGGCAGGGCCCGGAAAATGACTCGGACTTGTTCGAGGTTACGCCGGTCTTCGGTTAGCACACCGCGCGCGACGCTCGTTCCGCTCCCGCCCTCGCGTTGTTCCGAGAAGCTCCAGAAGATGGTGCGATCGCGTGTGAAGTTCGGGCTTAGAGCAACGTCGAGAAGCCCGCCCTGTCCCCGCGCTGTGATCGGCGGCAGTCCGCCCTGTCCGCTCGTGGCCGACACGCCCCCGGAGCCGACCGGCAGCAACCCGCCGATGGGCGGCGCGACCTCGCCCTTAGCCGAAACGATGCGCAGCCGTCCCGATTTCTCGGTGACCAAAAAATCGCCGTTCGGGAGCGGCTCGACTGCCCAGGGATTCTCCAGTCCCTTCGCCACGACGATGACATCGAACGCCACGCCGGACTTCACCCCGCAGGCGCGGGTCTGCCCCGGGAAGGACGGCTGCTGCTCCGGCGCGTTCGCCTTCCTGTTCTCGATTGGCGCGCAGGGGGGCGAAGTCGAAGTGGTCTGTGCGGCGGTCGGGGCGGAAGTCTTACCCGCGTCGCGCCCGCCCTGAGCGCAAGCTGCGCCGGCAGCCGTCAGTACCATTGCTATGACAAACGCCGTCTGACTTTTTTTCATTTATTACCTTTCTGGAAATACCGCCTGAAAGTTTCAGTTTCAGTTAGTTTGATGGCTTCTGAGAAACAGCGGTGTCAAGATTTAATGACATTTGGTCGGCTGAGGTGGTCGAGCAATTCCGGACACGAAACTCCCGTTGCTTGCCCCCTTCTTTGGTTTGGTGAAATCTCGCGCGGACTCTTCCGGACTTTTGTCACCTACTGTGCGGTCATCGTATCGGCCACCGCCCGCCCGACGCTGCGTGTGTTGAGGTTGTCCCGCCGGGAGGCCATGTCGCTCCACCGTCCGGCGGGCGTCGGTGGATACGGGGGACGGCTTGTCCATGCGCTCAAATTTGAGACGCGCCGCGCTCCCACAGAGACAGCAGGCTTGACGGACATCCGGCGCGCGACTATTCTGCGGCTGCGAATAGAGGGCATGGTGGCGCGGTTCGCGGCGCGCAAACAGTGATCCATAACATGGTGCTCTATAAACCCGGCCAACATCGACGGCAATGGTCGGCAAGACTTTGGCTCGATCCATCGGGATGCGCGTCCCTGCCTCCCGGCTAACTTTTGTGGTCTATCGTCGGCGCAGCCCGAAATTGCATGTGGCGGTTTCGAGCGGCGCTTCATACGGCGTCGCAAACTCACGCATGACACGTACCCACACTGCCATTTTCAGGGAGGCGTGGTGAAATGAAAGACGACCTCGACGCCAACGTCGACGACGACGCGCCAAGCGCCACGCCACGCCCGCCGCGCGCAAACGGGTTGCTGGTGCGGGCAAAAGCCTTTCACTGGATCATCGTCGGATTCGTTTTCGGACTCGCTTTGGGGCTGTGGCTCATTAGTCTGCGCACCACCCCGCCCACCGCCGCCGCGCGCACCGACGCCGCCACTGTTGTTTTGGCGGCGGCAGATGAGCGCCCAGCCTTCGCAAACGTCGTCGGTAATACATCGCCCGACGGCGGCGACGCGACTCCGTCCGCGAGCGACGTGAGTGTTGCACCGGTGGTGGCGACAGCAGAGCAATCCCCCCCGGCGGCGGCGGCGACGCATCTGGCCGACACGCGCGCCACGACAAGCTTTCCGCCCCCGAACGATGAGACTCCCACCAAGTTAGACATTAGGACTAGCAAGCCACCGGCGGCGGATGACAAACTGCGTCATACTCCTACCGTCGCCAAACTCGATAAAGCAGACGGAAGAGAGAGAGCGCCGCGTCAGGAAAGTGGCCGACGCTGCACGCTCTCGGTCGGCGCGGGTTCGCTGTCACTGCGCGCGGGTGGTTCCGCCGTCATCGTCGCCGGCACAGACGATTTGAGCGGCAACGGACAGGTCACGGCGGCCACGAGCAACTGGTCTGATATCGCGGTCTTCGCGGAGTCGCGTGGTGGCGGCAGCAATGTGGGCGGGCGCGTCAGGTTCAGGGTGATCTCGGTGAGCCGACGGGCGGGCGCATTCGCGGTCAATTTCAAATCCCGTTGCGGCGCAAAGACCATTCCGGTCATCGTCACATCATCCGGTCAGTAAGCTGAGCCGTTCGACAAAACATGGAAGGCGTCGTAGTCGAGCCGGAGTGTTTTACCGGCGCGCCAGATCGCGACGCGCGATGAGCACGAGACGGACGCCGGGACGGAGTTCGTAAAATTCTCCGACGCGCTGATGACTGCTGCCGAGCGGCGTCCAAAGTTCGGCTTCGATCTGCGGCAACTGCGATTCGTGGGCGATGATGATCGGATCAGCAAACGTCGTAAAGCGACCGGGAAACCCGACGTGCTTGTACTCGCGCACATACCATGGCAGCGGCCAATACTCCGTTGAAACGACGCTGATGGGGGTGTCTTTCCCCGTCCCGGCGCTCGCGGCGAGTCGTTTGACCTCGGCCACGAGGTCGATAAACTCGCGTCTCGTGTGCGCGTAGACGTACGGGTAGCGGTCGTCGTCGTAGTGTGTGAAGTTGAGACTTACCGTCTGAAAAGTGCAAATCGCGAGCGTGACGGCGGCAACCGCGAGGGCTGCCGCGCCGCCTTCCCCGAAGCGTTTCCCCCAATCGTAGAGCACGCCAATCGCGTAGCCGCCGATGATGGCGAGCGGGACGCTGAAGTTGAGCATCAGCCACGGCGTCTTGTACTTGATGAGCGAATAGGCGGCGAGCATTCCGAAAGCCCACGCCCCCGCGAACACGGCGAAACGGTTCGCCCCGCGCCGGAGCAACGCCAGCGCCGCGCCGCACGCCGCCAGCAGCAGAATCGGCGACTCCTCCTGCATCAACCATTTGACGTATTCGTAAACCGGCTTGGCGTGGTCGGTCGAACCCGTCTTCGCCCAGATTTTAAAAGTTTCGAGCGCGCCGCTGATGCCTTTGGCGTAGGTGAAGAACGACGAATAAAACAACACGTTGATAAAAACGAAGAGCACGACGGCGGTGAGCAACAGCGTCGCGAGTTGCGCCGCGCCGCCCAAGCGTTCGAGCGTGGTGGTGGTGGTGGTGGTGGGTGCCGGGTCGCCGATCCGCTTGCGCGAGTCTTTCGCGCGGCGTGGTTTCGCGCCGCCGCCCGTCG
>JBGTHJ010000015.1:0-4046 GCA_041746175.1 Pyrinomonadaceae bacterium
GGCGCACGCGTGAAGAACACGAACGCGATATCATCGCCGCGCTCCGCGAACACAGCATCGACCTCATTTGTCTCGCGGGTTTCATGCGCCTGTTGTCGCCGCGCTTTATCGCAGCCTTTCGCGGGCGCGTGCTCAACATCCATCCGAGCCTGCTGCCCGCCTTCCCCGGCCTCGACGCGCAACGACAGGCCATCGAACACGGCGTCAAGCTGAGCGGCTGCACCGTCCACTTCGTCGATGAGACGCTCGACGGCGGCCCCGTCATCATCCAACGCGCCGTCGTCGTCCGCGACGCCGACACGCCCGCCACGCTCGCCGCGCGTATCCTCGTCGAAGAACACACGGCCTATCCGGAAGCCCTCGCGTTGGTCGCTTCCGGCAACTATCGCATCGAAGGCCGCCGCGTCGTCGGCAGTCAGTCCAAAGTCTAAAAAGATCGGCTTGTGGTTTTTGGACTCTGGACTTTAGACTACGAGCTATGACGATTGACCAACAACTGGACTACCTGCGCAAGGGCACGGTCGAGATTATCCGCGAAGAGGATTTGCGCGCGAAGTTGACGCGGAGCGCGCGAACGGGCGTGCCGCTCAAGGTCAAGTTGGGGGCCGACCCGACCGCGCCCGACATCCATCTCGGCCACACCATCGTGATTCGCAAGCTCCGCGCGTTTCAGGAACTCGGCCACACCGTCGTTTTTTTGATCGGCGTCTTCACGGGGATGATCGGCGACCCTTCGGGCAAGAGCGCGACGCGCCCGCCCCTCACGCGCGAGGAGATCGAAGCCAACGCCGAAACCTACAAGCGGCAAATCTTCAAACTGCTCGACCCCGCCAAGACCATCATCGACTTCAACTCGCGCTGGATGGACGAAATCGGCGCGGCTGGACTGATTCGTCTCGCCTCGCACGTCACGGTCAAACAGATTCTTGAGCGCGACGATTTCCAGAAGCGTCTCGCCGAAGAACGCCCCATCGCGCTCCACGAAATTTTCTACCCGCTCGTGCAGGCTTACGATTCGGTCGCGCTCGAAGCCGATGTCGAACTCGGCGGCACGGATCAAAAATTCAACATCCTGATGGGTCGCAACCTCCAACGCGAGTACGCGCAGGAGCCGCAGGTCGCCGTCATCACGCCGCTGCTCGAAGGCACCGACGGCGTCCAGAAAATGTCGAAGAGTCTCGACAACTACATCGGCATCGACGAGCCGCCCGCCACGATGTTCGGCAAAATCATGTCGATCACCGACGAACTGATGTGGCGTTACTACGAACTCTCGACCGACCTCACGCCCGCCGCAATCGCGCGTCGGCGGGCGGCGGCGGAAGACGGCGAGCGCAACCCGCGCGACCTCAAAGTCGAACTCGCCAAACTCGTCATCACCGATTTTCACTCCGCGCAAGCCGCGACCGACGCCGAAGACGAGTTCAACCGCATCTTCAAACGCAAGGAGACGCCCGACGACGTAGAGCAACGCGACATCGCCGCGACGCGTTGGAAATTGCCGCGCCTGCTCGTCGAAACCGCGCTCGCCCCGTCGATGTCCGAAGCCCGCCGCCTCATCGAGCAGGGCGGCGTCCGCATCGACGGCGAACGTCGCGCGCAGCCCGATGAAGAGTTGGAGTTGAACGCCGGACAGACGCTGCTCGTCCAAGTTGGCAAGCGTCGCTTCCTGCGCGTGCGCGGAGCGTAGAGAGGGCTTCGCGGCGGCGCGACAACACGGGTCTGAGGTTCTCAATCGCGTCGATGACGAACAGGCTACCGGCGCTCGTAGCGTTGCAGGCGGTCTTTGAGGTCGTCTCTCTCTTTCCTCTGTTTGGCGACGACTTCGCGCAGGACGGTTAGATCGCGGCGGTGTTCGAGGAGGGTGATAATCTGATTGCTGATGACGCGCAGCGCGGCGACTTGCTGGAGATTGAGTTCTCTGGGCGCGCTGTCGATGACGCAGAGGGTTCCGATTTTGTAGCCTTCGGGCGAGACGAGTGGCGAACCCGCGTAGAAACGGATGTTGGGTTGCGCGGTGACGAGCGGGTTGGCTTTGAAACGGTCGTCTTCGAGCGCGTCGGCGACGATGAACGGGCCGTCCTGTAGAATCGCGTGCGAGCAGAACGAGATGTCTCTTGATGTCTCCGATTCGGTGATGCCGACTTTGGCCTTGAACCACTGGCGGTCAGAGTCGATCAGCGAGATGCCCGCGACCGGCGTTTCGCAGATGTATGCGGCGAGCCGGGTCAGGTCGTTGAAACTCTCTTCGGGGCCGCTGTCGAGAATCTGATACTCGCGCAAGGCGTGAATGCGCGCGGCTTCGTCTTCGGGGTCGGGGGCTATTTGCATCGGGGGAAACCTCTTCGTAAAAACAAGCGCGGGTTTTTCTAACGGAATCGTTCTATGATAATTCCACGCGCGAGTCAACAATCAGACAACCACGGCGGGCGTTCGGCGCGCGTCAGATGAAACTGCTCAAGGAAAAAATCGACCGATGGAAAACTCGTTTGACCAACCTCCGGTGCTGCTCTACGACGGCGTGTGCGGCTTCTGCAACCGGGCTGTCAAGCTGCTGCTCGAACACGACCGCCGCCGCCGCACGATGCGCTTCGCGCCCGTCCAGAGCGACTTCGGGCAGCAGGTCATCGCGCGCCACCCGGAACTGGCGAACGTCGATTCCGTCATCTACCTCGAATCATCCGCGACGGGCGACGAGCGCGTCTCGGTTCGCTCGGATGCGGCGCTACGGTGCGCCGGTTATCTTGGCGGGGCGTGGAACGTGTTTCGCGTCGCCGCCATCCTCCCGCGCGCGGTGCGGGATTTTTTCTACGACCAGTTCGCAAAGCGTCGTTACCGTTGGTTCGGCAAGTACGACACGTGCATGTTGCCGTCGGCGGACGCGCGCTCGCGCTTCGTCGATCTCGCTTGAAGGGTTTAACGGATGCCGGTAGCCACCGCGAACGAAGAGACGCTGGTGATCGAGACGCCGGAGCGCGTGCCGCTCCATTTCGCGCTGGCATCGATCGGCAATCGCTTTCTGGCGTGCGCCTTCGACCACACGCTCCAACTCGTCGCCATCGCGCTTGTCGCGGGCGTGTTGTTGTGGACGGGGCGGCTGGCGCTCATGGGCGCGCGTTTGACCGAGGCGCCGAAGTGGGCGTTGCTGCTTCTGATAGTCGCGGTCTTTCTCATCTGGTCGAGCTACTTCGCCTTCTTCGAGTGGCTCTGGAACGGACAGACGCCGGGCAAGCGCTGGCTCAAACTGCGAGTGATTCGCGAGGACGGACGCCCGATCACGTTCTGGGAAGCGTCGGCACGCAACCTGCTCCGCATCTTCGACATGACGCCGTTTCCCTTCTACTCGATCGGGCTGGTCTGCGTCTTCGTGAGCCACCGCGACCAGCGCATCGGCGACTTCGTGGCGGGCACGGTCGTCGTGCGCGAACGCGAGGCGCAAGCTCCGACCTTCGACCAACTCTTCGCCGCGCCGACCAGCGACGCCGCGCTCCGACGCACCTTCAAACCCGTCCCCTTCACGGGCAACGCGGGACTGCTGGCGGAACGCGAAATCGAAGTCGTCGAGGCTTTTCTCCGGCGGCGTTGGGATTTGCCCGAACTGACGCGGCAATGGATGGCGTGGCGCATCGCGACCCCCGTGCTCGACAAAATCCGTCCCGACTTCGACCCCGCAACCTTCACCTACGAAGGCTTCCTCGAAGAACTGCTCCACCGCTACCGCGCGCAACACAAATTCATCGACTGACGCACGCGGCGCGGCAAGGGTCATTTACGATATCGCCCGAATTAACCGGGCGCGACGAGACGTGATAACCGGAGCGTTTTCGATATGAGCCGCGCTCTTCGCGCGCGGGTTCAATGAGTTGTTCGGCGGCTTTGCCTTTCCGCCAATATAAGGGAAAATACTCAGTACAGGACAAAAATCGATCCTTGAAACTGCATAAAAGGCCACTGTGCCGCTATCCTTGACAAGATTTGTCGCCAAACATTTCTTGAAAGGACACGAACACAATGGCCGACATTCGCCGCTTGGAGCGAACGCTTGG
>JBGTHJ010000016.1:0-5717 GCA_041746175.1 Pyrinomonadaceae bacterium
GCGCGTGTCCGGGTTGCCGCGCGTGCCCGACTTCGCTTCGCTGCCCAAAGTTCCGTTCATTCGTCAGCCGCCGCCGACGCCAAAGGACGACGCCTCGCAAACTCCTAAGGCCAAGCGACCAGTCGCGCCGCCCACGACAACCGCGCCGCCCGCGTCTTCCTTCGCGGAGGCTGCCGCACCGCTTCCGCCTGCTCCGTCGTCGTTTGCGCCGCCCTCGTCGTCAGGTGATTTCGCGCCCGCCGCGTCGCCGCCGTCGCCCGCGTCGCAATCTTCGCACAACCTCACCCTCGTCTCGTTTCCGTCGATGGAAGGAGACGCAGACCGCCCACCGTTCCCGCTTGAAGACAGTTCGCACCCGCCGTTCGTGTATGTCTCGCCGGGCGCGGGTGACCGCGCCGGGGCGAAAGTTTCGGCGACCACGACAACGCCGCCGCGCCCAACATCGAACGCGCGCGACGCTTCTTCAGACGCGACGTTCGCCCCGCCGTCGCCTGCGAACTCTGCGGCAGACCCGACGCTTGAAAGCATCAAGAAAGCCCTCGATGAACGTCGCCGTCCGTTCCTCGTCGTCGCTCTTGAAGGCGCGCGCGTGGTGCGTCTCGACGGCGATGAGTTATACATCGAATACGCGCCCGAAGGCCGACACCTGCGCGACAATCTGGCGAAGCCGGACAACGTGCTGATTCTTCGAGAGGTGTGCCGCGATGTGACGGGGCGCGACACGGGCGTCCGCATCAGCGTTAGAGAAGCGGGCGACGGCGAGGGCGATGCCGCGCCGCCGGCGAAGCAGGACGAAGAACTCGCCGAGCGGCAACGCCTGCGTGAAATTGCCGAGAATGACCCCGGCGTGCAACACCTGTTGCGCACGTTCCGCGCCGAGATCATCGACGTGCGACGCATCGACGGCGAGCGTTGAAGAGTGAAAGTCTGCGCGAACAAACTTTCTGCGAGGGGCGTATATCGCTTCACGGAGGTACGAGGTTCAATATGCGCGATCCCATGCTGGCAGGTATTCTGAGTTTCGTCATTCCCGGCGTCGGACAACTCTACAACGGGCGGATTCTGGCCGGGATTCTCTGGCTCATCCTGACGCCCGGTTTCTGGATCGGGACGGGCGGCACGCTCGGCTGGATCTGTCACCTTGTCGCGGCGTACACGGCCTACAGTTACGCGAAGGAACATCCGGTGCGCGTCTAGCGAGCCGCGAAAACCGCACCCATCTTTCCGGGTCCTTGAGGTCGGGAAAAGGCGCACGAGGCGAGCCGCTTCGTGCGCCTTTTCCTGACCCGCCGAGCACGCGAATCGACGGTTTGACTTCCCTCAAACGTGTCACCTATATTCCCAATTGCATTGCGGCGCGCGGCGCTCCCCGCCATCCCCGGCGCGCGCGCTAGTTTCACCCCGCACGTCCGCGCCGGTTGTGGCGAACGTCGCCTTGCCTCATCGATGGAGAGATCAGTAATGAGAACCATGCCGCGCCCCTCGCTGAAAGTCGCCGCCGCGCTCCTGTGCTCGCTCGGCATGTTGCGGATGCGCCAGCAGCGCCACGCCGACGCCAAACAGCATCTGCAACGCGCGGTCGCAAAATCTCCGCAGAGCTATCTCGCGCACTATTATCTGGCCGAAGCCCTGAGCCGCGAGGTGATAACCGAAGGGCAGCGCGTCAGCAACATCGACCCGGCGCGTGCCGAAGCGATGCGCGCCGCGCTCAAAAAATCCATCGCGCTCGATCCGAGTTTTATCGCGTCCTACAGTCTGCTCGCGCTCGTCAATCTGGTGACGGGCGAAGAGGTCGACGCGACGATCCAACTGCTGGCGCGAGCGCTTTCCACCGCGCCGGGCAAAAAAGAGCTCTCCTTCATGCTCGCGCAGCTTTACATGAGTAAAGAGGATTACCAGACCGCGCGCCAGATACTCGAACCGCTCGCGCGCAACACCGCCACCACCAGCGACAACGAAGACCGGCAGATCAACGTCAACTCACAGTCGTTGCTCAAACAACTGACCGCCATCGAAGAGCGCCGCGCCGATTACGAGAGACGCCAGAAAGAGACGCGCGAAGAGGTCGCCGCGACGGGCGGCGGTTCTGCGTCCCCGCCGCGTCTGACGCGACGCAGTGATGCGACCGATGAACAATCCGCCGCAGAGTCTGATGAAGTGTTGGATTTGGGTGAGATGTCTGATGCAACTCCCACGCTCGCGACGCTACGCCCGCGCGCCGCCGGCGAGGAACAGAAGCGCGCACACTTCGTCCGCATCGAGTGCCAGCAGAAAACCACCATCTTCCATTTCAAGGTCGGCGACCAACTGCTCAAGTTGCTGAATAACGACTTCGGCGCCGTCAAGTTCGTCGGCTACATACCCACCATGCCGACCGAGTTAAACTGCGACCTGAAGAACGCGAGCTACACCGTGCTCGTCACCTACCGCCCGCTGCCCAATAAAAAAACGAAGACCGACGGTGAACTCGTCGCCGTCGATTTCGTCCCCGATGATTGGAAGTAGGATCGGCGACCGGGTTTCGGTTTCACCGCGCGGCGCGTTCAAGGTTTTGGCGTGGGCTTGTTTTCGACGGGGACGGCGCGCGGGATGTCGTCGATGTCGAGCGTGAGAGCTTCGCCCGCCGGTTTGAGTTTGGGCGCGCCGCGCAGGACGGGGGGAAGTTTCGGGCGCGGGAGTTTGACCGTCGCGAGAGTATCGGTGCGGCGCAGGATGGCCCCGCCGCGTCCGGCGACCCAGGCCGCCGTGCCGCCATGAAAGGCGACGGCGAAGAATGGCGTGCTCGTGATGGTCGGCTGCACCATCCACGTCTCGCCGCCGTCTTTGGTTTGCAGCACGCGTCCCTGATCGCCCACGATGATGGCTTCATCGCGGGTCGCGACCGCGATTGAATAGAAGCTGTTTTCGACCGGACTCTCCTGATCCTGCCACGTTGCGCCGCCGTCGTCGGTGCGCAGGATGATGCCGTCCTCGCCGACGACGTAGCCGCGCTCGGCATCGGCGAAGCGAACCGCGTAGAGCCACTCCTTCGCGTTGGTCGGCGAAGCCTGCCACGTTTCTCCGTTATCTTCGGTGCGCAAAATCGTCCCCTGCGACCCGACCGCGACCGCGCGTCGCTCGTCGACATAGGCGACGGCTTCGAGCCAGTTCGACGTGTTCGAGCGTTGTGGCTGCCACGTTTCGCCGCCGTCTTCCGTGCGCAGGACGCCGCCCCGCGCGCCGACCGCCAGACCGTGCTCCGCGTCGCGAAAATGGACGCCGAACAAATCCGCGCGCACGTCGGTCACCGCGTGCGCCCACGTCACGCCGCCGTTTACCGAGCGCAGAATCGTCCCCGCGTCGCCGACCGTCCAACCGTTCAACTCGTCGATGAAGAAGACGTGTTGCAGCCGCGTCGTGACGCCAGACGGTCGCACCGTCCAGCGCTTGCCGCCCGAACTCGTGTAGAGGATTTTGCCGCGCGAGCCGACCGCCCACCCGCGTTCGTCGTCGAGAAAAAAGATGTCCGAGAGATCATCGCGCCCGCCCTCGGTCAAACGCCGCCACTCGACGCCGCCGTCGTCGGTGCGCAGGATGAGTCCATCGCGCCCCGCCGCCCAGCCCGTGAACTCGTCGGCGAAATGGAGCGCGGCGAGTCGCGGGCGCGTCTTGACGCTGACGGGAAACCACGTCGTTCCGCCGTTGCCCGTCGTCAACACCTGTCCCTCGTCGCCCGCGATCCAACCGTGCCGCTCGTCGGTGAAGAAGACCGAAAGCAGATCGGCTTCGACGTACACGTCGAGGCTCTTCCACGTCGCGCCGCCGTCGGTTGTGTGCATCACCAGCCCGCCGAAGCCGACCGCGACCGCCGAGCGCGTCGTGCCCGCAAAAGCCACGCTCGTAAACGGCAGCGTCGTGCGTGTGACCTGCTTCGTCCACGTCGCGCCGCCGTCGGAGGTGTGCAGGAGCGTGCCGCTCTCGCCGACCGCCACGCCGGTCTTCGCGTCCGCGAAGGACACCGCGAACAGATGCCCGCGCACACCCGAAACCTGCTCGCGCCACGTCTGTGCGCCGTCGTCGGTCGCAACGATTTGGCCGTAGCTGCCGACCGCCCACCCGTGTAATCCGTCGGCGGTGAACGAGACGCTGTAGAGATGATTCGGCGTGCCAGTCGGTTTGAGCAGCCACCTTTTGCCACCATCTTTAGTCAACAGCGCCAGCCCGCGCGAGCCGACCACGACCGCCGTTTTTTTATCCTTCACATACAGCCCGTACAGCGTCGTCAGCGCGGGCGACTGCTGACCCTCCCACTCGAAACCGCCGTCGTCTGTCCGCAGAATGACGCCGTCCGCGCCGACCGCCCACCCGTGACGTTTGTCCGCCGCAAACTCCACCGCATGAATCATGTTTCCCTGTGGCAGCGGGTTCTGCCACAGCCACCCGCGCGCCTGCTTTTGCCCGAACGCGGCGGACGACGCGCCCGCCGCCAACGCCAGCCACAGCAGACAGGCGTACGCACGCGCGAGGTTTAATGAAACAGGAAGCATCAGTGGCAACTGTTTTTTCGCTTTATCCGTCAATGCCAAGAATAAGAGCCGGGATGTCGATATGAACGACCCGCGCAGATTGGATAGCCACAATCTGCTTTGACGACACCTGACCCGCTATCCGGACGCGACCTCTTTGACCGCTTCGGAGGCTTCGCGCAAGATGCCCGCATCGACGTGACCGAGCGCGGCGATGCGTCGTGCTGCCGCGTCGACGGCCTCTTGCGCGACATGCCCGGCGTGGCCTTTAACCCATTCCCATTCGATACGGTGTGCGGCAACCGCTTTGTCGAGCCGCGCCCACCATTCGTGATTCGACTTACGACGAAAGCGACCCCTCATCGTCTCGACGACGTAACGCGAATCGGTGTGGACGAGCACGCGACACGGCTCGGTCAATTGTTCGAGTCCGATGGCGGCGGCGGCAATCTCCGCCTGCTGATTGGTCGCGGTGCCGAGATAGCAACCAAACGCGCGCCACACATCGCGGTAACCGAGCAGCGCCGCCGCCGCCGCGCGGGTCGTCGCCTGCCCGTTGCCGAGGCTCGACCCGTCGCAATAGATTTCGACCCGCTTCAGCGTTGCGCTCACGCGGTCGCCTCCGTCGCGCGCGTGACGGCGACGACGTGATCGACCGACTCTTCAAACGTGTCGTCGTGCGAGATGACGAAGAGTTGGTCGAAGTGTGTGACCTGTCCGATTTGCTGCGCGAGCCGTTCGCGTCGTTCGGCATCCATGTTGACGGTCGGCTCGTCGAAAAAGGCGACGCGGATGTCCGAGAGTTGCTTCAACAGAGCGAGCCGCACCGCGAGCGCGGCGACCATCTGCTCGCCGCCCGACAGATTGATAAACGAACGCTCGTGGCCGCCCTCTTCGAGTATGATTTCGTAGTCCCGCGACCAGCGCAGCGCGCGCCCGCCCTCGCCCGTAATCTCACGGAAAAGCTGATTGGCCTCGATCGTGATGTTGTAAAGATAGCTTTCGGTCACCAGCGGGCCAGCCTGTTTGAGGGTGTCACGGACGAAATCGGTTGCCTCATGAATCTCCTCCAATCGCTCTTTGGCGCGAAACTCGTCGCGCAACGACGCGCGAACTTCGTCGAGCCGCGCCAACTCCGACGCCTGCTTGGTTTCCGTCTCGCGCGCCGCTTCGAGTTGCGCGGCGGTGGCGGCGGCGCGCTCGCGTGCGAGC
>JBGTHJ010000017.1:0-12050 GCA_041746175.1 Pyrinomonadaceae bacterium
ATGCGTTTGGCGCGCGGCGCGACCGCCGTCTTGCGTCTCGACATCGCGCTCGAAGTCGCGGGTGTCGAAACCGAGGTCGTCGTAACGGCTTCGGACACGCCGCAGCCGGTCGATGAAGTGTCGAAGGCGGTGACGGTGGTCGGGCGGCGCGAGATCGAGGAGCGCGACGAGTTCTCCATCGCCGAAGCGTTGCGCACCGTGCCGGGCTTGCGTGTGCAACAGTCGGGCGGCCCAGGCACGCTCACCACCATCAGGACGCGCGGGCTGCGCACGCAAGACACGGCGGTGCTCATCGACGGTCTGCGCTTCCGCGATGCGACGACTTTGAACGGCGACGCGGCGAGCCTGCTGAGCGACCTTGTGGTGACGAACCCCGCGCGCGTCGAAGTGCTGCGCGGTTCGGGTTCGTCGCTGTACGGGACGAACGCTATCGGCGGCGTCGTCAACGTCGTGACGGACGAGGGCGGCGGCCCGTTTCGCGGCTCGTTGTTTGCCGAAGGCGGCAACCTCGGTTTCTTTCGCGGTCGCGCTCAGGCGGCGGGCGGGACAGACGATAACCGGGTCGCCTACAGCGTCGGCGCGACGCACCTCAATGTCACGCGCGGAGTCGACGAGGCGGACGCCGCGCGCAACACGAGCGCGCAGGGGCGCGTGCTCTTTCGTCTCTCGCCGACGACGACCGTTTCGGCGCGCATCTACACCGCAGACGCCTTCGTCCAACTCAACGAAAGCCCGCAGAGCATCGGCACGCCGCCGCCCTCCTCCTCCTCCTCTTCCGGCATCATCGACGCCGTGCCGCTCGACGCCGCCGAACTGCGCCGCTACGAATCCGGCACGGGCTTTTTTGCTCTCAACGCGGGGGCGGCTAACTTCATCCCCTCGGCCAACGATCCCGACTTCTCGCAGGCGACGCGCTTCTTCTCCGGCGCGTTCACCTTCGCCCAACGCCTCGACGAACGCTTCGGCTACTCCGTCACGTATCAAGCGTTTTTGACCGACCGTGCCTTCCGCGACGGCCCGTCGGGTCCCGGCCAGAACGAGTTTTTCTACGAACCTTTCGGCACGACCGCGAGCGAATTCGACGGACGGATCGACACGCTCAACGCGCGCACCGACTTCACGCTCGGAGGCTCGAACTTCATCAACGCCGGTTACGAGTTCGAGCGCGAAACATACGTCAATCGTTCGTTCCCCGAAATCGCGTCGAACAACTCGACGGTCGATGTGACGCAGCACAGCCACACCTTCTTCGTGCAGGATCAACTGCGCTTGATGGACGACCGGCTGCAACTCTCGGCGGCTTTCCGCGCGCAACTTTTCTCGCTCGACACGCCGCGCTTCACGCCGGAGGCGGGCGCGCCTTACCAGAACATCGCCTTTGCCGCGCCGCCCGACGCCTTCACCGGCGACGGCTCCGTCGCCTATCTCTTCCGCTCGACGGAGACGAAACTGCGCGCGCACGTCGGCAACGGCTACCGCGCGCCGTCGCTGTTTGAACGCTTCGGCACGTTCTTCAGCAGCTTTTCTCGGACGTTCGGCGCGCTCGGCGACCCGACGCTCAGACCCGAACGCGCCGTCGCCTTCGACGCCGGGATTGACCAGACGCTTTATAACAACCGCCTGCGCGCGTCGGCGACTTACTTCTACACACGTCTTCAGGAGGTTATCGACTTCGGTGATGTGACGACGTTTGATCGACCGTTCGGAGGCTATCTCAACACGCCGGGCGGTCTCGCGCGCGGGCTTGAACTGAGCGCGGAAGCCGCGCCGACGCGCTCGCTCGACCTTTCCGCCGCCTACACCTACACCAACAGCGACTCACGCGCGCCGCGCTTCGGCATCGTCAAAACTTTCGCCGTCCCCGACCATCAATTCTCGCTCGTCGCGACGCAGCGCATCGGTCGCCGCGTGTTTGTCAACTTCGACTTCACGGCGTCGAGCAACTATCTCGCGCCGGTCTTCGACAACCGCGTCTTCCAGAACTTCGTCTATCGCTTCGAGGGCTTGCGCAAAGCCGACCTCGGCGCGAGCTACACGTTGCCGCTCGCCGAAGCGCGCACGATGCGCTTCTTCGGCAGAATCGAAAACCTGTTCGACCGCGACTATTTCGAGAACGGCTTCCGCACGCCCGGCATCGCGGGCAAAGCGGGCTTGGCGTTTAACTTTTGAGACGATCCACAGCGCGGACGGGATGGAAACAAGATAAGCAGAAGGAAAAGAGCGTGGCGGAAAAGTTGGTCGAGGGCGAGGATTACTATCGCGAGGGCGGGTTCGTCGTTTTTACGGCGCGGTATCATCTGCGGCGCGGGAGTTGTTGCGCGAGCGGTTGCCGTCACTGTCCGTACGCGGAGCGGGCGGGCGTCAAGGACGACGAGAAACTCGCTGATGAAAAATATGAGGCGACGGCTTAGGATGGCCGTCCTCGTCGCCCGCGTTCGGTAGCGGATTGACGCGCGAACGCGGTGTGCGCTAGTCTCCCCGTGTTATCAGCGCACAACCCCCTTCCAGAGTCTTGCGCGCTGGCGTTCTTAATCCTTCACCCGCACGCTCTTTATGGAGCCTTGCTTGTGCGGTCTTCGCGCGTTCAGCACATTGCTTTTTGGCAGGCTTGCCTCCGAAGCTGTCTGGTTTGTCAATCAAGTCAAAGCCTCTGCGCCGGGTTGTTGACTCCCCTCCGTTCTTGATTGAGATGTCGCTTTTGACGCGGCGCTTTATGTGGAGGTTCCTGATGATGCACCGCCTCGCTCGACTCATCTGTCGCCGTCACCGTCGTTCGTTCACTGTGACGATAATGTCTCTCGGCGTGCTCGGATTGCTCGCGCACGGGGCCTCTCCGCCGGACACCTCGAACGCCAACCCGTCGGGCACAACTGCGTCGGTGACCCGCGCTGTTTACCTGCGGATCGAACGCATCGAGATCACGCCCGCCGCGCCGTCGGTCGATGCCGCAGACAGCATTCAACTGACCGCGACCGCGTACGATGCGGAGGGTGTCGAAATAGCGATTCCTCCAGATGCATTCGCGTGGCGGTCGGCCAATCACGACATCGCGATGGTCAGCCCGGCCAGCGGCAGCGCGAGGGGCGTCGTCGCGGGCGCGACGAAAATCATCTTGACGGAGACGCACACGGGTCACCGCGCCGTCGCCGAATTGACCGTCAACCCGGTCATCTCTCACGTCGTCGTGTCGCCCGAAAATCCTTCGGTCGCGGTTTGCGGCGCGCGGCAACTAACCGCGACGGCCATCGACGAACAGGGCCACGTCGTGCCCTCGGCCAACAGCTTTCAGTGGCAAACGTCGCACCGGGGCATCGTCAACATCAGCAGCGGCGGTCTGGCGACGGGCGTCACGACGGGCGCGGCGGAGATTACCGTCACCGAGACGACGACCGGCAAGAGAGCGCGGGTCATCATCAACTCGCTTGCCACGACCTCGCGCGTGCTTGAGTTCGACGGCTCGCCGAAGACCGTCGATTATTATGTTTTCTGGGAGCCGGGGATCAACCTCGGCCACTTCTTCTGGGAATTCTGGGCGGCGCCCGTCGGGCTTGACGCGGGCGCTACCTATCTTCTCTCAGACGGCTACGGCGGGGCGCACGCGCTCTTGTTCGGCTTCGCGGCCTACGGCACGAGTGAACCCGGACGCTATCAACTCTTCGGCAACATCTGGGACGGCGTGAGCGTCATCTATTTCGGCAGCGACGAAGGCCCCGCGCCGGACGAGTGGGGTCATTTCGCGGTCGGTTGGGACGGCCAAAACATCGTCACATACCTCAACGGCATCCCCGTCGGCGCCGCCCCGTTCGCCGGGCCGCGACGCACCCCCGGATTTGCCGGCGGCGGCGGACGCGCGCTCGTCGGCGGTTCGGATCACAACAATCTCGTCGGGAGAATCGCGCAACTTCGCGGCTACGAGGGCAGCAACCCGCTCGCGCGGGGCGGCGGTTCGACGCTCGCGTCATTCGCGCCGCAGACGCTGCTACGCGACGGCGGCAACGTGACGAGCAACTTTTTCTGCGAGGGGAATCCGGTCGCCGACCTCTCCGAAGGCCATCAGGGAAGTTTCCACGCGGGGCGCTTGCGCGGCACTCTGGCCCCCTACGGCATTCTCGGCGAGTGTCCCGATTGCCCTCTGCCGCAATACGTCGTCGACCCGACCGCGCCGCAATTTTTAGACGAAACCGGCAGCAACGCCGCGCCGTCACCCGCGCCGTCAAAAGTTGCACCGCCTGCTGCGCCAATCGGCGCGCTCGCCTTCGATTCTTTCTCACGCTCGAATTCGACTTATGCGTTTGACGCAAAAGGCGGACTCGGTTCGACCGAAAGCGGCGCGGCGACGGGGGCGCACCTGTGGCGAACGAGCGTCGCCGCGAACGGACCGCAACCGTTCGGCCTCCTCAACGGGCGCGCGGTGCCGCTCACCGATGCCGCTGCGCTCGCGTGGGTTCCGACGGGTTCGACGAACGGCGATCTCGACGTGCGTGTTAGCCGTCGCCCCGGCGCACGCGGGTCCGGAATAAGCACCGCTCTCAGCTTCCGTGTCGTCGATGCGGCGAACTACTTTTTCGCCTACACCACCGGCGACGGCATCTATTCATCAACCGCGCAAAAGCTCCACGTCGGTTATTATCTGAACGGGGAGCGCACCGATTTAGCGTCCGGGGTCGTCATGCCGTCGCAGTGGACGATGCTCCGCGTCGTTACGACCGGGAGCGGTAAACTCACCGTCTACGCCGACGCGACGCCGCTTTATTCAACCGTCAACGACCTGTCGGCTTCGGCGACGGGCGCGGGGGTGTACAATAACGCGCGCGGTCTGGGGCTGGCGAATCGTTGGGATGATTTCACCGTCTACCCCGCGCGATAATTTTTGGGGTGGAGAGTTTTGATGAGTATTGCGACGGAACACGGCGATAAGGGGACGACCGGATTGATCGGCGGCGAGCGCGTCTCGAAAGCCGACCTGCGGGTCGAAGCCTACGGCACGGTTGACGAGTTGGGTTCGACGCTCGGCTTCGCGCGCTCGATTTGCGACGACGCGGAAGTGCGCGAGCTGACCAGAGAGATTCAGCGCGAGTTGTTTATGGTCAGCGGGTCGATTGCCAACCCGTCGGGCAACGACGCGGCGGCGAAGCCCTACGTGACGGGCGAGATGGTCGATGCTTTGACCGCGCACGTTCATCGCATCGAGAGCACGCAAGGGATTTTGTCCGACTGGTCGCTACCGGGTGACCACACGGCGGCGGCGAGCTATGACGTTGCGCGCACCGTCTGCCGCCGCGCCGAACGCTGCGTCGTCCGCCTCGCCGAATCGGGCGCGACGGTTAGCTCGCTTGTCGTCACTTACCTCAATCGGCTCTCCGATCTCATCTGGCTCTTTGGCCGGCTTCTCGAACTCCGCGCCGGAATCGACGCGCGCCTCCGCGTCGATTCCCACGAAGGGCCGCGCTGGTCGCGCGCGTGGTAACAGCCTGACGCCAAAAGGCGGGAAGAGGAACACGCGCGGGCGGGTCAAAGATAGAATTGGCCTGCCCTTTTCCCGCTTCGCCGCTCAACCTTTTTCCTCTGTGCGTTCCCCACCCTCGATTATCGTCATGATGATTTGACGTTCGCGCCCGCCGTCGAACTCGCAGAGGAAGATGCCCTGCCAGCGACCGAGCAGGAGTTCGCCGTCGCGGAATGGGACGGTGACGCTCGTCCCGACGAGACTGGTTTTGATGTGCGCGTCGGAGTTTTCTTCGCCGTGACGAAAGCCCATGCCGTGCTGCGGGATGAGCTTGCGCAGCGCGCCGAGCATGTCGCGCGGCACGTCGGGGTCGGCGTTTTCGTTGATGGTCAACCCGGCGGTCGTGTGCTGGACGTAGAGCACGCAGACGCCCGCCCGCGCGCCCGACTCTCTCAGCCGCCGCCGCACCTCATCGGTAAACTCGACCAACTCTTCGCGCTCGCGCGAGCGCACTTTTATCACGTCCATCGCCGTTAGCCTCCTTGCGTCGTGGTGGTCGGGAGATTCTAGCTCGCGACGTGCTCATCCAAAAACGAGGCAGCGCCGGTTGGTGCGTCTGCCTGCACGAACCGGCGCTGCTTGATTGTCGAACGTGCGACGACGCTCAGTCTCGCTTGACGGCCTTTCGCACGACGGCGGCCTTACCCTTTTTGGAGTCGGCGATCCAGTTGTTGATGCGCGCGTCGAGCACGTCGAGCGGAAGCGCGCCCGCGCCGAGGATTTCGTCGTGGAAGTCGCGGATATCGAACTTCGCGCCGAGCTGCTTTTTGGCGCGCTCGCGGAGTTCGATGATTTTGAGTTGGCCGATTTTGTAAGCGAGCGCCTGTCCCGGCCAGACGATGTAGCGGTCGGTTTCGCGTTGAATATCGAGTTCGTCAATCGCGGAATGGTCGCGAAAGAACCGGACGACCTGTTCGCGCGTCCAGCGTTTGTGGTGGAAACCGGTATCGACGACGAGGCGAATCGCGCGCAGCATCTCGTCCTGCAAACGACCGTAATCGCTGTAGGGGTCTTTGTAGAAACCGACCTCTTTGCCGAGCCTTTCGGAGTAGAGCGCCCATCCTTCGATGAAGGCGTTGTAGCCGCCCTGCTGACGGAACGGCGGCAGCGTCGAGAGTTCCTGCTGGATCGAGATTTGTAGATGGTGGCCGGGCAAGCCTTCGTGGTAGGCGGTCGATTCAAACGAGATGGTCTTCAACTTTTCGGCGTTGGCGGTGTTGACCATGATGTGACCGGGTCGCGAGCCGTCGGGCGTCCCCTGATTGTATTCCGCGCCCGCCGCTTCATTCTCGCGGAACTCTTCGACCTTCATCACGACCACGTCGGCTTTTGGCAGCCGACCGAAAAGCCGGGGCAGTTCCTTGCGCATCGCAGCGGTGTGCGCGCGGTAGATTTCCAGGATGTGCTCGCGCGAACGTGGACGCACCTTCGGCTCTTTTTCGAGCGCGGCGTTGAACGTCTTCAAGTCTTTGTAGCCCAGTTTTTTGGCGATGACCAGCATCTGCTTCTCAAGTTCGGCGACTTCGCGGAGACCAATCAGGTGAATCTGTTCGGGCGTCAGCGCGGTCGTCGTCGAGTTTCGGACGGCGAAGGCGTAACGCTCCGCGCCGTCTGAAAGCGACCACACGCCCGGCTCCGTGCGACCCTTCGGCACGTATTCCTCTCTCAAAAATTTGGCGAACTTCACGTAAGCGGGGAACACCGCGTCTCGTATCGCGGCGATCAATTGCGTGCGGATGCGCTCCTGTTCGGCGGAAGGGATACTCGCCGGAAGTTTGTCGAGCGGCTGCGCGAATGGCGACTTCTCCGGCGTCGTCGCGGAGATCGATTCGGCCTGCGCGACGACTTTTTCGAGCAGGAATTTTGGCGGCATCAAGCCCGCCGTCATTCCGTTGCGCATGTTGTCGATGGTCTGGTCGAACGCGCGCGGCAGCAGCTTGAGCCGCGTGATGTAGTCGTCGTAATCCTTGACGCCCGCGAACTGGAGCAGCGTGACGAACCCCGGCGAGTTGAGATGGATGCCGCCCATCTGGTTGACGGGCATCTGCCAGCCCTTGAACCGCGCGCCCGCGAGATTGTCGCGCAACGCGCGCACCATCAGCGTCTTGTTCAGCGCATCCTGTTCCGCAAAGCCCGTCGTATCAATGGCCTCAAAGCGCGCGAGAAACTCTTTGGTCTTGGCGAGGTCGGCTTCGACCGCCGCCTGCGAAAGGTCGCTCACCTTATCGTTCCAACGCTTGTCGCCGATGATCGAGGCGAACTCCGGGCTGGTCGAAAGCGTGTACTCCCACTGTTCGGCGAGCAACTCGTTCAAGGCTCTCTGCCGCGCCGCAAGGTCGTTGGTTTGTGCGGGCACGACCACCGCGCTCAAGCTCACAAGCAACGCCAGCGCGCCGCCGAACAACCTGTTGCGTGTGTTGCCGCGTCGCCCTCTCAAAAAAATAGACATTGTTCTAACTCCTCTGTGCGCCATCAGAATTCTTTCCGGCGGGCGCGCGTCGCGTCGTGCGTCGCAGCCGTCGCGGTCGTCGGAGAGTTTGTTCGTCGATCCAAAAAGTTGGATGAGTCAACAGAAACCACTGAAGTCGTTCTGCGTTTCGTTGCGGACTGATACGAACACGCGGCGGCGTTTGTTCTCCGCCGCCGGAGGAGACGACAAAAGTCCCCGCAACGCTCTCAGCCGCTGTGGGGACTTCGATTGTTATCCGAGCCGTCTCGACGCGCGAGCGCTAACGCTTGGTCGAGTCGATGCGTCGCAGAAGCGCCCAACCGGAGGGAAGCGCCGCCGCCGCCAGCGCAACCTTGACGATGTCGCCGGGGACGAACGGCACGACCCCCGCGTAGAACGCCGCCTCGAATGTTTTGAAAAACATCGTCAGCCACGCCCAACCCCCGAACAATATGACCAGCGAGCCGAGCGCCATCGCTGCCGCCGCCCACAGGAAACGCCGATCCCAACCGCGCTCCGCCAGACGCCCCGTGACAAACGCCGCCAGCGGATAAGCGAGCAGGTAACCGGCGGTCGGGGCGAACAACAGATGATGCGCGCCGCCGTGCCCGCCGTGAAAGAAGGGCAGCCCCGCCGCGCCTTCGACGAGGTAGGCGAGCATCGCCAGCGCGCCGAGACGCGACCCCAACAGCGCGCCCGTCAGCAGCACCGCGAACGTCTGCCCCGTCACCGGCACGGGCGTAAACGGCAACGGAATTACGACCTGCGCCGAGAGCGCGGTCAACAGGCTGAAGGCGAGCACGAGCGACAGCGAAATCGCCCAGTCCATCGGAGCGAGTATCGCGCCGGTTAAAGTTTCGGCCCTTGCGTATGAAGTGTTCATCAATCTCTCCAAACCGTGACAGGTAACAGGCGACGAGTTTAAGACGATAAATCCATCCTGTCACCTGTCACGCGACTGCTAGGTGCGCGAACCGATGATGCGCATCCCGTAGAAAGAGCGCCAGACGAAGAACAGCGCGACGATAAAGAACGCGGCGGCCAGCGTGTGGCTGAACCGCGCGCCCTGCGTCGCGGTCATCTCGACCGCCAGTTCGACCGCGAGCAGCCCGAACAGCGTCGTGAACTTGATGACGGGATTCAAGGCCACCGACGAGGTGTCTTTGAACGGGTCGCCGACCGTATCGCCGACCACCGTCGCATCATGGAGCGGGGTGTTCTTCTGCTTGAGTTCGACTTCGACGATCTTCTTGGCGTTGTCCCACGCGCCGCCCGCGTTCGCCATGAAGATGGCTTGATAGAGTCCGAAGATCGCGATCGAAATCAGGTAGCCGATAAAGAAGAACGGCTCGACGAAGGCGAAGGCGAGCGTCGCAAAAAAGATCGTCAGGAAGATATTGAACATGCCCTTCTGCGCGTACTGCGTGCAGATCGCCACGACCTTCTTGCTGTCTTCCACCGACGCCTTCTCGACGCCTTCGAGTTTGATATTCGCCTTGATGAATTCGACCGCGCGATACGCCCCCGTCGTCACGGCCTGAATCGACGCGCCCGTAAACCAGTAGATGATCGCGCCGCCCGTAATCAGTCCGAGGACGAACGGGGCGTGGAGCAGCGAAAGGCTCTGGACGTTGGTGGTCAGACCGGCGGTGAGACTCATGATGATCGAGAAGATCATCGTCGTCGCACCGACCACAGCGGTTCCGATGAGGACGGGCTTGGCCGTCGCCTTGAAGGTATTGCCCGCGCCGTCGTTCTCTTCGAGCAGGTGCTTGGCGCGCTCGAAGTTGACGTTGGTGCCGAACTCTTTCTTGATCTCTTCCTGAATGCCGGGCACCTGTTCGATGAGCGACAACTCGTAAACCGATTGCGCGTTATCCGTGACGGGGCCGTAGGAATCGACCGCAATCGTCACCGGCCCCATTCCGAGAAATCCGAACGCCACCAGACCGAAGGCGAACACCGCCGGGGCGAGCATCAACGCGCCGAGTCCTTCCAGACTGAACAAATACGCGATGCTCATCAGCGCGACGATGCTGATGCCGAGCCAGAAGGCGGAGAAATTGCCCGCCACCAGACCCGACAGGATGTTGAGCGACGCGCCGCCCTCGCGCGACGACGTGACGACTTCTTTGACGTGCGCCGATTCGGTCGAGGTAAATATTTTGACGAGTTCGGGGATGATCGCGCCCGCGAGCGTGCCGCACGAGATGATCGTCGCCAGTTTCCACCACAGCGACGTGTTGCCGTCGAGCACGGGGACGAGCAGGTACGACACGATGTAGGTCAGCACGACCGAGACGATCGACGTGATCCACACGAGCGAGGTCAGCGGCTTCTCGAAGTTCATCGTAGCGGCGTTGCCGTAGCGGGCTTTGGCGATGGCTTCGTTGATGAAGTAGGAGAGCGCGCTGGCGATCACCATCATCACGCGCATCATGAATATCCAGACCAGCAGTTGCACCTGCACGGTCTCGCTGCGGACGCCGAGCAGGATGAAGGTGATGAGCGCGACGCCGGTCACGCCGTAAGTCTCGAAGCCGTCAGCCGAGGGGCCGACCGAATCGCCCGCGTTGTCGCCCGTGCAGTCGGCGATGACGCCGGGGTTGCGCGCGTCGTCTTCTTTGATCTTGAAGACGATCTTCATCAGGTCGGAACCGATGTCGGCGATTTTAGTGAAGATGCCGCCCGCGATGCGGAGCGCCGCCGCGCCGAGAGATTCGCCGATGGCGAACCCGATGAAGCACGGCCCGGCATAATCGCGCGGGATGAACAACAGGATGCACAGCATGATGAGCAACTCGACGCTGATGAGCATCATCCCGATGCTCATTCCGGCGCGGAGCGGAATCGCGTAGAGCGGGTACGGCCTGTTTTCGAGACTGGCGAAGGCGGTGCGCGAGTTGGCGAACGTGTTGACGCGGATGCCGAACCACGCGACGCCGTAGCTGCCCGCGATGCCGATCAAACTGAACAGCAAAATGATGATGACGCGCGACGCCTCGAATTCGAGCAGGAATCCGAAGTAGAGCACGATGATGGCGGCGATGAAGGCTTCGAGGATGAGGATGAACTTGCCCTGCGTAATGAGATAGGTTTTACACGTCTCGTAGATGAGTTCGGAAATCTCGCGCATCGAGCGATGGACGGGCAGGTTCTTGAGGTTGAGAAACATCAGGAACCCGAACAGCAAACCGAGCGCGCTGACGACGAGTCCGCTCATCAACAGCGTGCGCCCGTCGATGCCGTCGTCGTCACGACGCGCGCCGTCGTCGTCCAGAAAATCGACGCTTCCGAGGTCGGGCAGTATGAGATTGGCCTCGCCGCCCGGACGGTGCGTGCGCGCCTGCTGCGACGGGCCGTCGCCGCGAGTTTCGGGCGGTGCGGCGGGACTCTGCGCCGAACCCGTCGACGAAAAAATGACGGCGGCGATGACGCTGACCGCCCCGATCAGCGTGCTGCGACGAATCCGTCGCACCTGCGCCAGACCCCTGCTACCCAAGTTGAGAAAACTTTCCACGATAAACGATTCCTTCCTGTGCGTTAAATTCAGATGGTGCAAAACCGGCGCTGGCCGAAAGACGCGCGAAGCGGATACCGGACGACAAACGAAGACTTGCCGGATGGCGCTTGCTCCGCCCACCCCGGCTCCGATATTCACCCGCGCTAAAAGCGGGCATTATCGCTGATTTATGGGCTTAATGTCCACAGCGCAGAGCGCGCTTGCGTAATGGGTCAGTTACATGAGCATTGTTCTCAAACCAGCCCTTTATGTTGTGCCGAGTTGAGATCAGCACACTAAAGCTCGTACATCGAACGTGGCTCTGCTCACGTAACTGACCGATTACGCGCTTGCCAACATCCCGCCGACACTTTCGGCTGGGGCGCGAGTGCGGCAGCCCGGCGCGAGCGGGCGCTCTGCCGGGCTGCGCGAAAGTCGCCGCTGAACTGATTCAGTTTGTTGAACCGGAAATTGTAGCCGTCGAAGTCGTCATCGGGTGCGGCGTCGGGGTCGCGTCAGAGCAGCGCGGCGGGCGGCGGGGCTTCCTCCGGGACGAGCGAACTGCCGCCGCGCTCGCCGCGCAGTTTGACGAG
>JBGTHJ010000018.1:0-5155 GCA_041746175.1 Pyrinomonadaceae bacterium
GCTTCCGAAGATGTGCGGGGGGCGGCTGCGGCGGCGGCGGATTCCGACGCGGTGAAAGTTGCCGACGCGGGCGACGCGTTGCGACGCGGCGCGGTGGGGGCGAAGAACTTCTCGCCGCTGATTTCGTCGGCGACGGTCGAAGCCGAAGTCGAAACGGCCTTCCGTTTCAATCTCGACGCGCGGCGCAAGTGGCGCATCACGGAGATAAAAATCGGCGGCGGCGAGTGGCGCGATTACGAAAGCGCATTGGCGGCGTTGAACGCTGAGAAAATCGCGCGGGCGGGTGCGGAATTAGAGGCGGTTGCGGCGGCGCTCCGTCGCTTTCGAGGCGAGCGCGGTTTCTACGTCGTCGCCGACAATCACGCCGCGCTCATCGACCACCTTGCGCCGCGCCACCTCGCCCGCGTCGTCCGCATCGACCCGTGGCACAGACCCTACAGATACGAAGGCGCGCGCGAGCGGTTCGCGCTCCGCTCCGACGGCGCGGACGGCAAGCCCAACACCCCCGACGATGTGGCGGTCGTGTCGAAGTAAGAAGTCGATGTAAGAAATTGGAAGGCGGAAGGATGAAAAGCAGCGGTCGGACGTTGGGGGTCGGATGTCGGGCTGAAGGCAAAGACCTCGTACTTGCGGCATCCGACACCCATCATCTACAGCAAGTTGCAATTGCATGTAGCACATGAAAGAGCGGTGGCGCCTGGGAGCGCGAGCGTTCCGCTCGCATTGAGCGTTCGGAGAACGCGAACCATTGAACGTGCTCCGAGCACGCTTGCCAGCGGGAGGCTGGCGCTCCCGGCACTCACCCAATTGCAAACCGCTATAAGCGTTCATTCTTCCGCCTTCCGCTTGGCTGTTGAGCCACCGGGAAAATCATCTTGACGCGCTGTTGGCGCGGGTGTTAGGTTCAGATGCGGTTGTGGCGGAGCGGTTTACGAGACGCTCCGGGCATCGCTTGCTTCCGCCGCCCCTTCCTTTCGTCCGCGCACCGGGACGAACTCCGGACGGCGCACGCCCTCTTGTGGAGAATAGTTTTGGTAACGGGACGCCGGAAACTACTGCTCGCCGACGATTCGATCACTATTCAAAAGGTCGTCAGCCTGACCTTCGTCGATGAAGGGATGGATGTCGCCACGGCGGGCGATGGCGAGGAAGCCATCCGGCTGCTCGAAGAGAGCGTCCCCGACATCGTGCTCGCAGACGTGTCGATGCCGCGACTGAACGGGTATGAAGTTTGCGAACGCATCAAAGGCGACGAACGTTTCCGGCACATCCCGGTAATGTTGCTGGTCGGCTCATTCGAGCCTTTCAACGAAGCGGAGGCGCGCAGAGTCGGCGCGGATGATGTTGTGACAAAACCTTTTCAGTCGATACGTAACCTCGTGAACAAGGTCGGGTCGCTGCTCGGCGGCGAGCCGCAGGCCGATCAGCACGCCGACACGATGGACCTCGCGCCGTACCGCACGCCGTCGCCGGACAATACCACCGCAGGCGAATCCGACGCCCCCGCTCAGCCCGCGCGCGTCGCGCCCGACCCGGCGGCTTCCTTCGCCGATCTCGACATGGACGATGAGTTGATCGAAGCCACGCCCGCCGAACGGTTCGGCTCGGCGCACGACGCGAGGGGCATCGAGCGCGGTTCGGATGAGGCCGCTCCCGTCGCGCCGGCCAGCCATGAATATAACGATGACGACGAGCAGATTCCGCTGGTCGTGATGCGACCGGACGCCTCCGTTGAACAATCGCCGTCTCCGGTTGGCGCGGAAGACACGCACTCGTTTTTCGACCAACCTCAACCCCCTGCGCAGAGCCAAGACACGCAATCATTCATGTCATCCACAGAAGAACTCTCCACCACACACGAACCCGCCGCGAATCACGCCTTCGCCGCGCACGGCGGCGCGACATCCGACGATGCGCTGCTCGATTTGGACGGCGTCGATACGTCGTCCGGTTCCGTCGCCGCCGTCGATGACGATGACCTCATCCTCGATTTGAATGATGAAGAAGTTGCGTCGGCTGTCGAAGCGGCTGCGATGGAAACTCACGTCGCGTCGGACGTTTACGATGTGGATGCGTTTGTGCCGGTCGCGGTCGAGGCTGACGCCGTGCACGGTGAGGTCGCCGAAGCCACGCACGACACAGCGTCGCGCGACTTCGATATTTCCATACTGCCTTCCGACTTCGACGTGGTGGAAGCGACTCCTGAAGTCGTCGAGCCTTCCGGTATGACTTTCGATGCCGGCGCCGACCTCGCACCCGTTCAGGAACAGACGCCCGCGCCGGATGATTGGACATTCGATGCCGGCAGCGCGATTGTCGGAGCGGACGCTGCCGCGACTGCTTCCGCCGTCGACTCTCAGACACCTCTGCTCTCAACAGCAACCCGCGCGGACGAACCCCGTCAAACGCTGACGGCGGAACAGATGTCGCCCGATGTCATCGACGCGATTGCGCGTCGCGCGGTCGAACTGCTCTCGGAAAGGGTCGTCCGCGAAATCGCGTGGGAAGTCGTCCCGCAGTTGGCCGAACTGCTCATCAAACGCCGCCTCGACGAGGAGAATTGACGCACGCGGTAAAAGCCTTTCAGAGGTCTAACGAAACGGATTGAGACGGGGCGGATGCCGGAGCCGCCACGCTCGATCCGTTTTCGATTTTGACGCGCGGGGCGCGCGGTTTGTGAGCGGCGGACGGTCTGCTACTATATTTGAAATTATGGAGATACCGAAAACTTACGACCCGAAACAGGCGGAGCAACGCCACTACGCGCGTTGGGAGGCGCAAGGCTGCTTTGCGCCCGAAGCCAACCGCGACCCCGCCGCGCCGGTCTATTCGATCGTCATTCCGCCGCCCAACGTGACGGGTTCGCTCCACATGGGGCACGCGCTGCAACATACGCTGATGGACGTCCTGACGCGGCACAAGCGGATGTCGGGCTATCGCACGCTCTGGCTGCCGGGGATGGATCACGCCGGAATCTCGACGCAGATCATCGTCGAACGCGAACTGAAGAAAGAGGGGTTGACGCGGCACGACCTGGGGCGCGAGAAGTTCATCGAGCGCGTCTGGCGGTGGAAAGAGGAGTCGGGCGGGCAGATCGTCGGACAGATGCGACGCGAGGGGGCGTCGGTCGATTGGTCGCGCGAGCGGTTCACGATGGACGAGGGGCTATCGCGCGCCGTCCGCGAATTCTTCGTCAGGTCGTACGAAGAGGGGCTGATATATCGCGGCGAGCGTATCAACAACTGGTGTCCGAAAGACCAGACGGTGCTCTCCGATCTGGAAGTCTCGAAAGAGCCGACCGGCGGCAAACTCTACTTTTTGCGGTATCCGGTGAAAGATAAGAGCGGCGCTTCTTCGCGAAGCATCACGGTGGCGACGACGCGCCCCGAGACGATGCTCGGCGACACGGCGGTCGCGGTCAACCCGTCTGACGAACGCTTCGGCGACCTCGTCGGGGCGACGCTTTTGTTGCCGCTCACGGGGCGCGAGATTCCGGTCGTCGCAGACGATTACGTCGACCCGGAGTTCGGCACGGGCGCGGTCAAGATTACTCCCGCACACGACCCGAACGACTACGAAATCGGCAGGCGACACGATCTCGCGCAACTCGTCGTCATCGACAAAAACGCGCGCATGACCGAACAGGCGGGCGCGGAGTTCGCCGGTCTCGACCGCTACAAAGCGCGCGAGTTGGTCGTCGAAAAATTTGCAGCGCTCGGCCTGCTCGAAAAGGTGATTGATTACGAGTTCGCCATTTCAAAATGCGCGCGGTGCGGGACGGTCATCGAGCCGCTGATTTCGACGCAGTGGTTCGGTCGTCAGGCGGAAATGGCGCGGCACGGTCTCGAACTCATCAGAGAAAAACACGCGCCTCGTTTCGTCCCCGAAAGTTACGAGAAGGTCTACACCGACTGGCTCGAAAACCTGCACGATTGGACGCTCTCGCGCCAACTGTGGTGGGGGCATCGCATCCCCGCGTGGTATACGGAAGACGGTCGCGTGTTCGTCGCGCGTAGCGAGGCGGAGGCACGCGCCGCCGCCGGAACAGATAAATTGACGCAAGACCCGGACGTGCTCGATACGTGGTTCTCATCGGCGCTGTGGCCGATTTCGACGCTCGGGTGGCCGGACGAGACGAAAGACCTCAAGACGTTTTACCCGACCGACGCGCTCATCACGGCGCGCGATATCATCTTTCTGTGGGTGTCGCGGATGGTCATGACGGGGACGAAGTTCGCCGGAGAGTTGCCGTTCCGCGATGTGTTCATCACGGGCACGGTGCTCGACAAACACGGTCAGCGGATGTCGAAGTCGAAGAACAACGGGATCGACCCGCTACAGGTGTTCGACAAGTACGGCGTGGATGCGACGCGGCTGGTGCTCGCCGCCGCCGGCAGCACGGATACGCGCTGGAAAGACGACAACGTCGAATCCTATCGAAACTTCGCCAACAAGATTTGGAACGCCGCGCGCTTCGCACTGATGAACTCGGAGGGCGCGACGGCGGGCGCGGGCTTTGAAACCAACCGTGACGAGTGGGCTTTGCACGACCGCTGGATAGTCTCGCGCTTGCACCGGACGGCGCGCGATGTGAACCGCGCGCTCGAAGGCTTTCAATTCCACGAGGCGGTTTACAGTCTCTACCATTTCTTTTGGGACGATTACTGCGACTGGTACATCGAACTGACCAAAACCGAAGTGACGGCGGCGGCGGCTTCGCCACAGCGCGACGCGGCGCGCAGCCGTCTCATCACGGTGCTCGAACAGGCACTGAGAATGCTGCACCCGTTCATGCCGTTCATCACGGAAGAACTCTGGCAGCAGCTTCCCGGCGTCGGCGAGCACCTTTTGCACCCGGCTTATCGCGGTGCGGAGCCGACCATCATGCTCGCGGCTTATCCGTCGGGCGACGGAACTCTCATCGACGAACGCGCCGAGTCGGAGATGGAGTCGCTCATCGAACTCGTCTCGCGCGTGCGCAGCATCCGCGCCGAGATGAACGTCAAACCGTCGGAGCAGTTGCGGCTCCTCGTCGGCTCGCCGGACGAAAAGTTGCGCGCGGTTTTTGAATCGGGCGCGGGACAGATTGCGCGGCTCGCGCGGGCGTCGGAGGTCGTGGTCGCGGCGGCATTGGCGGTGCCGCACGCCTCGGCGC
>JBGTHJ010000019.1:0-9648 GCA_041746175.1 Pyrinomonadaceae bacterium
CAAGACGCGACGACGACGCCACCGCGCAACGTCGTGAGGTTTGAAAAACCGGCGGGCGCGGCGGCGGAGCCGGTCGAGCGTGCGAGCCTCGACCCACGCGCCGAAATCTTCCTCGGCTTCGCGCGATTCCCGGCGACGCGCGTCGTGCGCGGGTGCGTCGGCGAAACCCTCGTCCAGTTCTCCGACCTGCGCTACACCGAACCGGGGGGTGAGGGGCGGGGCAATTTCAATCTCGAAGTTTCCATCCCGTCCGCGCCGACGAACGGACGTTCCCAAAAATAAATCATCCGCCGGGAGGCGCGTCGCTGCTCGATAAGACGCTGACGAACTTCTTCATTTGACCCATCTCCGCGCAGGTGTCCGGTTGCTTCGCGCCTTGAACGAATTTGCGGAAACCCGCACGAAGTAAGGGTGTCAGTGGTTATGGAAGGACGGTCGCCCTTGACGAAGTGCGGGCTTTTGCACCACGCCCCTCCGCGACAACCCGCACCACGCCCCTCCGCGTAAGTCCTACCGATTTTTCAAAATTTGCTCCGTCAAATTTTCGCATCGGCTTCGTCGAGCCAATCGCGCGTCATGTCGCACCAGAGAGCGAGTCCGCGCCACGTGTCGAAGCGCGAATAGAAACGCGCAATTTTGGCATCGGGGGTCGGGCGTCCACGTTGGCGCGTTTGGGCGAAGCGCGCGCGCAGCCATGAATCGAGCGCGAGTCCGTCGTAGCGTCCGACGAGTTTCAAAAGATTCTCAGCCGCATAATCACCGACGCCTTTGACGCGCTTCATCTCGCGTTTGAGTTCGTCGGTCGGCAAGTCGCTGACGAGCCACGACTCGACATCGAGTTCTTTGGAAGCGACCCGCGCGGCGAGTTCGACGAAGTACGGCGCGCGGTAACCGGCGCGGATTTCGTCGCGGTAAAACTTCTCATCGACGCCCGCCATCGCCTCCGGCGTGGGGAACGTGCGGCGTTTGTCGCGCGTCGCCTGTCCGAGTTTGGAAACCAGCCCGGCGACCATTTTCTCGGTCAGCGACCACGAACAGTTGGTCGTGCAGATAGTCTTCACGAGGTCTTCAAAGACGGTCGGCGAGCGCAACATGCGACCCGCGCCCTCGCGCGCGATCCACGCGAAATCAGGATTGTTTTCGACCGCCTCGTAGAAGTCGCGCAGGTCGTCGTCGAGCCTGAAAACGTGCCGCACGTCGCGGACGATGCCGGCTTGCGCGCGTTTGCCGACGGTGCGCGACAAATGCGCGTTGATGCCGCCCGCGTCGTTGGCGATGGTCGCCGTCACCGGAGGCTGTCCGCCGCCGTCCACCTCGAAGACGCGCGTGAGCGTCCAGCTTTGACGGTCGAACTCGAAGGGTGGTAGTTGACACCAACCGTGACTAAGCGCCGTCCGTTTGAAGCTGAAGTTGGAAGGTGCGCTGATGAAGATATTCATATTGGTTTCGACTCAAACACGCTGCCCCGCCGCGAAGCCCGAAGCCCACGCCCACTGAAAGTTGTAGCCGCCGAGATGCCCCGTGACATCGACGACCTCGCCGATGAAATAGAGACCGGCGACGCGACGCGCCTCCAGGGTCTGCGACGACAACTCGTCCGTGCTGACGCCGCCGAGCGTGACTTCGGCCTTCTGAAATCCTTCAGTCCCGGACGGCGTGACCTGCCAGCAGTGTAGCCGTCGCGCGATCTCTCGAAGCTCGCGCGACGTGAACCGATTCAACGGACGCGAAGGCGCATAGAGTTCACACCACGCCTGCGCGAATCTCTTCGGGAGATGACGCGCCAGCAGCGTCGAAAGTTCCAACGCGCTGTGGCGATGCGCTTGGAGTTGTTCGTCGATGTCGCGTGCGGGCGCGAGGTCGATAGAGAGTGCTTCGCCGCGCGTCCAGTAAGACGAAACTTGAAGTATCGCCGGGCCGCTCAAACCGCGATGCGTGAGCAGCACGCTTTCCTCAAACCGCGCGCCGTTCGCGGAGGCGACCGCCGGAATCGAAACGCCGCTCAACGGTCTGAAGGTTTCGAGGTCGGATGCGCGAAGCGTGAGCGGGACGAGCGCGGGTTCCGGCACGACGACTTTCAAATCGAACTGCCGCGCGAGACGGTAGCCGAAATCCGTCGCGCCGATTTTCGGTATCGACAGCCCACCCGTCGCGACGACGAGCGAGTCGGCCTCGTAGTCTCCCCGGTTCGTTTCGACGATGAACCGTCCATCCTTCTCAACCCCCGCGACGCGGCAGTTGAGCCGGACTTCGACGCCCGCCCGCGCGCATTCCAACAACAGCATCTCGATGATCTGCCGCGCGCTCTCGCGGCAGAACAACTGCCCCAACTTCTTCTCGTAATACTCGATGCGGTGTCGTTCGACGAGCGCGATGAAATCCTCCGGCGTGTAACGCGCCAGCGCCGAGCGCGCGAAGTTCGGATTCGCCGAAAGGAAATTTTCGGGCGTGGTGTTCGTGTTCGTGAAGTTGCAGCGCCCGCCGCCGGAGATGGCAATTTTCTTGCCGACCTGCGCCGCGTGTTCCAACACGACGACCGAACGCCCGCGCTGTCCCGCTTCGATGGCGCAGAACAGCCCCGCCGCGCCCCCCCCGACGATGACGACATCACGCTTTGCGCGGTCGGTTGATGACGGACGAGCGATCATAAAATTCCGGAGCAAAGCGTGTGTGACCACCGACGTTGAAAGGTCGCCCGGCCTTTACTATAGAGAGTTGCAATTGGATGCAGCGCTCAAAAGAGAGGCGCCGCCTGCACCGCTTGGGAGCGCAAGCCTCCGGCTTGCATTGAGCGTTCGGAGAACGCGAACAATCGAGCGTGCATGGGGGGCACGCCGGCCAGCGGGACGCTTGCGCTCACAGGATTCACGCATTGGCAAAACACAATATTGACTAGCGTCCACCCGGCGCGCTTTCGAGCATCGGGCGCAAGTATTTGTAAACCGTCGCGGCGACGATTTTCGTCCCTTCGGCGTTCGGGTGAACGCCGTCCGGTTGGTTGAGCCGTTCGACGCCGGCGACCGATTCGAGGAAGAAGGGAATCAGCACGACGTTGTGTTCGCGCGCGAGCGACTTGAAGGCTTCGTCGATCTCGCGTTCGTACTGCGCGCCCGCGCTGGTCGGCGTGTACATCCCGGCGAGCAACACTTGCGCCTTGCGCGCTTTGGCGCGGTCGATGATTTGGGTGAGATTCTTCTGAGTTTCTTTGACGGGTTGGCCGCGCAGAAAATCGTTCGCGCCGAGTTCGAGGATGACGACTCGCACGTCGCCTTCGAGCGACCAATCGATGCGGCGGACGCCGCCCGCCGACGTGTCGCCTGAAACCCCCGCGTTGACCACTTCGTATTCAAACCCGTCCGCATCGAGCCGCTGCTGCAACAGCGCCGGGTAACTTTGGGTCGCGGGCAAACCATAGCCAGCCGTCAAACTGTCGCCAAAAGCGACGATCTTCGGCACACTTTTGCGAGGCGTCGCGTTTACAGTGGCGGGTGACGCGGGAAAGGCGGCAGGCGAAGAATTCGAGTTGCGCGAAGCGTCGTTGCCGCATCCAAAGAGACCGGCGGTCGCGAAAACAATCAGGACGAATAGCAAATTTCTCATGATCGAATTATACAAAGTTTTGAAAGAAGTGCCCTCCGGCGCGGAGACGTTGACGATTCTCCACGAGCTTGACCTGGAGATACCGGACGGCCAGTTCGTCTCGGTCGTCGGCCCGTCGGGGAGCGGAAAATCGACCTTGCTCGGACTCGTCGCGGGACTCGACGCGCCGACCTCCGGCGAGATTCGCATCGACGGCCAGACCATCACCGCGATGAGCGAGGACGAACTCGCCGAACTTCGCGGCGTCAAGATCGGCTTCGTCTTTCAGTCGTTCCACCTGATTCCGTCGCTCACCGCGCTCGAAAACATTCTCGTCCCGATGGAGATCGCTGGGGCGCGCGATGCGTCTGAGCGCGCACGCCAACTGCTCGGAGAAGTCGACCTGACGGCGCGGGCGCATCACTACCCATCGCAACTTTCAGGCGGCGAGCAGCAACGCGTCTCGGTCGCGCGCGCCTTCGCCAACCGTCCGTCGATTTTGCTCGCCGACGAGCCGACCGGCAATCTCGACTCGCGCAACGGCAAACATGTCTTCGATCTCCTGCTCGACATGAATCGCAAGCACGACGCGACGCTCGTGCTCGTCACGCACGACCACGAACTGGCCGCGCTCGCCGACCGTCGCATCTCTCTGCGCGACGGTCGCGTCGTTGACGATAGCGACATGCGCCGGAAGGCGGAGACGGAATCGCGCGAAGAGTTGTTGGAGGCGACACGCACTTGAGATTCATCTTGCAGATGGCGCGTCGCGAAATTCGCTCGTCGTGGCGGAGGCTGCTCTTTTTCTTTTTGTGCATCGGCATCGGCGTCGGTTCGATCGTCGCGTTGCGCTCGACGATTCAAAACGTCAATCAGGCGATGACGGGCGAAGCCCGACTGTTGCTGACCGCCGACGTACAGGTTGACGGCGGGCGACCGTGGACGCCGGAGACGCTCGCGGCTATCGAGGGCGTCGCGCGTGCGCCGCGCGTCGAGGCGCGGACGGAGACGATCGAGGCGAACACAATGGCGCGTCCGGCGGACGCCGCGCGCGAAGGCGCGTTGATGGTCGAACTCAAAGGCATCGAGCCATCGTTTCCGCTCTACGGCGATTTTCAACTCGCCAACAATCAGCCGTACGATTACCGACTGCTCGAAGGCAACGGTGCGCTGGCCGCGCCGCTGCTGCTCGAACGGCTCGACCTCAAAGTCGGCGACGAGATAAAAATCGGCGACTCGACATTCCAGATACGCGGCGTCATCGAACGCGAGCCGGGGGCGGCGGGCGGTTTTCGTCTCGGCCCGCGCGTCTTCGTTGAACGCGGCGCCATTGAAGCGACGGGCTTGACCGGCTTCGGCAGTCGCGCGCGGCGGCGGATTTTGTTCAAGACTCCGGCGGGCGAGATGAACGCGGTCGTGACGGGTTTGCGCGCGGCTCTCAAGAACCAACTCGTCAACGTCCGTTCGTATCGCGAGTCGCAGGAAAATCTGAGCGAGGATTTCGACCGCGCGGAAAATTATCTCTCGCTGACGGGGCTGGTCGTTTTGGTGCTCGGCGGGATCGGCGTCTCAAGCGTAACGCGCGTCTTTATCGAGCAGAAGCGCAAGGCCATCGCCGTGCTCAAATGTCTCGGCGGAACGGGGCGACAAATCACCGCCGCGTATCTCGCGCAGGTGCTGGCGCTCGGACTGGCGGGAAGTCTCTTCGGCGTCGCGCTGGCGAAGGTCGCGCTCGTCGTCGTCAGACACTACTTCGCCGCGAGCCTCCCGCCCAACATGGAATACGGGTTCACGCCGGGCGCGGTCGCGCAGGGACTCGGCCTCGGTCTGCTCATCTCCGTGTTGTTCTCCGCGCTGCCGCTCTTGCGCATCCGGCACATCAAACCCAACGTGCTCTTGCGCGACGAAGCGGGCGCGCGGCGCAAAGGCTTCGATGTCTTGCGCTGGTTGACGGGCGCGCTCGTCGTCGTCGCGCTGGCCGCGCTCACGTCGTGGCAGGCGGGTTCGATCCGCGTCGGACTCTTTTTTCTCGCGGGGCTGATGCTGACCGCGCTCGTGCTTTATCTCGCCGCGCTGTTGCTCGTCTTTCTCGTCAGACGCGCGCGGCACATCCGCTCGTTCGCGTTGCGGCAGGCGGTCAACAGTCTGCATCGCCCCGGCAATCAGACGCGCGTGATCGTGATGGCGGTCGGCCTCGGCGTGTTTCTCGTGCTGGCGACGCAATCGCTGCAAACCAACCTGCTCGCCGAATTCGACTTCGAGCGGCGCGGCGCGCTGCCGAACATGTACCTGATCGACATCCAAAAAGATCAGACGGCGGGCGTCTCGGAACTCGTTCAACAGGCGACGGGCACGCGACCCGAACTCGTCCCGACGCTTCGCACGCGCATCACCGGCATCGACGGGCGCGACGTTGACCTCGAACAGGCCACGCAGGGACGCGAACGCGGGATGCTCGCGCGCGAATACGTCGTCACCTATCGCCCGCGACTCGAAGCCAACGAGACGATCATCGACGGCAAGTTCTGGGACGCGTCGAGCACGCTCGAACCCGAAGTTTCGATTGAAGAGGGATTGGTCGGACTCGGCGGGATGAACGTCGGCAGCGCCGTGACCTTCGACATCCTCGGACGCAAAATCGACGCCCGCGTGACGAGCGTGCGGCGCGTCGATTGGAGGAATTCGCGCACCGGGTTTCTCGTGCTGTTTCGTCCGGGCGCGCTCGATGATGCCCCGCAAATGTTCATCGCGCCCATCAACGGCCCGCAGGACGCGGGAGAAAACACGCGCTTCCAACGCCGCCTGCTCGACGCTTATCCGAACGTCTCCGTCATCGACGTGGCCGATGTGGTGCGCAGTATCAGCCGCATCCTCTCGAACGTGACGCTCGCCGTCTCGTTCATCGGCGGCTTCGTATTGTTGAGCGGTGTGCTGATTCTCGTCGGCTCGATTGCGATGACCAAGTTTCAACGCGTCTACGAAGCGGCGGTCTTGAAAACGCTCGGCGCGAAACGAAAAGTCCTGCTCGTGATACTGCTCGCCGAATACGGACTGCTCGGCCTCGTCGCGGGCGTCATCGGATCGCTTGCGGCGGTCGCGCTCTCCATCTCGGTCTCGCGCTACGTCCTCGACATCCCGTGGACGTTCACCCCCGCCATTAACTTCACGGGCATCGTCGCCACCGTCGCCCTCGTCATCACTATCGGCGCGCTCTCCAGCCTCGACGTGCTCACGCGCAAGCCGCTTGCGATTCTTCGCAGCCAGTGAAAAGCCGAGTGCCGATGGCGAGATGTGTTGTCGGATCAATCCAACTGTTTTCTGTCGAGCACTTTTCTTCGTATCGTGCTTTGCAAATGGGTGAATGCCGGGAGCGCCAGCGTCCCGCTGGCAAGCGTGCTCCAAGCACGCTCAATGATTCCTGGGAGCGCCAGCGTCCCGCTGGCAAGCGTGCTCCAAGCACGCTCAATTTGTTCGCGTTCGGCGAACGCTCAAGGCAAGCCTGAGGGCTTTGCGCTCCCGGGCGGCGCCTCTATTTTAGGTGCTACATTCTATTGCCACTCGCCATAAAAAGGTTTCCATTTTACGTGTTCCAGAATCTTTCGGTGACGATGCGTCGCGCGGCGTCGAGGCTCAACTCGCCGCGCGACGTTTTGTAACCGATGGTGTCTTCATAATCCGATACACCTTCGCTCGTGAGCAGCGCGGCCTGTTCGGGGGTAATCCCGGCGCGCTCCAATTTCTGTGCGCCGGCGGCGTCGAAGCAGCGCGCGCGGAGCCAATCGTCGATCTCTTCGGGGTCGTCGAAGCCCGCGTCGAGCCATTCGCGCGCGAGCGTTTCGGTCGAACGCGTTTCGAGCGCGGCGTCGGTGTGGCGTTTGAGCGCTTCGCGGATGTATTGCAGGGCGCGTTCGGTGTCGCTGGCGTCCATGTTGGTTCTCCTGTACGGTCGAGCATGTTAAGAGCGCGCGGAGTTGAAATGAATGCGGCGCGGATGTGACCTCTTTATTTCTGTGGCGCGCGGTAGTAGCATATTTGAAGTTGACGATGAAGGAAATCAGGAAAGACAACCGAACAACGGTCGCCGTCGGCGGTTTCTCGTCAGACGCGGGAAAGACGACGCTGGTGTGCCAACTCCTCCGCGCGCTTCCCGGTTGGGAGGCGATCAAAATCACGCGCGGACACTATCGTTCATGCGGCAAAGACCCGCACGCGTGCTGCGTCAGCCACCTGTTGAGCGACGCGCCGGTCATCCGTTCCGGTCACGGGGAAACCTACGCGCCGGGCAAGGACACGGGGCGATTCTGGGATGCGGGCGCGGCCAACGTCCATTGGGTAATCGTCACCGACAAGCAGGTCGAGCGCGGCATAGAACTCGCGCTCGAACGGGTCGAAGCGCCGGGGGTGTTGATCGAGGGGACGGGCTTTTTGCGTTACATGGAGGTTGATTTCGTTTTAATGGCCGCGCGTGCGGAGGGCGGAAGGTTGAAGCCGTCGGCGCGGCGTGTGCTGGCGAAGGCGTCGGGGGTGTATCTGTTTGATGATGGGAGCGGTCGTGTCGAAGACGTGGGCGAGGGGTCGGCGAGCGCGCGGCGGCGGTTCGCGGAGTGGGTTGAAACGTCGGCGGACGGCAATAGTCTAAGTCGTTTGCCGGTTTACACGCACGAGGATTTAGCCTCGCTGGTCGGACGGGTGCGCGCGATTCACGCGGGCAAGTGATTGCACACGAATCGAGGGAGACGATTGTTGGAAGAAACGCTGACCGAGACGGAAGTGCGCGTGGTGGGGTCGCTGATTGAGAAGCAGTTGACGACGCCGGAGTATTACCCTCTGACGTTGAACGCGCTGACGCATGCGTGCAATCAGATTCAGAATCGCGACCCGGTCGTCGCGTTCGACGAGAAGACCGTCGTCCGCGCGATCGAAGGTTTGCGCGAGAAAAAACTCGCGCACGTGGTTTTCGCCAGCGACAGCCGCGTGCCGAAATACAAGCACGTCTTCGCCGAAGCGCTCGGACTGATGCCGCCGGAGGTGGCGGTGATGTGCGTGCTGATGCTACGCGGGGCGCAGACGGTCGGCGAGATTCGCGGGCGGACGGGGCGCATGTATGAGTTTGCGGAACTGGCCGAAGTCGAAGCGACGCTGCTGGCGTTGGCGGGGCGAAAGGATCCGCCTCTGGTGACGAAGCTGACGCGACAGGCGGGACGGAAAGAGCCGCGTTACGCGCACTTGCTGGCCGGGGAGGTGCGCGTCGAGGAACAGACGGGCGCGCCGCGACTTGAAGCCGCGACGCTCGAAGTGCGTGCCGAGAACGAGCGTTTCGCAAAGCTTGAAGAAGAAGTCGCGAGCTTGCGCGGCGAGGTCGCGGAACTCGCGCGGCAGTTCGTCGATTTCAAAAAACAGTTCGAGTGAGATATCAGTCGATGCCACTTGAAACGTCGAGACGGTCGCGTTTTCAACGACGCGACCGTCTCAATGTTTGGTTTGATGGTGCGTCCCGCCTTACTTCTTTTTCGCGGGTACGACGGTATCTTTCATCGACTTGCCGAGGCGGAATTTGAGCGTGGTCTTGGCGGGAATTTTGATCGTCTCGCCGGTTGCGGGGTTGCGACCGTCGCGCGCGGCGCGCTTCGCCAGCACGAGTTTGCCGAAGCCGGGCAGGACGAACTCGCCGTTCTTCTTCACTTCTTTGCTCGCCAGTTCGGCCAATTCGGTGAAAACCTCTTTGGCCTGGGCGCGCTTCATGTCGAACTTCTCGGCGAAGTGATTGATGACTTCCGATTGGCTCATGCGCTTGGCGCTTGTTTTGGTGTTGGGTGTCTTGCTCGCTGCCATTAAAGAATAACTGCCTCCAAATTGATTTGATAAAGCCCGACATTTATAACATGTGATAGTTTTTATCGCCAGAATCGCGCCGAAAATAAAATGCTGCGGGGTGTAATTAAAAGTGGGACTCAGCATTGAACGCTCAAGCATTGGCTTGACGCAACTGACTCCAGTATGATTCCCATTCCTGATTTGCCCTCGTAGTGCGCAGCGCCAACATCTTCTCGGCGTTCTCGACCTTCCACC
>JBGTHJ010000020.1:0-5526 GCA_041746175.1 Pyrinomonadaceae bacterium
GTCGCGGCATGGCGACGGTCGAGGCGGTGGCACGACCTCCGGCGTCGGTGCTTCCGCCGACGTTGGCGCTGGTGCCATGCGTCGAAGAAGCCGCGCCGCCCGTCGCGTCGAGCTGCGAGGCGTGCATGTCGCCGCTCGTCAGGATGGTCGCGGCGGTTCCCGATTCGGGCTTCGCAGCATTCGTCCGCGCGTTGAAAGCGGCGGTCTTCGCCTCGCTGTCGGACACGGGATTTTGCGTCGCACCATCAACGCCGCCGCCGCCGCTGCTGCTGCCGGTCGTCACGCTGCGACGCGGAATCACGACGAGACCGAGCGACGTGCGCAATTCGTCGATAAACTCTCCGGCGGTGGTTTGCCGGTCGTTGCGATCCTTCGCCATTGCGCGTTCGATGGCACGACCGAAATCTTCGGGCACGCCCCCGACGACGGTGGCGAGCGGCGTCAACGGGGTCGAGACGTGACCGTTGCGCAACTCGGCGAGCGTGCGCCCGCCAAGCGGCTTGCGCCCCGCGACCAACTCGTAAAACATCACGCCGAGGCTGTAGATGTCCGTGCGTCCATCGACTTCCGGGTTGCCGTCGCGCGCGGGTTCGCCCCACTGTTCGGGCGACATGTAATAAGGCGTGCCGAGAATCTGCCCGGCGACGGTCAGCGACGTGCCTTCGCTTTCGACCGAATCGGGCATCCCGGTCATCTTGGCGATGCCGAGGTCGAGCAGTTTGATCATCGGACGACCGTCGTCCGACTTGCTCAACATGACGTTCTCCGGTTTCAGGTCGCGATGGACGACGCCCATCGCGTGTGCGGCTTCGAGCACGTTGGCGACGGGTTCGAGCACGTCGAGCGCCTCCGCCGCGTTGAACCGCCCGCGATTCTTCAACTCCCGGTCGAGCGTGTGCCCATCGACGTATTCCATGACCATATAGATCATGCCGTCGCTCGCCGTGCGCAGATCATAGACGGTGACCGCGTTCGGGTGTCGGAAGCGGCGCGCGGCGCGTCCCTCGCGCTGGAACCGACGCAGCCATTCGGCATTGTTCCGCATCTCGGCGCGCAACGTCTTGATGACCACACGGTCGCCGAGCAGGATGTGACGCGCGCGATAGACCGCGCCCATGCCGCCCTGCGCGAGAAAGGCTTCGACCTCATACTGCCCGTCGAGCACCTGCCCGACGATGTCGGCCACCGCGTCGGTCAACACCTCGCCGTCGCGCGGACAAAACCCGACCGTATCCTCGAAACTGTTATTGCATTTTGAGCAGGTTTTCATCAGAGATTTGCGTCAGCCAGATTACGTCCGTTCGTCGTGTGTGACCCGGCTCGTATTCACCGGATTTCGAGAGAGGTAAAGTCTAGCACGCCTGTGCGACGAGCGTGAAGAGTCGAAACGGCTTACACGCCCGCCGCGCCAACTTTTTGCCGCCGACATCGAACACAAACCGTTTCCGGCGCATCCAAGCTCTCGCGCGCAACGCTCGCGTCGAGTGCGCAAGACACGGACGGCTCTCCGGCATCACACTTATTTACGAACGACACAGCCGCGCCGGACTGCTTCCCGCCACTTCCTCGCTAACGCCTCCGGCACGAAGATTCTTGTGGCCGGTCAAGGTTGGATTAGTTCACATGAATCTACTGGAACATCTCGAAAGGCGTTCGCGGGCGTCGCTGCTCGTGATGGGCGTGGCGCTGGTCGTCGTGTTGTGCGCGCTCGACTACGCCGCCGGCCCCGACGTGTCGCTCATCCTCTTTTATCTCGCGCCGATTTTCCTCGCCGCATGGTTTGTCGGGCGACGTGCGGGCATCGTGCTCTCGCTGTTGAGCGGCGCGTCGTGGCTCGTCGTCGCGGCGACGACCGAGTCGCACTTCCCCGACCCGGCCATCCCCTACTGGAATGTCGCGATGCGGTTCGGTTTGATTTTGATCATTTCGCTGACGGTGTCGGCCTTCAAACGCACGCTCGAAAACGAACGCGCGCTGGCGCGCACCGACTATCTGACGGGCGCGGAGAACAGCCGCTCGTTCTACGAACTCGCCGACGCCGAAATCAGCCGCGCGCGTCGCCACAACCACCCGTTCACCGTCGCCTTCATGGACATCGACGACTTCAAACTGGTCAACGACCGCTTCGGGCACAACGCGGGCGATGCGTTGCTGCGCGCCGTCGCAACGACCATCAAATTCAACGTCCGCACCATCGACGTGGTCGCGCGTCTCGGCGGCGACGAGTTCGCCGTGCTGCTCCCCGAAACCGGCGACGCCGCCGCGCAGGTCGTCTTCCGACGCATCCGCCAGAATCTCGTCGATGTGGCACAGCGCAACAAATGGCCCGTCTCGCTCAGCGTCGGCGCGGTCACGTGGGAGACGCCGCCCGCCTCCGTCGATGAGATGCTCCGCGCCACCGATGCCCTCATGTACGCCGCCAAGCGCACCGGCAAAAACACCGTCCGCCACCGCGTCGCGACCCAGGAATCCGCGACCGCCGCCTGACTGCCGCAGTCCTCGGTACGATTGGAGGCAAACAGCTCAGGAGCAGGGATGACGACCCTGCTCCTGAGCTTTCTCGCTTCTACTTTGAGAGTGCGCCCTACGGCACGGTAATCGGGGCGTTGGCGAGAAAACTGCTCTTCAGTCCCGACAGCAGCCTCGACACGTCGAACGTAAAGCCGACTCGCCCGCGCACGTCCGCCTCGTTGACTAGTTCGGTTCGGCTGGCGAACGAGAACGAGATGGGCATTTCCAAACCCGGCATGAACGGGAGCGGGATGGTCAGCTTGGCCTGCCCCTGGTACATCGGCGCGACCCTGGTCTTCCACTCGCCCGACGCCGCGAAGCTAAAGGTGGCGGGCGGGCGGTCAGCCAGACGATTGAGCGCAGTTATCGGAATCAGCAATTCAGTGCCGAATTTTCCGCCCCGGTTGTCTTCGGTGAATTTGTTGTCGGTGTAGTTAAACGAAGCCTGTGCAAATAAAAGTTCTTTGAAATCAGTGACCTAAGTCGAAGCGTCAGAGTCGCAACCACCGTGCGGTGGCTGCACAATCGGGAGTATGTGCCAACATACTTCGACTGCCTCTGACGCCCTCTTGAGCTTACTCCAAGAGGTTAAGGAAAACTACCAGGAGCCACCCACGCCGCCCAAGCGCGGCAAGCAGCGTGACTTCTCGGCCTGCTCCTTCCTGCTGCTCGCCGTCGTCGCCATCACGACACGCACCTTCCGCGACTCAGAGTTGTGCAAGCTGTTAGCGAAGGATGCGCGCTTGTGCCGCGCCATGCGCTTTGAGCGTGTCCCGCATCGCACAACAATCGGGCGACGGCTGATGGGGTTGGTACCGGAAGCCGAAGCACAGATTGCCGCGCTCGGCCAACAGATTGTCACCGAGGTCAAGCCTCAAGCTGATCAGTCCGAGGTCAGCGCGCTCGACGGGCGGATGTACGAAGCGCGAGGCCCCAAGTGGCACAAGAAAGACCGCGAAAAAGGCCGGATTCCTGTCGGTTTACGTAATGTTGACACTGAATCCAAGTGGAGCAAGAGCGGCTATCGCGGATGGGTGCAAGGCTATCGACTTCTCTTACAAGGACTGGTCTTCCCGCAACCCGTCCCACTGTTTGCTGCCTGGCGTCCGAACAATGAGTACGAAGCTCACATCGCGGGTGCGGCATTACACAGTGGCGCGCTGAAAGTAACCGATGTGCTGCTCGGTGACGAGACCTTTGGCTCAGGGGAGTTCCCACGACTCTACGCACAGGCGGGCGGTTGGGCCTTAACGCCCAAGCAACTGCCCACACAACGTCGGTCGTGGAAGGATGATCTCTACGGCTATCGCAAGCAGACCATCGAACTGCTCTTTCAACGCATCATCCAGGCGGCGGGCTTGAAACAGTGTCCGGTCAAGGGCGAAGGCCGTAACGGCGCCTACGTGCTGGCGAGCGTGTGGCTGTATCAGGTTTGCTTCCTCTCGGACTATCGCGCAGGCAAACCGCTGGCGATTATCAAAGATCATCTGGATTGCGCTCGTTGGCGCATCCCAAGTGGTTGATTACATACGACTTTAATTTGCACAGTCTTCGGTTAATTCGGGCGTTGGGCTGCCTACGTATTGGCTAACCTCAAAAGGATGTCCGCGTGGCATGGCTTCGATAAACCACACCAGCAACTCAAATCTTGCCCGCGCAGGGGCGCAAGCCATTCAGGGTCTTCGGCGGCTCTCTGGTTGGCATACACCTCGAACCGATCAAGGGTCTTTTCTTGGGGGAACGGATTCCCGTGCTGCGTCGGGCGTCCGACGTACCTTGAGCCTTCTGGCTTGCGCCATCCTTTTGCTCTCTTACGCTGAATCCTTTCTGGCATAATTCGCTCCGCGTCCTTTCTACGTTTGGCAGCCCAACAATGCTATTGCAAGGGACGCGGTATCAGCTTGGCTTTCATCCGCGAGACTCGCGTGGTTGATATGGGGCTTTCCGCGCCCCTGAATAGCGGCGTTGGGCGGCTTCGCTAATTGTTACGTCGTATTAGAAACTCATGGCAAAGAAACGTATCTGGGAACCTCTCACCACTGAACATAGAGAGGAGTTGGTTACGCTTTTAGTTCATGCGTACCACCTTGCGAATAGAACTCCGAGTATGCGCCGGCTTGCCGTTTACTTGATTAAACTAGCGGGCTGGCGTTGGACTGCCGATGCAGTTGATTCGGCAACGGGCATAGTCGTTCCCGATGCCATAAAAAACGACATTCGCTATCTACCTCATTCAGCCGATGCTGCTGTTGTTATTGCTCAGTATCCTAAAGAACTCGGTAAGCGGCTCACTCACGAACACACTATCCCACTCAGCTTGCTTGCGGAGAATGTATTGAATCTTGAATCCGATGACAGAGCAGCTATTCGTGAGGTATTTAGTGTTCATTGTCGAGCCGCTCTCGTAACAAAAGAAGAAGACCGTAAACTCAACGGTGCAAAGTTACGTAGCGCAATGCCATCGAATTGGGTTTTTGGCGGAGATATGCTTGCACGTTATTCCGCCGTAGGAATTGAGTTGCAGCCGCCATCATTGAGCCAAGAATAAATGTGCGCGAAAATGCCTTTTACCCCGAACCGCCGCCCAACAACGGCATGCACCCGACCGCGAATAGCGTTGATGTCATGCGCAAGACGCTGTGCCTGTTCAGTTGCGTGCGCGGCGGGTGATGCCGGGCGTTCGGCTGCTCGCGTTTCTTATTCACATCATCAAAGACTTGTCGCTTATCAACCACGCGCGGCTATTGGGTGGAGGTACGGGCTGTCGCTTTCCTTGTCTCGCGCTAGACTATCCTCGCCGCGCTAGCGTGGTATCTTGGACGCGGCGTGACGAGCGTTGAATGCTTCCAATGAAAGGTGGTCAGCGGACGCAATGTGGTATCGATCATGGGCAGCCGAACAAGTCATTGCAGCGGAGCGCGGTAAGCGCGGCATTCATCCGCAAGACTTGGAGGCTAGATGCGGTGGGTGCGCGCCCGCTGAATTCCGGCGTTAGGCTTTTAATTGAATGGCTAA
>JBGTHJ010000021.1:0-5229 GCA_041746175.1 Pyrinomonadaceae bacterium
CCCGCAGCGACGCCGAGTAGTGGGTCAATTTGAAAATCCGAGGCAGGTGCAAGCTGCGGGACTTCAACGACTTTGCGGAAACCCGCACTTCGTCAAGGGTGTCAATGGTGGTGGCGATTGCGCCCTTGACGAAGTGCGGGCTTCCGCCATTACGCACCTCAGCGTGATTTCTATAGCGGTTTGCAATTGGGTGAGTGCCGGGAGCGCCAGCCTCCCGCTGGCCAGCGTGCTCGGAGCACGTTCAATGGTTCGCGTTCTCCGAACGCTCAATGCGAGCGGGACGCTCGCGCTCCCGGGCGATGCCGCTCTTTCATGTGCTACATGCAATTGCAACTTGCTATAACTGACCCACTACCCGACGCCGGGAATCTTTCGCTTGAGCAAGCGGAATCAAGGTTGCCTGAAAGCGTCTAACAAAAACGGTCACGTAACAATTTTTGTAGGGAGATTGGACGGTCACACCAAGCATCGAGAAGCCCGCCCGTCGCCGCGTCGCCATCGCCGCAACGAAGCCCCCCGGTAGCGGCTCATCCCGGTTCTTCTTTGTGCCGACGGCGGTTGAACTTCCCTCCACGCGCCGGGCCGACGGCGCGCGGCTACAAAGTCAATCTGACCTGCCTTGAGACTTCGAGTCGACAAGCCGCTGATGCAAACTCTGCCACTTCGACCGCTATTTCAAAGCATCTTAGCTGTTTGAGTCGCATCCCGGCGACGGCACGACATTCGCATTCCATCACCGTGCTCGATGTCAGAGCAACAAGCCTCTTCTTTCGCATTTTGGTCAACGCCACCGGTTCACGCCCCGCACAAACGGCAAACGCTCGCGGGTTTTTGTCTGCCCGGAAGAAAGTTTGGGGCGGTCGGGAAAGGTTTCCGAAAGAGCCGCATCGATGAGCGCACAAGGCAAGACGCCACCCCAAAATTCACCACAGGCGTCAACATTCCCCAGGGGACTAACAATGAACATGAGCCGGGACTCTCGCATCCTTTTTCGATTCGCCGCGTTGTCGTTCGCGCTCGCGTTCGTTACCGGAGTCGCTTTCGGCGACCCGCAAACATCTGCAAAGGCCGTCGGCGTGACGAAGCCGTCGCAGCATAAACGTCTCAACTCCCCGGTCAACCCCGCGACCGGGACGGCACAGGCCGGCATCGTTATCATTTCCGCGAAACCGCAGACACCTCCGCTATTCGTCGAAGCACCACCGACACGAAGTAGACGTTTAGGAGTCGCGCTCCTGACGGCCACCCTCACGGCTAACACGCCTCCCGTCTCGGCGTTGGCGGAGTAACTTTTGAATCACGACCGAGCAGATAACACATTGACATGAATAGGTCGTTCGTCGTGCCCGCAAATAGTTTTCCGGAGACGAACCCGCCGCCGATGTCCGAACCGGCGGCGGGTCGTCCGGGGACTGCGCTGCTATCGGGCGAGCACGCCGCCGAAGTCCTCGCGTTCCTCGCCAAGCAGTCGATCGCAAGCATCATATTGGAGGGTTTGATCCGCGACAACAACTTTGACGGTTCGCTCAATCGTGGCCGCTTCTATGGTTTTCGGAACCGGGACGGGCGACTTCAGGGCGTCGCGCTGATCGGTGAGATCACGACTTTCGAGACGGAGACCGAAGACGCGCTCGTCGCCTTCGCGCGTTGCGCGCAAGACGTGCCGGGTATTGGCCTCATCATCGGCGAACAGGAGCGTCTGGGAACATTCTGGCGGCGCTACGCCGGAGAAAATCAGCCGCCGCCGCGACAAAGCCGCGAATTGTTGTTTGAACTGCGGCGGCGGTCGTCGGGGGCCGCCGCCGAACAGGTGCGCGGGCTGCGCACCGCCACGCTTGACGATATCGAAACGGTGGTCGCGGCGCACGCCGAGATGGCGTTTGAAGAGAGCGGCGTCGATCCCGTCAAGCACGATCCGCACGGCTTTCGTAGGCGTTGCGGGCGACGCATCGGGCAAGGACGCGTGTGGGTCTTGACCGACGGGCGACGACTCATCTTCAAGGCCGACATCATCTCCGAAACGCCCCGCGTCATTTACGTCGAAGGCGTTTACGTCAGACCTGAAGAACGCGGGCGCGGCTACGGGTTTCGCTGCGTCTCCCAACTCGGCGCGGCGTTGCTCGCCCGCACCGAGGCCATCTGTCTGCTCGTCAATGAGCAAAACATCATCGCGCAAAACCTTTATCGCAAGGCGGGCTACGAGTTTCGTGGTTGTTACGACACCATTTTCATCCCGTGAAATTCGACGTGGACGCGAGTTGATTCCGCAACAGTTGAAAAATTTAAGATGACCGGTAGAAAAAAATTCATCATACCGTTTACGTGGTTGATGGTGGCCTGCGCGACCGCCGCCTGCGTGTATTCGGCTTATCATTTGCCGCTGGCGCGGCTCGATCTTTCGTTCATCTTTCTGGCGGTCGTCACCATCGCCTTCGGCTCGCGCCTGACCATCCAGATTCCGCGCGCCAAAGTCCACATCTCGGTTACGGACTCGCTGATTTTCCTGACGCTTCTGGTCTACGGGGGCGAAGCCGCTGTCTTGCTCGCGGTGGTCGAAGCCTGCTACGCCTCTTTGCGTCTACGAAAGAAGGGCGTTTTCATCCGTCTCGACGGCATCTTTTTCAACGGGGCGTTGATGGCCTTGTCGATCTTTCTCACCGCCGTTGCGGTGGAGACGTGCTTCGGCCCGGAGACCGGTCTCGTCGAACGCACGCCGTCGCAGTTCATCACCGCGCTGTGCGTTATGGCTCTCGTGCAGTACGTCATCAATTCCGGGCTGGCGGCTGTCTATACCGCGTGCGACACGAACGAGTCGGTGTGGGCGACGTGGAGAGCGCACTACTTCCCCGCCTCGGCGACCTTTGTCGCGGGCGCGGCCATCGCCGGGCTGCTCGTCAAGATCACGGGCGCCATCGGCATCTCGTCGATCATCACCGCGACGCCCGTCATCTTCATCGTTTACCTCACGCACCGCCGATACATCGACGACATCAAGACATCTTCGGCGCAGGTTGAACTGGCCGAGCGCGGGCGCGCCGAACTGGCCGAGCGCCACGTCGAGCAGCAGCAATGCTACATCGTCGAACTGGAGCGCGTCAAAACCGAGCTTGAAGAGAGCAAAGAGCATTTCCGTCACGCCGCCTTCCACGATGCGCTGACCGGACTTCCGAACCGCGCGCTGCTCACGGATCATCTCAAACTATCCATCGAGATGACGCGCCGCCGCGCCGACCATCACTTCGCGGTTCTCTTCCTCGATCTCGACCGCTTCAAAAACATCAATGATAGTCTCGGCCACGCCGCCGGCGACCGCCTGCTCGTCGAAATCGCGCGGCGGCTCGAACTGTGCCTCCGCCCGTCGGACACGGTGGCGCGTCTGGGCGGCGACGAGTTCGCGATCCTGCTCAACGGTCTCGACTCGACCGAGGATGCCATCCGCGTCGCCGAACGCGTCCAGCAAGACCTGATGCACCCCTTCTACCTCAGCGGCAACGAGGTTTACACCACCGCCAGCATCGGCATCACCATCTCCGCCGCCTACTACGCCGATCCGGAGAACGTCCTCCGCGACGCCGACACCGCGATGTATCAAGCCAAGGAAAAGGGCAAGACGCGTTACGAACTGTTCGACACCGGGATGCACGCCCGCGCGGTGTTGCGTCTGCAACTCGAAAACGACCTCCGCCGCGCCATCGAAAATCGGGAGTTCGAGGTTTACTACCAGCCCATCGTCGCGCTCGACACCTGCCGCATCACGGGCTTCGAGGCGCTCGTTCGCTGGCATCACCCGGAGCGCGGCTTCGTTTCTCCGGCGGAGTTCATCCCGCTCGCGGAAGAAACCGGACTGATTACCGAAATCGGATCGTGGGTGTTGCGTGAAGCCTGCCGCCAAACGCGCCGCTGGTCGCTCGACGACCCCGCGCTGGCGATGCTCACCATCAGCGTCAATCTTTCCAGCAGGCAGTTCATGCAACCCGACTTGCTCGCGCAGATCAAACAGATTCTCGATGAAACCAATCTCAACCCGCGTCGTCTGAAACTGGAAATCACGGAGAGCGCGGTGATGGCGAACGCGGAGGCCGCCGCCTCGATGCTCGGCCAACTGCGCAATCTCGGCATCCAAACGAGCATCGACGATTTCGGCACCGGCTATTCGTCGCTCTCCTATCTCCACCGCTTCCCCATCGACACGCTGAAAATCGACCGTTCGTTCGTCAGCCGGATGAGCGAGGGCGACGAGAACGCCGAGATCGTCCGCACCATCATCACGCTCGCCACCAACCTCAGCATGAGCGTGATCGCCGAAGGCGTCGAGACCGCCGAACAGCACGAGCGGCTCAAAGAACTCGACTGCGAATACGGGCAGGGCTATCTCTTCTCCCGCCCCGTCCCCGCCGCCGCCGCCCTCGCGCTCGTCCAAAACAACGACTACACCTCCCGCGTCCCCGACGCCATGCTCGCACGCACGCTCAACCCGACGTTCCCCGACATCGACATCACTCACGAAGAAATCTCGTAACCCGCGCGCACACATGGCACGCCGGCAAAAAGCAGCGAGCGGCAGCCACTTGGCCGCCGCTCGCTTGCTTGCTCGCTTGCTTATAGCGGTTTGCAATTTGGTGAGTGCCGGGAGCGCCAGCGTCCCGCTGGCAAGCGTCCTCGGAGCACGTTCAATGGTTCGCGTTCTCCGAACGCTCAATGCGAGCGGGACGCTCGCGCTCCCAGGCGATGCCGCTCTTTCATGTGCTACATGCAATTGCAACTTGCTATATTGAGAAGGATGCCCTCTGTAGGATTCGAACCTACAACCAACAGATTATGAGTCTGCTGCTCTAACCGTTGAGCTAAGAGGGCATGACGCGGATCGCTCGTCGCGGGTGTTCGGGCTACCGTCCCGCCTTCGGCGAGTCCTGTTGCTCCAACATCCGCCCGACGATCTGATAGCTGGCTTCGAGCGCTTCGGCGAGCTTTTGAGGTTCGGGGCCGCCGCCTTCGGCCATGTCGGGCTTGCCGCCGCCGCGACCGCCGACGATGGCCGCGAGTTCGCGTATCACCTGTCCGGCAGGGACGCGCTTCGCGAGGTCGGCGGAGGTGCGGACGATGAGCGAGGCTTTGCCGTCGGCGCGGCGTCCGAGCACGACGACGCCGGATTTTAGTTGCGCCAGCAAGTTGTCGGAAAGCTGCCGGAGCGCGGCGGCGTCGAGGTCGCTCGACTCACGCGCGAGCACG
>JBGTHJ010000022.1:0-3500 GCA_041746175.1 Pyrinomonadaceae bacterium
CGGAGCGCAACGGGAGCTGCTGCGCGTTTAGCCGTGCGTCGTCGAAGAGGCGCGCGTTGCCGTTCGAGTAGGTCTGCCGCATCCGCCAGCGCATCAAACGCGGCGAACCCAGGACGAGCGGCGATAGCAAGTCGCCCATCACGGGCGCGGCGGCGAGACGCAACAGTTTTTGCTCTTTGACCTCGTCGTTGATGACCGCATCGACGAGCACCAGCCGTTCGATGCGCTCCGGATAGTCGAGCGCGCACGTCGCCGATATTGCGCCGCCGTACGAACTCCCGACCAGCGTCGCGCGCTCGATTGAGAGTTCGTCCATCAACCGCACGATCATCCGCGACTGCGACACGATGGTGTATTCGCCGTCGCGCGGCTTCTCGGAAAAGCCGAAGCCGACGAGATCAGGCGCGACCACCCGGTAGCCCTGCGCGGCAATCGGCAGCAGCACATCGTTCCACACAAATTTCGACGCGCAGAATCCGTGAATCAAGAGAATCGCGGGAGTGCCGGGGTCGCCCGCCTCTTGGAAATGGATGCGCCGTCCGTCAACTTCGACGAACCGCGTCCGTTCGGCGTTCGGGAAACGCGCGGCGTGCTGCGTCCATTCGACATCGCGCGGGCGTCGCCAAAGTTTGGTCGCCAGCGCCGCGCCTGCCAGCCCGTACGCGCCCGCCGCGATGAGGTATCGTTTCTTCATAAGTTGTCCGAACGAACGCGCCCGCGCTTTACTGCCAAAGCGCGGGCGCGTTACGGTTGTCGCGTGCGCGGCGCTGAAACTACCGCCCCGCGCAGAAGAGGGGTTGTCAGCGAGAGAGCAACGTCCCGACGTAGGTCAACAACTCGTTGGCGCAGACCGGGCAGTAACCGCCGTCTTTGACGAGCCGGTCGACCACTTCGTTGATGCGACGGAGTTGGTCGGGGTCGGGCGTCTTGGCAGAAGTCGTGATCTTGACCACGTCTTTGAGGTCGGCGAAAATCTTCCGCTCGATCGCTTCCTTCAGACGTTCGTGCGAGACGTACTCGAACTGCTTGCCCTTGCGCGCGTAGGACGAGATGCGAATCAGTATCTCCTGCCGGAAGGTGTTCTTGGCGTTATCGGAGATGCCGATTTGCTCTTCGATCGAGCGCATCAGTTGCTCGTCGGGCTCTAACTCCTCTTCGGTGATGGGGTCTTTGAGGCGTTCCTTGTTGCAGTAGGCTTCAACGTTGTCGAGATAGTTGTTGCAGATGGTGCGCGCCATCTCTTCAAACGAATAGACGAAGGCGCGCTGCACTTCGATCTTCGCCATCTCGTCGTACTCTTTGCGCGCCGCCGAGATCAGATTCAGATACTTCTCGCGCTGTTCGGCGTTGATGCCGGTGTGTTGCTCGAAGCCGCTCTTGATGGTGCGCAGGGCGTCGATGGGGTTGATGCAGGTCACGCCGTCGCGGACGAGCGCGCTCGACAGCCGGTTGATGACGTAACGGGGGCTAATGCCGTCCATGCCTTCGCGGACGGTCTCCTCTTTGAGTTCGCGCACGTCCTTCGTCTTGTAGCCTTCGACATCCTCGCCGTCGTAGAGTTTCATCTTTTTGACGATATCGACGTTGGCGCGCTTGGGTTCTTCGAGCCGCGTCATGACCGCGAACATCGCCGCGACGCGCAGAGTGTTCGGCGCGATGTGGACGCTGCGCAGAACTTCCGACTGATTGAGCAGCTTGTAGTAGATGCGTTCCTCCTGCGAGACGCGGAGGTTGTAGGGCACGCGGACGAGGATGATGCGATCCTGCAACGCCTCGGATTTGCGGTTGCCCGCGAAGCTGATGTATTCGTTTTCGTTGGTGTGCGAGAGGATCACTTCGTCGGCGTAAATCATCGCGAAGCGACCCGTCTTGATGTTCTGTTCCTGCGAGAGCGTGAGCAAGCTGTAGAGAAACTTCTCATCGACCTTCAACATCTCGACGAACTCCATCACGCCGCGATTGGCGATGTTGAGTTCGCCGTCGAAGCGATAGGCGCGCGGGTCGGATTCGACGCCGACCTCGCCGATGGTCGAAAGGTCAATCGAGCCGGTCAGTTCGGTGATGTCCTGCGATTTGGGGTCGGAGGGCGCGAAGGTGCCGATGCCGACGCGGTTCTTTTCCGAGAAGAGGATGCGATGTACGCGCACGTCTTCGTGGCGTCCGTTGTAAGTGTGTTCGAGCGCGTAGCGGCACTGCGGACAGAGGTCGCCTTCGATGTAGATGCCGTAATGCTTCTCGATTTCGGCGCGGAGTTCGTGCGGGATGAGGTGGAGCGGTTCCTCGTGCATCGGGCAGTCTTTGATTGCGTAGACCGGGCCGGCGTTGGTGCGCGTCCAGTCTTCGAGACCGCGCTTGAGCATGGTGACGATGGTTGACTTGCCGCCGCCGACCGGCCCCATCAAAAGCAGTATGCGCTTGCGAACTTCGAGACGCTGCGCCGCCGACTTGAAATATTCGACGATGCGCGCGATGGGTTCTTCGATGCCGAAAAGTTCCGCCGCGAAGAAGTTGTAGCGGGCGATTTCGTCGCGCGTCCCCTCGTTGATTTTCTCGATGCCCGCCGCGTGAACCATGTCGTTGATGCGCGCGTGCGAGAGTTCGGCGAGACGCGGGTTCTGCGTCACCAACTCGAAGTAATCGCGGAAGCTCCCCTCCCACTGCAACGCTTCGTGCTCGCGGCGCAGCGCGTCCAGACGTTCGCTGATGTTGAATTTGGTGCCATCCTTATCTTCGTGCATAGCCTCTTTTTTAATACCTCATTAAGTCGGCTTCGCGCGTGTGGACGGCGTGCGGAGAATCACGCCCGTGTGATGTGCGGCGACCGCGGTTGATCGAATGATGCCGGACAACGAATGTTCGCTAGCGGTCGCTATATTTGGGATTGGTTTCGATGCGCGTCTGCCGGACGCTCGCGCGGAAACGCCCGCCGCGCCGTCGAAACTTTTCCGACTCTTCAATGATCTTGATTTTCAATCTGCGATGGGGAGGCCGGTTGGCTTGCGCCGGAGGCGACCCCGTCCGCTCCCCCCGACTGCTGTCGCAAGTATAGCACAGCCACAGGGGAAGCAAGTCAACGCTATTTTCACTCCGCCGATAGCACGACGCGCGGTCGTAATAGCTCGCGCTCCGCTTCGTAAACCCCGACGGCAATCAGGTTTCCGGCGGCATCGCACACGCGAACATGCTCGCCGTCCGCCCGTTGGGTCGCCGTCGCGTCGTCGATTTTCAACGCCATTCCGTGACGCATCGCACGCGCTTCGGCGTCGGTTAGATGCACGGCGGGCATCAAGGGTAACGCCGCGTCCGGCGTAAGAAGAAACTTTGTCGTCGCGCCTGCTTCGACCAGTTGCTGCAATGCGTCGAGCGTCACCGATGCGTCGATGCGAAACGTCCCGGCGCGCGTGCGCCGCAACGCCGCGAGATGCGCCCCCGTGCCGAGCCGTTCGCCGACCGACTCCGCGAGCACGCGCACGTAAGTTCCCGCCGAACACACCACGCGC
>JBGTHJ010000023.1:0-4896 GCA_041746175.1 Pyrinomonadaceae bacterium
CGAGTCGAACGCCCGCACCGTGATCTTCGGGTTGTGCTTGGCCAAGACTTTCGTGATCGCCGCCGTCAACGTCGTCTTCCCGTGATCGACGTGCCCGATGGTCCCGATGTTGACGTGTGGCTTGGATCGGTCAAATTTTTCCTTGCTCATCTCTCTCGCTCCTGAATGTTGTTGCGTACAATCTTAAAATTCATTCGCACGTTGATTCTCTGACCCGTCGAGTCAGAGAACCAACTACTTGGCGACGCCCTGAACTTTCGCGATGACTTCGTCGGCGATGTTCTTCGGCGCTTGTTCGTAACGCTCGAAGTGCATCGTCGAGGTGGCGCGTCCCTGCGTCGCGGAACGGAGGTCGGTGGTGTAGCCGAACATCTCCGAGAGCGGCACGAGCGCGGTAATCACCTGCGCGCCGCCCGTGCGCGGCTCCATCTTCTCGATGCGACCGCGCCGCGACATCAAGTCGCCGTTGACCGTGCCCATGTACTCTTCCGGCGTCACGATTTCGAGACGCATGATGGGTTCGAGCAATACCGGTTTGGCCTTACGCACCGCGTCCTGGAACGCGAGCGAACCCGCGATGTGGAACGAACGCTCATCGGAATCGACTTCGTGATAAGAACCGAAGACGAGCCTGACGCGGATGTCGACCAATTCGTAACCCGCGAGGAAGCCGCGCTCCATCGCTTCGTGGATGCCCTGCTCGGCGGGGCGGATGAACTCGCGCGGAATGACGCCGCCCGTGATCTTGTTCTCGAAGACGAACCCTTCGCCCGGAGCGGGTTCGATCTCGATTTCGACGTGGCCGTACTGTCCGCGTCCGCCCGTCTGCCGTTTGTAAACTTCCTTGCCGGGCGCGCCCTGCGTGATTGTCTCGCGGTAGGCGACCTGCGGCTTGCCGACGTTGGCTTCGACGCCGAACTCGCGCTTCATGCGGTCGACGATGATTTCGAGGTGGAGTTCGCCCATCCCGGCGATGATGGTCTGGCCGGTCTCCTGATCGGTCGAGACGTTGAACGACGGGTCTTCCTGCGCGAGACGCTGGAGAGCCGTACCGAGTTTGTCCTGATCGGCGCGCGTCTTCGGCTCGACCGCGACGCGGATAACCGGCGCGGGAAACTCCATCGCTTCGAGAATCACGGGCCTCATTTCGTCGCACACGGTATCGCCGGTCGTAACCTGCTTCATGCCGCCGATGGCGATGATTTCGCCCGCGCTCGCCTCGTCGATGTCCTCGCGTTTGTTGGCGTGCATCCGCATCAGACGACCGACGCGCTCCTTCGTTTCCTTGACCGGATTGAAGGCGTAAGAACCGGCTTTGATGGTGCCCGAATAGATGCGGACGAACGAAAGCTGGCCGAGGTGCTTGTCGGCCATGATTTTGAAAACCAGACCGGCGAACGGCGCGCTCGCATCGGCGGGACGCTCTTCATCTTCGCCCGACCTCGGATTCATCGCGGTCACGGGCGGGATGTCGAGCGGCGAAGGCAAGTAGTCAACCACCGCGTCGAGCAACGTCTGGACGCCCTTGTTCTTGAAGGCCGAACCGGTAACGACGGGGACGAGTTTCAACGCAATCGTGCCTTTGCGGAGCGCGGCGCGGATTTCGGCTTCGGTGATCGATGCGCCCTCGTCTTCGAGGTACTTCATCATCAGGTCTTCGTCGGCGTCGGCGACGGCTTCGAGCAGTTTGTGACGCGCCGCTTCCGCCGTTTCGCGAAGGTCGGCGGGGATGTCGGTCGTCTCGTACTCCGCGCCCTTCGACTCGTCGTTCCAGATGAGTCCCTTCATCGCAATCAGATCGATGACGCCCTTGAACTGGTCTTCGAGGCCGATGGGCAATTGAATCGCGACCGGGTTCGCGCCGAGACGCGTGATGATGGATTCAAACGAGCGGTCGAAGGACGCGCCCGCGCGATCGAGTTTGTTGATAAAACAGATGCGCGGCACGCCGTACTTATCGGCTTGCCGCCAAACCGTCTCCGACTGCGGTTCGACGCCCGCGACGCCGTCGAACACCGCGACCGCGCCGTCGAGCACGCGGAGCGAGCGCTCGACTTCCATCGTGAAATCGACGTGTCCCGGCGTGTCGATGATGTTGATGCGATACTCGGTGCCGCTGCGCGTCCAGAAGCAGGTCGTCGCGGCGGACGTGATCGTGATGCCGCGCTCCTGTTCCTGCTCCATCCAATCCATCGTCGCCGTGCCTTCGTGCACCTCGCCGATTTTGTGCGAGACGCCCGTGTAATAAAGCACGCGCTCGGTGGTGGTCGTCTTACCGGCATCGATGTGCGCCATGATGCCGATATTGCGGAACTTATTGAGGTCTTGCTTAGCCATAACTCAATCCCGTGACAAATGACAGGCGACGGGTGACAGGTTCGGAGCTTTGCTCGTGTCACCTGTCACGATTTACCTGTGACGGTTCTTTACCATTTGTAATGCGCGAACGCTTTGTTGGCCTCGGCCATGCGGTGCGTGTCGTCCTTCTTCTTGACCGCGTTGCCGCGATTGTTCGCCGCGTCGAGCAACTCGCCCGCGAGACGGTCAACCATCGTCTTTTCGCCGCGCGCGCGCGACGCCGCCGTGATCCAGCGAATCGCGAGCGAACCGCGCCGCTCCTGCGGAACTTCGAGCGGAACCTGATAGGTCGAACCGCCGACGCGTCGCGATTTGACTTCCACCGTCGGGCGGACGTTTTCAATCGCGCGCTTGAAAACCTTGAGCGGGTCTTCGTTCAACTTCTCGCCGATCTGGATCAGCGCGTTGTAAAAGATTCCTTCCGCCGTCGATTTCTTGCCGCCCAGCATGATGCCGTTGATGAACTTGGTCACCAGCGGATTGTTGTAAACCGGGTCGGGCATCACGTCGCGTCGTTCGACAATTCTTCGTCTTGGCATAATCTTTACTCGGAGACTTGGGGCTGGCGACCGGAGGCTTGTCCGCAGATGTTCGCTAGCCGCATATCTTTATTCGCTGGCCTCGGTTGATTATTTCTTGCCGCCCTTCTTGGCCGCGCCCGCCGCGCCGCCGCTCTTGGGACGTTTCGCGCCGTACTTGGAGCGACCCTGTTTGCGGTCGGCGACGCCGACGCTATCGAGCGTGCCGCGAATCACGTGGTAGCGCACGCCCGGCAAATCCTTCACGCGCCCGCCACGAATCAACACAATCGAGTGCTCCTGAAGATTGTGGCCGACACCGGGGATGTAGGTCGTCACCTCGATGGTGTTGGTCAGGCGAACGCGGGCGACCTTGCGGAGCGCGGAGTTCGGCTTCTTCGGCGTCTGCGTGTAGACGCGCGTGCACACCCCCCGCTTTTGCGGCGACGACTGAAGCGCCGGGCTGCCCGTCTTGTACTTCACCGCCTGGCGGCCCTTGCGAACAAGTTGATTGATGGTCGGCACTGCTCTTCTATCCTTTCGTGTCGGTCACGAATTACCGTTCTCTAAAGCGCAAAAGACTGCCTTGTCCTGCCTCTTGCCGGAACTCGTCCGGCAGTCAGCGCAAGAGCGGCTGCCCTGCTAAAAATCGTTTATAGTGGGGATGTTCTGGCTTCGCTTGTCGAAACGGGTGTGGATGTTGGCTTCCCTCAAGCCGAAACTTTTCTGTGGCGTCGCCTTCGAGACGAGACGACTCGCGCTATGCCGAGTCTATCAATCGCGCGCTCGACGTTTGGCCGTCGTTCGTTTCGCAACGGGCGACGGGCGCGAGCATTTACGCCACAATAACTGTCAAACGACCGCGCTCTTGCGAGCACAGCCGGGCAGCGCCTCCACACCGGCAGAACCTACTGGACGCTGCTCTCTGGGATTGGACTGGTAGCCCAAACGAGAGACTATACGTATGCGGCGGGAATCTGTCAAGCGACGGCGCAAGCCCGTTTCGCGCCACCGACGGAGACAGATAAAAGAGTTATTGACCGTCGAAGTAGCCTATAATCGGCGCGTTGGGCATCTCTCTATCCAGAAGATTGGTCTATTAACATCAGATTAGGCATAATTGAACAATGAATCGTGCGGATTTTCAGAAGCTGGCAAAGCTTCCAGTTCGGGAGGTAAAGAACGAAACCATTGAAACCCCAAACTCCGCCCAAGAACGACCGCTTCGATAATTACGTGCCCGTCGCGGAACGCATCGAGAGGTTCTACGAGCGTTTTCCCGAGGGCAAAATCCTCACGCAGATCGTCGAACACGACCGCGAAAGCGGTTTCGTGCTCATCCGCGCGGAGATTTACCGCCGCCCGGACGATGACGGCCCCGCCGCGACCGGCCACGCCTACGAGTACAAGGATTCCGGCTATGTCCAGAAAACCAGCTACATCGAGGTCGCGGAGACTTCAGCCGTTGGTCGCGGTCTGGCCTTCCTCAATTTCGAGACCAAGCGCGGCATCGCCTCGCGCGAAGAGATGGAGAAATTCACCCAGGCGGCGGTCGAAGACGTGGCCGCCACCACGGGCGGAGAAGACGCGAGCAGACGCCGCGCCGCGTCCGCCGGAGCGCGCACCACGCCTGCGGAGACGGATGAACAACCCGCGACCGAAGAACAGAAGGCCGAAATTCTGACGCTGCTCGAAGACCTTCGCCCCAAAGACCGCCGCGCCCAACGCAAGCTGCTCACCGAACTCACCGGCAAGCAATCCCGCGATGCGCTGACATTGAGCGAGGCGCGGGGGTTCATCGAAAATTTGAAAAAGGGGGCGCTGTAAGCCCCCGCGCGCCGTCCGCGCAAACCGGCACATGTCTGGCAGAAGACAAAAGACCGGCAGGGGCTTTGCAACCTCTGCCGGTCTTGATTTTAAGCGGCGCGTGGTCGAAGGATGCGCCGCGCGTTGTCCGTCTGAGCAAGTCGCCTTTCTCGTCGCCTTCGTCCACCTCGGCGACGACGGCGTCGCCCGCCAC
>JBGTHJ010000024.1:0-6007 GCA_041746175.1 Pyrinomonadaceae bacterium
TTTGTCGAAACAATCCCGAATTGAGAATTGAAATGAATCGAAGAGGAGAAATTTTAGTTATGCCGCCGGCTTTCAGCGAAACGGGCGGAAAGAATTTTAGTCTAGCGATTGAGTTCGGTATCTGGGCGAAAAAAGACGGAACGGGCAAAGGTTTCGATTCTTCGACCGGCTTTGTTTTGCCGAACGCCGCGATCCGCTCGCCGGATTTGTCTTGGATAAAGTTGGAAAAATGGAATGCCCTCACCAAAGAAAGCCGCGCCAAGTTCGCGCACGTCTGCCCGGATTTCGTCGTCGAGCTTCGTTCGGAGTCCGATTCGCTCAAAAAGCTGCAAGCGAAAATGAACGAGTATATCGAGAACGGTGCGGCGTTAGGCTGGCTGATTGATGCGACTAAACAGCGCGTTTATGTTTATCGTCCGAACGCAGAAGTCGAAATGTTGGAAAATCCCGAAACCGTTTCGGGCGAATCGTTGCTGAAAGGTTTTACGCTGAGTTTGAAAGAGATATGGGAGTAATTTATGAATCGAGCGAAAAATTTTATTGTTTTTAATTTTCTCTTGGCTTTTACAATTTAGCGTTTCGGTATGAATAAACAAACGGCGCGTTATTTATCGAAATTAAAATAATTATGCAATTGCTCTTAACTTCATTTATTCCTAAATCAAAGCTATTAGGCGTTTGCAGTGGAATTTTGACCTCTTGCTTACTATCAATTTTGTTTTGTGTGCCTTTTTATCTCTTTGAAGGAAAAGCTGTCATTATTTATTTTTTTGCTATTTATTTCTGTGTGCCTTTGTTTATAGGTGTTGTGACAACTTTGATGCTTGGTTATCATAAAAAAAGGTTCCGTGTTAGAAAGCATTCTCTACTCTCAATTATCCGTAATACTTTCCTTTATAACTACATCTGTGACTTTTCAACCAAAACTTGGTTATGCGGGTGCAGCAATAATAATGTGTTTCCCTGTTTGTATGACATTTACCGCGATGGGAACGATGATTGGCTGTGAATGGCTGTTAAGAACCGAAAAATTAAATATAGATTAAATATGCAATTTTCATTTGATACAAAATTAAATTCTATCGCCGACAAGGTTGAAGCGCGAGAGCGCCTTACCTTCGATGAAGGTGTTGCGCTTTATAAAACCGACGACCTTAATGCACTCGGCAAACTCGCCGATTCCGTTCGCAGAAAAAAACACGGGCGGACGACTTATTACAACGTCAACCGGCATTTCAATCACACGAACATCTGCGTCGCCGATTGTAAATTCTGCGGCTTTTATAAACGCGCCCGCGAGGTCGGCGCTTACACGCATTCGATTGATGAGGGAATTCAGATTGCCCGCGATGCCGTCGCGGAAGGCGCGACCGAACTGCACATCGTCGGCGGTTTGAATCCGAAGTTGCCGTTTGAGTATTACACCGATTTATTTTCGGCTTTGAAACGCGAATTCCCGCGCCTGCATTTGAAGGCGCTGACGATGGTCGAACTCGATTTCTTCGCGCGTTTTTATAAAATGTCGGACGAGGAAGTTATCGAACGATTGAAAGCGGCGGGAATGGATTCGTGTCCGGGCGGCGGCGCGGAGATTTTCGCCGAACCGACTCGTTCGAGAATTTGCGACCACAAATGCGACGGCAATCGCTGGCTTGAACTCGCGGGGAAAGTTCATCAAGCGGGATTAAAAACGAATGCGACGATGCTTTACGGGCATATCGAAACTATCGAAGACCGCATTGACCATTTTATAAAATTGCGCGAACAGCAGGACAAAACGGGCGGTTTTCAATGTTTTATTCCGCTCGCGTTTTATCCGCCGGGAACTGCGCTTTCGAGCCTTCCGGGACCGGACGCGATTGACAATTTGAAAACGATTGCGATTTCGCGCCTTCTGCTCGACAACTTTGAACATATCAAAGCATATTGGGTGATGCTCGGCAAACAGACGGCGCAAACCGCTTTGCATTTCGGCGCAAACGACCTCGACGGCACGATCACCGACGGCGGCGAATTGTCGGAAAGCTACTCGGTCGAATCGAACAACGAAGTCAAGATGAGCAAGGGCGAGATCGTCACGCTCATCGAAGAAGCGGGGTTTGAAGCGGTCGAACGCGACACGCTCTATAACCCGGTCGGCGGGCGCGAACTGGTCGCGGCTCAAGTATGAAAACGGTCGTCTCGTCAATGCGGAGTCCAACTTTGATGCCTCTGATGCGTGGCAAAATCTTTCGCGTGCTGTTCGTGCTGGTGGTCGTCGCGTTGGCGGCGGGTGTCGCGCAGGCGCAAACCGGCGGCACGTCGCGCGGTGGCGGCTCGCGTGCGCCGAAGAAGTCGCCGCGTTATATCGACCATCCGGTCGGGGAAGTTTTCAAGGGACAGCCCGCGCCGGTGCGCATCGACACGCGACGGGCGCGGATGTTTCGCACGCGCTTGCGCGAGGACGCGCGCGAGGGGCCGAACTTCGCCGGACACTACACGGTCGTCTTCTGGGGTTGCGGCACGGGCTGCGCGCAGTTGGCCGTCGTCGATGCCAGAAACGGCAGAGTCTTCTGGCCGCCGCTCGAATACATCGACATCCCCGACCGCGAGGGCGACCCCGGCTACCGTCTCGATAGCCGCTTGCTCGTCTTGACGCGGGCGAACTATGACGTGCGGCAAAGCTACACCGCCTATTTTTACTTGATCGACGACAACAAAGGTCTGCGCCTGATTCGACGGGCGGAGTTCGACGAATCCAATCCCATAGAAAAATAAACGACGGCTTTTCGATATGACTCAAACAACCGGCCTTCAAACAATCTCCATCGCGCACTCGCCCGACTCCGACGATGCATTCATGTTCTACGGGCTGGCGACCAACAAACTCGACACGGGCGAACTCGGTTACACGCACGTTCTCGAAGACATCCAGACCTTGAACGAGAAGGCGATGCGCGGCGTCTACGACGTGACGGCCATCAGCTTTCACGCCTACGCCTACATCGCCGACAAGTACGTGCTGCTGCCGCACGGCGCGAGCATCGGCGATAACTACGGCCCCATCGTCGTCGCGCGCGACCCCTACAAAGTCGAAGATTTGTCGCGCCTCAAAATCGCGGTTCCCGGCAAACTGACGAGCGCGTTTCTCGCTCTCCGCATCATGTGCCCCGACTTTGAATACGAAGTCGTGCCCTTCGACCAGATCATCAAAGCGGTCAAGGACGGCGCGTGCGACGCGGGGCTGTTGATTCACGAGGGACAGCTTTTTTATCAGGATTTGGGACTTCAGAAGGTGGTTGACCTCGGCGAGTGGTGGCACGACCTGACCGGCTTGCCGCTGCCGATGGGGGGCAACGTCATCCGGCGCGACCTCGGCGCGGCGACCATCGCGCGCGTCTCGCAGCATCTCCACGAGAGCATCCGTTACTCGCTCGACAACCGCGCGGATGCGCTCGCCTACGCGATGCAGTTCGCCCGCGACATGGACCCGGAACTCGCCGACCGCTTCGTCGCGATGTGGGTCAACAACCTGACGCTCGACTACACCGAGCGCGGGCGCACCGCCGTCCAACGCCTCCTCGACGAAGGCGCGGAGCGCGGCATCATCCCGCGCCGCGTCGAAGTCGAATTTGTCGGATGAGGGAACGCGGCGGGACGAAGGCGGCGTGCAGACAAGATATTCGAGAGCTTTTTGATTTCCCCGCCGCCGGTCGCACGGCTGACCTTGCGTCCCCGGTGCCCGACCGTTTTCTGGCAACATCTGCCCGCGCCTGCGCATCTGAACGCCTGTTGCCGTCGTACGTCATGGCGGTTCAAAACCGACGCATCGGGGCTTGATTCAAACCGGGACAAGTTTGGTAAAACCAGTATGAAACGCATCTTTTTATCAATCATTGCGCTGGCGTTGACGACCGCCGGGCTTTCGCCGGTCGGCGCGCAACAAGCGACGACGACGAAGCCGTCGGCGACTGTTTCGAGGGGCGCAACGGCGAGCGGCAGCGTCGATGTCGACAAGATCGTGCGCGCTTTTACGACAAAGGAAGCGGTCTTTCGCAAGGCTCTCAACGAGTACAGTTTCAAACGCGACGCCGTGTTCCAGACCATCGGTTTGGGTGGTCAGATTTCCGGCGAGTTTCATCGCATCTCGCGCTTCGTCTTCGACGACGCGGGCAACCGCTTCGAGAAGATTCTCTTCGCCCCGATGCCGACCCTCACCGAACTTCAACTAACCCCGGCGGATTTTGAAGACCTCGGAGGCATTCAGCCTTTCGCGCTCGAAGCCTCGAAAGCGTATCTCTACGATTTCAAGTACGTCGGCAGAGAGCGCATCGACGAGTTGAATCTCTACATCTTCGACGTGTCGCCGAAGACGCTCCCGGTCGTCAAGAAAAACGAGGCGCCGAAGGAGCGTTTCTTTCAGGGACGCATCTGGGTCGACGACCAGGACTTGCAAATCGTCAAGGCGCGCGGCAAGGGTGTGCCCGAAGGCCGCGAGCGTTTTCCCACCTTTGAAACCTACCGCGAGCAGATTGATGGTCGCTACTGGTTTCCGACCTACACCTTCGCCGACGACCAACTGGTCTTTGACAACGGCCAATCCATCCACATGCGGATGCGCGTCCGCTACACCGATTTCGAGCGGCTCAAAGGCCGGGTCATCGTCGTTGACGAAGGCGTCCCCGGTGTCGTTAACGAAAAAGACGACAAGCCGCCGATGCCCGCGCCCACTCCCGCGCAACCGAGGCCGTAAAAAAACGTCCATAGCGGTTTGCAATTGGGTGAGTGCCGGGAGCGCCAGCGTCCCGCTGGCAAGCGTGCTCGGAGCACGTTCAATGGTTCGCGTTCTCCGAACGCTCAATGCGAGCGGGACGCTCGCGCTCCCAGCCGATGCCGCTCTTTCATGTGCTACATGCAGTTGCAACTTGCTATAAAGCTAAAAGCGCAAGCGAGGCTGAAGATTGACACCTTCAGCCTCGCTTCCTTTATTTCTTCACGCGAGTTCGACGCAAACTGCCGTCCCTGATGTTCCCGCAGCAGGGGCTTCCAGTCTTCGTTGCGTGGGTCGAACTCGCGTGAGGTTATCGCTCTATTTGGCTTGCCGGCGCGTTTCCGTTGCTCGTGTCGGTCAGCCCCAACTCCGCCGCGATGCTCGCATGGACGGCGTCTCTGAGGCGTTCGACATCTTCGTCGGTCGAAAGTCCGGCGGTTTCGACGGGCGCGAGCAAAACCATCTCCAGCGTGCCGGGGCGCGCGACGCCGGTGCCTTTACCCATCAGCCGGTCGGTGTTCTTCATCGCGACGGGGACGATTGCGACGCCCGCTTCAATCGCCATGTAGAACGCGCCCTTTTTGAACGGCAGGAGTTTGCCGGGACGCGCCCGCGTGCCTTCGGCGAACACGCCGAACGAGATGCCGCTGCGGATGCGTTCGGTAGCGGCGCGCACCGTTTCAATGGCGCGCTGGCGATTCGAGCGGTCAATCGCCATGATGTTGACGTAGCTCATGCCGTAGCCGAGGATGGGCACTTTCAGCAGTTCCTTCTTGGCGAGGACGCCTATCGGACGGTCTACGCCCCCGTAGTAAAAGAGCGTCGCCGTGTCGAGGAACGAGCGATGATTCGAGACGAAGATGTACGTTCGTTGCGGGTCGATGTTCTCGCGCCCGCGCACGCGGACTTTGACGCCGCTCAGACGCAGCCAGTTGCGCGCCCCGAACCGCGCCCACGGGTAAACCCAGTGCCGCCGCCGCGCCAGATACGAGACGATGATCGCGGGCGGCGCGAAGATGAGCAGCAGCATCGCGGCGACAAACAGCGACCACCAGTACCACAAGCGCCCGGCGAGCGACCGCCCCGCGCTTGTGCTAGACTCGTCTCTCGCAAGCACACGTTCGCCAATATCTTCAGACAACATTTCATCGGAAAGAGTATCAGGATGCCTCGTCATTTGTCTCGTCTCACCTTCGTCGTTTTCATCAGCATCGTCTTCGTCAGTCAACTCCTCCCGTCCGCGACGGCGGCTCGCGC
>JBGTHJ010000025.1:0-4151 GCA_041746175.1 Pyrinomonadaceae bacterium
GGGGCGGATTTCGTTTTGGCGACGGCGGTTGCGGCGGGTTGTCCGCCCGTCGTCGGATAGAAGGGAAGCGTGCCGCCCGCCGCGCGCAGAATCGCGGTGAGGTCTTTTTCGATGAAGCGTTGTTGCTTGTCGGGGTCGCGCAGGTGTCCGAGCGGCGGCCCCATGTAGAGCGCGCCGCACGACTGGCACTGTGAGAGCACGTCGTCGCCGCGCAGGTGCTTGGCGGCTTCCTCGCCGCGAGTCTGCTTCTGCTTGAGGTGGCCGTTGCAGAGCTTGCCCTTTTCGTTTTTGACGTTGCAGACGGTTTGACCGGGCGCGAATCTTCGGGGCGCGTCCGCTGGCGAGTGCTGTTGTTCGGTCGCGACGTCGGGGTTGTTCGGGGTCGTTTCGGTTGACATGTGCTCGGTTGGTTTCCTTCGCGGAGTTGGCTTCTGGAACTCGTCGCGACGCCGCCGCCGCCGTCAGTCTCGACGTGTCACGCATCTTACGGACAAAACCGAAAAGCCGTCAACAAAAAGCAGCGGTCGGAGAGGAAATGCCGGATGCCGGTATTGCTTCCGTCCAACATCTGACATCCAACCTTCAACCTCTGGTATTCTGTGCGCCGCATGTTGAGAACATTTTTGGGAACGGTGTGGCGCAACGCGCCGCAGGGCGTGCGGCGGTGGGGCGTGTGGCTGGTCGAGCCGCGTTTCACGGTGACCGCCGGGGCGGTCGTGTTGGACGCGCGCGGGCGCGTGCTGCTGCTCAAACACGTCTTCCGCAAAGGCAACGGGTGGGGCATCCCCGGCGGCTTTCTGGAAAAGGGAGAGCAACCGGAAGAGGCTCTGCGGCGCGAGTTGCGCGAAGAGGCGGGCTTGGAAGTCGAACGCGCCGAGATCGCTTTCGTGCGGACGTTGAAACAACCGCGACAGATCGAAATAATTTTCCTCTGTCACGCCAGAGACGAGCCGACCGCGCAGAGCCTGGAAATCCGGAGCGCGGAATGGTTCGAGCGCGACCGGCTGGCAACCGTGCTCTCGAAGGACCAACAGCAGCTCATCGAACGCGCGCTGGTGACTGATCCGTTGACGCGGGCGCTAGTTGACGCATCGGGCAGATGATTCGATGGAATCACCGCGCCGATTTCGTGGTATTCTGTGCCGCTCAAAAATCAAAACGGGGTGTCGGACGCGGGAGCGTGGCAGAAGGTGTGGGCAAGTCGAATCTCGACTCTGACATCTGTCTTTCAGGAGACCGAGAAATGATTCCAAAGCTAATTCCAGAGCCGGACGACGTGATGCAGATTTTGAAACGCACCGGGGCGTATCGCGAAGGACACTTTATCTATCCGTCGGGCAAACACACCCCGCATTACTTTCAGATGCCGCTGGCGTTTCGTTACTACGACACAGCGCGCGTCTTGGCCGTCGCCCTCAGCCGCAAGTTTCGCATCGAAAAAGATATTTCGAGCGTGCTGCCGAAGGTCGCCATCATCAGCCCGAGTCCGGGCGGCATCCCCGTCGCGTTCGGCGTGCGCGAAGCCCTCAGCGCGGAGCAAATTTACTGGGCCGAACGTGAGGAGGGCGGTAAGCGCAGATTCCGGCAGTACATCAATCAGGGCGAGATTAATCCGTGCGTCATCGTCGACGACATCTCGCGCACGGGCGACGCGCTATTGGAAACGGTCGATCTCGTCCGCGAACTCGGCGCGACGGTCATCGGCTGCGGCGTCATCGTGCGGTTCACCTCCTGCCCCGACCGCATCAGTGAAGAAGTGCCCATCGTCTCGCTCGTCGAGTTCGACGCCAAGTGGTACGACGAGGGGCAAGACTGCTCTGAGTGCAGCTCGGATGCGGAGGCAGAACACGTCAGATTTTAAGAGCTTGACGGGTGCCGGGTAGACGCATTTGAAGAGCGTGACGGGGGATGAGTGACAAGCAAGCGCGTGTCGCCCATCCCCCGTCACGCTCTTCTTACATTTCGTGCCGGTTGGCGAGCGCCTTGTCCATCGTCACTTCATCGACGTATTCGAGGTCGCTGCCGACGGGCATCCCCATCGCGATGCGCGTCACGAGCACGCCGAGCGGTTTGAGCAGACGGCTGATGTAGCTCGCCGTCGCTTCGCCTTCGGTGTTCGGATTGGTCGCGAGAATGACTTCGCGCACCTCCACTCCATCATTGTTTTCCGGGCGCAGGCGCGGCAGCAGATTTTGCAGCCGGAGGTCTTCGGGACTGATGCCGCGAATCGGCGAGAGGCTTCCGTGCAGGACGTGATAGATGCCGTGAAAACTGCGCGTCTTTTCAATCGCGACGAGGTTGTAGGGTTCTTCGATGATGCAAATAATCGAACGGTCGCGCGACGTTGACGAGCAGAAGCGGCACGGCTCAACGTCGGTCAGGTTGTTGCAGACCGAGCACATCACGATCTTGCGCTTGACCTCTTCGAGCGCCGAGACAAAACGCTCGACCTCCGCCTCCGTCATCCGCAGGACGTGAAAGGCGAGCCGCTGCGCCGACTTTTGCCCCACCCCCGGCAGACGCTTGAACTCGTCGATGAGCTTGGTGACCGGTTCTGAATACTCAAGCATAAGCGGTAGTTGGTCGTAACAGGCGACGGGTGACAAGCTAAGAAATCGTTTTTAACCTGTCACCCGTCACGCTAAAACAGGTTTCCCATGCCGGGCGGAAGCATCCCGCCGAGCTTGCTTTTCATGGCTTCGTCAACTTTGCGCCCGGCTTCGTTGACGGCGGCGACGATCATGTCCTGCAACATCTCCACGTCGCCTTCCTTGACGGCTTCGGGGTCGATCTTGATGGATTCGACCTCCTTGTTACCACGCATCTGGACGGTGACCACGCCGCCGCCCGCCGACGCCTCGACGACCGTCGTCTCCATCTCCTGCGCCATCTTTTCCTGCATCTGCTGCGCCTGCTTCATCATCTGCTGGATGTTCATTCCGCCCGGAAATTTCATCGCTCTCGTGACCTCTCTTGTTGAAGAATTTGCTTGTTTGCATCCTAACTTTCATCCGCGTTGAATGCAACGCCCGCTCGCTCTGCCGGACGCGCGCCGCGCCGCGCGAAGCCGCCGCGAGAGATGCTATCATTGATGCGCCGGAACAAGTCTCGAATTTTCCGCCGGGCATCGCGCAAGGAATTTCCCATGCGGGCGCAGGTATGTTTGATATATACGGAGCTTGTTCCGTGTCACAACCCGAACGAAATTCGGAACCATGAAAGGGGTTAGCAAGATGAGCCAAAAACTTAATCAAACCGACGATGCGACGCCGGGACGCGAGACGGCCACCCTCGGCGGCGGGTGCTTCTGGTGCGTCGAAGCGATTTACAACGAACTGCGGGGCGTCGAGCGCGTCGTGTCGGGCTATGCGGGCGGCACGCCCGCGAATCCGACCTACGAGCAGGTTTGCAAGGGAACGACCGGACACGCCGAAGTCGTGCAACTGACGTTCGATCCACGCCTCATGTCGTTCAAAGAAATTCTCGAAGTGTTCTTCACCGTCCACGACCCGACGACCCTGAATCGTCAGGGAGCGGACGTTGGCACGCAGTATCGCTCGGTGATTTACTATCACGACGCGGCGCAGCGTGCGGTCGCGGAAGAGGTGATTGAGGAGATTACTGCGGCGAACATCTGGGACGCGCCGCTCGTCACCGAACTCGCGCCGCTCGATGAGTTTTACGCGGCGGAGGGTTATCATCAGGACTACTTCACACGCAACGCCGGGCAGTCGTACTGCCGTCTGGTGGTCGCGCCGAAGGTCTTGAAGTTTCGCGACCATTATCGCGACAAGTTGAAGAGTTCGACGGCCACCGCGCAGTAAGTAGTCGCTGGCTCTGCCGTCAGCTGAACATGAAACGATACGTCATCAAGCGACCCCCCGACGCGCGGCTCCCCGAACGGCTCGCGCGGTACCGTGATGAACTAAACGAGGAGCAGTTTGCGGTGGCGACCGCAACGCCCGGAGCCGCGCTCGTCATCGCGGGCGCGGGTTCGGGCAAGACACGCGCGATTACGTATCGCGTCGCCTATCTGGTCGAGCAGGGCGTCGCGCCGTCGCGCATCATGCTGGCGACGTTTACGAATCGCGCGGCGCACGAGATGCTCCGGCGCGTCGAACAACTCGCGGGCGGCGGCGGCGGTGGCGGCG
>JBGTHJ010000026.1:0-2859 GCA_041746175.1 Pyrinomonadaceae bacterium
GACGACTGAGCACCACCCCGCTGCCACCACGCAACCGTCGCCGCCAGCAGCAATCCCGCCAGCAACACACCGACCACCGCCAGACGCATCATCCAACGCACCGCGCTCCGCACCACGAATAACATCACGGTGCTCCCAAGAATAACGAACGCGGCGATGACGGCGAGGGTCGTGGTGGTCATTGACAGTCTTGAGTTTTCAGCTTCCGGTTTTCAGCGGGCGTGACTTTTCAGAAATCGACGCGGACGGATTGCCGCTCGACAACGGCAACAGTCTTCTTACGCAATCTGAAAACTCATCTCTTTTTGTAGCTCGCGCGGACAGTCGTTTTGATGTTGCCCCGGATGTGGAAGTCGCCTTCGATCTCGACGCCGAGCGGGTCGCAGGCGCGGACGAAATCTTCGAGAATGACGTTGACGACGTGTTCGTGAAAAATTTTCACGTTGCGGAACGAGTTGATGTAGAGCTTGAGGCTCTTGAGTTCGATGCACCGCTCGTTGGGCACATACTCGAGGCGAATGGTCGCAAAGTCGGGAAAGTCGGAGAACGGGCAGACCGCCGTCCATTCCGTAATCTCGAAGTTGATGCGCACCTCGCGCCCGACGAACTCGTAGGCGAACGTGTCGAGCGGGTACAGATTCATCTCCGCGCGCGGCGTCGAGCAGACATCCAGACCCTGCTGGTTGACGGGCGGAAGACTGGTTTCGGAAATCGACATCTCGCGTTATTGCTCCTTGAAACTTGCGACCTGAATCTTACCTGAGCCGCACGCGCGGCGGCAAACCGGTGCGTCCGCAATCAACGGCGGGCGGTCGCCTCTCTCTCGAAGAGACGACCGCCCGCCGCAAGCGTTTGTCGGGCGGAGCACGCATCCAACGTCGGGCGCGTGCTCGCTTGACGAGTTTTGAGTCTCAGCCTACGCGCCGGTGCCGGTGGCGCGCTCCAGATTACGGATGCGGTCGTGGGCTTCCTTGACCTGTCCGAACTGGCGTTGGACGATTTCGGCGACGTTGGCGGGAAGATTCGCGCGCAGAGCACTCTCGTAGTTTTCGACCGCCGAGTCTTCGCCGCGTTCGCATTCGGCGATGATCGCGTTCTCGTCCTGTCCGGTGACGGCGGACTTGATGTCGATCCATCCGCGATGGAGCGTCGCGGCGACGCTGCCGGACTTCTCCGGATCGCCGCCGAGACGCCGCACTTCGCCTTGTAGTTCGGCGGCAAACTGCGCGCGTTGCTGCGAGTAGGTGTTGAAAAGCGTCTTGAGTTGTCCGTTCGTGACACCTTCAGCGGCGGTGCGAAAGCCGTTCTCGCCGTCCTTACATGTTTCGATCAAGTTGTTGAGTGTTGAGATGGTATCGTCGTTAGTTGACATTGTTTGTTCCTCCCTGGTTTGAGTACCCATTTGAAAAAGCAACCCCCGCACGGAGTCGCTGCTGGAAAACTGTCAGGCCGCGCGTTGTTGTGGCGCCGTCCCGCCACGACCGATGGCGAAGATTTTGACGAGCGCGAGTCCCGCGATGAATCCGCCGATGTGCGCCGCGTAAGCCACGCCGCCCTCCTGCGAACCGCTGCCGAGGATGCCGAGACCGCTGATTAACTGGAACACGAACCACAACCCGACCGCGACCCACGCCGGAACCTGCGTCAGGAAGCGGAGGATGAAGACGTTGACGCGACGGTGCGGGTGCAGGACGAGATAGCCGCCGAGCACGCCCGAAATCGCCCCCGATGCACCGAGGCTCGGAATCAACGGATTGCCGTCGAAGGCGATGGTCGTAAAAACGTGCGCCAGCGACGCGAGTAGTCCCGTCAAGAGATAAAAGCCGACGTAACGCCCGTGCCCCAGATCATCTTCGACGTTATCGCCGAATATCCAGAGGAACAGCATGTTGCCGAGCAAGTGCGCGATGCCGCCGTGCATGAACATCGACGTGAGCAGCGTCAGGTACACCGAAAACGGGGTCGTCTTCAAACCCGGAGCGCGAAACCGGTCGCCGCTCGCCGGGTCTTGGATGACGCGGTCGGCGGTCGTGATGTCGTTGCCGCTAACGATCTCCTGCGGCACGGTCGAGAAGGCGTAAGTGAAATCGTCGTTGCTGCCGAGTCCCTGCAAAAAGACGAAGACCAGAATGTTGATGGCAATAAACACATAGTTGACGAACGGCGTCGTTCGCCGTCCGGTGTTATCGTCGCTGATCGGGAAAACCATTTTACGATGTCCTCTTGGGAAAGTGCGCGTTGCCCGCGCCCGGCGCGCCGCTCAAACCCGTGCGACCACCACCACCACCACCGCCGCACGCCATCCATACGAATAACGAGGCTCCCTTTTCGTGCTTTCGTAGAAACCGCTTTGACGAACTCTGACGCGACTTGAGACTATCCTGCATCTCGCGTTCCGCACCCACCCCGCGCCACGCCCGAACGCGAAAGGCGCAGTTTTACCCGCTCGAATAGACGTTCGGGAGGTCGCAAGCGAAACTTCGGCACACGCTGTTTACAGAATTATTCCCGTACACTCATCAGACTCGCGCACGCTTTCATTTCGCTTCGACGCGCCGGAGCACAAGTAGTGGGTCATTTCAACAAATTTGCGGAAGCCCGTACGCAGTAAGGGCGTCAGTAGTTGGATAAGGACGAACGCCCTTACTCCGTGCGGGCTTCTGCACTACTCGCATCAACGTAAGTTCTATAGCGGTTTGCAATTGGGTGAATTCTGGGAGCGCCAGCGTCCCGCTGGCAAGCGTCCTCGGAGCACGTTCAATGGTTCGCGTTCTCCGAACGCTCAATGCGAGCGGGACGCTCGCGCTCCCGGGCGATGCCGCTCTTTCATGTGCTACATGCAATTGCAACTTGCTATAA
>JBGTHJ010000027.1:0-10823 GCA_041746175.1 Pyrinomonadaceae bacterium
GCGGGGCGCACGCTTTACCGCGAACGCTTCGGCGTCGCGCGCACCGTCGCCGCGCTGCGGGAAGCAAAAGGTTGAAGCGGAAGGTCGGCGGGGGTCGTCGGGGCGGCAGACAGGCATAAGTTTCCTTGTAAAGTTTTCTTGTCGTGCTTCGTTCGGACTTCGACCTTGTCGCTTGTTGAAGTTGTGCGAATTGCGATCATCAATTGGAGTCGGCGGAGGGTCGGCGGGATGGAGACTTATCTGAGTCTGATCACGCCGGCGCTAAAGCGCGCGGGGCACGAGGTGGCGTTCTGGCACGAGACGGACGAGCCGTCGAACCGTGAACGGATCGCGTTGCCGGAAGACGTGGCGACGTGGTGCGTCGAGGAGTTGGGGACGGAGCGCGCCTTGCATGAGTTGCGCGCGTGGCAGCCGGATTTGCTCTACGCGCACAGCTTGCAGTCTCCCGCGCTCGAAGCGGCGACGCTTGAGATCGCGCCGGCCATCTTCTTCGCGCACGACTATCGCGGCACCTGTATCAGCGGCTTGAAGACTTTCAAGAACCCGACGGTCACGCCCTGCGCGCGTCGCTTCGGCTGGCAGTGCTTGCTCCACTACTACCCGCATCGCTGCGGCGGGTGGAGTCCGCTGACGATGATGCGTCTGTACCGTGTGCAGTCGGAGCGCCTCAAGGTGCTGCGCGGTTATCGCGCCATTCTGACCAACTCTTTGCACATGCGCGCCGAGTACGTCAAACACGGCTTCCCGGCGGGGCGCGTCTACACCCTCGCGTACTACGTCCATCGCGGCGACGGCGGCGGCGACGGCAACGCGCCGCACGAATCGCCCGCCGACGTGTCGCGCGCGTCGGATGCGGTCGCTGCGCGGACGCGCGAAGAAACCCCCTATCAACTGCTGTTCATCGGACGGATGGATTTGCTCAAGGGCGGGAGCGTGTTCGTCGAATCGCTGGCGCGCGTGACGGAGCGTTTGCCGCGTCCTGTGCGCGTCACGTTTATCGGCGACGGGCCGGTGCGCGCCGCGTGGGAACGCAAAGCGGCGCGCACGCAGAACCGGAACCGGAAACTGCGCATCGACTTTACCGGATGGCTTGAGCGCGACCAACTGGGGCCGCATCTCGATGCGTGCGACCTGCTCGTCTTTCCGAGTTTGTGGCCGGAACCGTTCGGGCTGGTCGGGCCGGAGGCGGGTTTGCACGGCGTCCCCGTCGCGGCTTTCGCGGTCGGCGGCGTCCCCGATTGGTTGGTCGACGGCGTCAACGGATTTCTCGCGCCGGGCGACCCGCCGACCGCCGACGGACTCGCGGAAAGCATCGTCAAGTGTCTCGCAGACCCCGATGTGCACGCGCGCTTGCGTCGCGGGGCGGTCGAAATCGCGCAGCGTTTCAGTCTGGAAATTCATCTCGGCGGGCTGACCACAATTTTTAACGAGGTCGTGCATCCTGACTCTCAAAAGGCGTCCGGGCGCTCCTACTGAATCGAGGCGTGAGTGAATGGAAGAGTGATTCATCGGATTGACAGGATAAAGACGCGGGATAAACAGGATGAACTGGAGATGATAAACGCCGGGTGCGGAGCGATGAATGAAACAGAGCGATTCCTTGTGCTCATTCATCAATCATTCCGCCTTCGCCGTTTCCGCTTATCCTGTCAATCCTGTGAATCGTTTGTTTCTCAATCTTGCGTAGTTCGATTTGCTGCGCGGCGATCATGGGTCGGTTCGACGACGTAGCAGCGGCGGCGGGCGAAAAGTCATGAGCGGTCGTTTGTGTTTCATCGTCGAGAGCGGTTCCGATGTTCGGCTGGTCGAGGGACTCGCCGAAAAATTCGAGCTGACGATTCTGGCGCGCAAGATCGAGGGCGGCGTGGAGATTAATCATGCGCCGTCGATGCCGGTGCCGGTCGTCGTTGGGAGCGCGTCGCGGTTCGGCTTCGCGTGGCAGGTGTTCAGGCACTTGTTGGCACGACGCGGGGAAGTTGATTTCATCATCGTGCAGGGCTACGGCATGGCCGCTCTGGCCGCCAATATCGCCGCGCGGTTGACGGGCAGCGCGGCGTTTATGCTGGTCTGTAGCCCGGTCGAGGCGTATTACCTCTGCCGCAAAAAACATCCCGCGCCGGACAAGATTTTCCGGCGGCGCGAGTTGTGGGGCTTGCGCGTGCTCGCCCGTCTCAACGGCCTCGTCGGCGGCCAATACATCGTGCTGAGCGATTATCTGACCGGGGTCGTCCGCCGTCACGGGAGCAGTTTGCCCGTCCACGTCATCCCGGTTTACGGCGTTGACACGGAAGTTTTCTCGCCTCCGGCGGAGGACAAGCACGCGCTGCGCGCGCGACTGGGTTTGCCCGCGACTGGCGCGCTGATTTTTTTCAGCAGCCGCATCGCGCCCGAAAAGGATGGTGAAACTTTGCTGGAGGCCGTGCGGCAACTGCTCGACGCGAAGCACGATCTCTGGCTGCTGCACCTGAGCGGCGGGCACATGGTTTTCAAACAAGACGCCGCGCGTTTTGGAATCGGCGAAAGGGTGATCGCGTTGGACGCCGTGCACCCGCACGGGGCGTTGCCGCGCATCTATCAGGCGAGCGACATCTGCGTGCAGGCGAGCCGCGAAGAAGGGCTTGGGTTCTCGCCGCTCGAAGCGTTGGCGTGCGGCGTGCCGGTGGTTGCCGCCGAAGTCGGCGGGTTGAGAGAGACGATTGTTGACGACCAAACCGGCTGGACTTACCCGGCGGGCGACGCGCGGGCGTTGGCGCGCTGCATCGAGGTTGCGCTCGGCAATCCTGATGAGGCCGCGCGCCGCACGGCTCTCGGTCGCAGCCTTGTCGCCGCGCGCTTTGAACGGCGCATCGTGTTCGAGCAGTTGGCGCAAGTCGTCAGGCGACGGCAAAATGTTGAAGCGATAAATTCAACCGCCGGATAGGGCGTTTCCTGCGAAATGAAGTGAACCACAGAAGCGAAAACTTATATCGGTTTGCAATTGGGTGAGTGCCGGGAGCGCCAGCCTCCCGCTGGCAAGGGTGCTCGGAGCACGTTCAATGGTTCGCGTTCTCCGAACGCTCAATGCGAGCGGGACGCTCGCGCTCCCAAAGGATGCCGCTCTTTTATGTGCTACATGCAATTGCAACTTGCTATAAGTCGCGGATTGACGCGGATAAGCGCAAATTCAAGCAATGCGATTCAACAACTATTTAATTTAACTTGAGAGACGACATGACGAGCGCCCCACGACAGTCGATAGAAGCCGGTCACTACGCCAGAAAACAACTCCTCTGCAAAGACCGTCTGATCGCGTGGAGTCATCGACGCCGCTTCGCGATGGGGCAGTGGCTGGCGCGCGATTTCGCGGGCGGGCGGGTGCTCGACTACGGTTGTGGCGACGGCGCGTTTCTCGCGATGTTGATGGCGGAAGAGTCCGCGCCGGTGGCAGCGGTCGGCTCGGAGTTGGCGCGGTCGGTGGTTGATGATTGCCGCGCGCGTCTCGGCGCGCAGCGCGGTTTGAGTTTCGTGCTCGACGCCGAGTTGGACGCCCCGGAACATGCCGCCGCGTATGATCTGGTGGTGTGCATGGAAGTGTTGGAGCACGTCGTTGACATCGAACCGTTGCTCGATAGGTTCGCGCGACTGCTCGCCCCGTCGGGACGCTTGCTCGTCAGCGTGCCGGTCGAAACCGGACTGCCGCTCGTCGTCAAACAGGCGGCGCGACGGGTCGCGGGCTGGCGCGGGCTGGGCGATTATCCCGGCATCCGTCCGTACACCGCGAGCGAGTTTTGCAAGAGCGTGCTGGCCGGTCGCCGCCAGCACATTCCGCGCGCGTCGGTCGATATCGGGGAGGGAGCGGTGTTTCCCGATCACAAAGGCTTCAACTGGATGACGCTGCGCGACGCGCTTGCACAGCGTTTCCAACTCGAAAAGACGAGGGCCTCGCCGCTGGCGTGGCTGCCGCCGCAACTCGCGAGTCAAGTGTGGTTCTTCATGCGCCTGAGATGATGCCGACTTCGCCCGCTCATCCCGTTCGACATCGTGCTATGGAACCTGGCCTCGACACGCCGGAACGAAGCGTCGTTGACGCGACGGTTGCCGCACGCGCGCCGCGCATCGCGGAGAGTTTGCCGGGCGTCGCGTTGGTGTGCGATCTGGTCGAAGAGAATTGGCCGAGCATGAATCTGGTGGCGGAGATGCTTCACGGTCAACTGCTGGCGGAGCACGCGGATCAGGTCGCCGTATCGCGTCTGTGCCCGCCGATGCGCCGGAGGTTGACGGGCGCGGACGTTGCCGCCGGTCGCCGCTTCAACGCCGACCGCTTGATGAACCGGATGTGGGATTACCCGCGCTGGATTCGCGGGCGACGGTCGGAGTTCGACCTGTTTCATCTGGTCGATCACAGTTACGCGCAGCTTGTACACGAGCTTCCGGCGGAACGCACCATCGTCACCTGTCACGACCTTGACACGTTCCGGTGCTTGCTTGAGCCGGAACGCGAGCCGCGCTCAACCTTTTTCAAGTCGATGACGCGACGCATCCTCGAAGGGGTTCGCAAGGCCGCGCGCGTTACCTGCGACAGCGCGGCGACGCGCGACGAATTGCTCGCGTACGGACTTGTTTCACCCGAACGGCTGCGGCTGATTCGTCTGGGCGTCCACCCGGTTTTCAACGCGACGCGCGGGACGAATGAAGCCGAAAGCCGCGCCGCGCAACTGCTCGGAAGCGTTGATTCCGGGATGCACGGCGACACGGGCGACGCTGCGCCGCTCGACGTGTTGCACGTCGGCAGCACGATTGCGCGCAAGCGGATCGATGTTTTGTTGCGCGTCTTTGCGAACGTGCGAAAAGAGTTTCCGCGTGCGCGTCTGGTGCGCGTCGGCGGGGCGTTCGCCCCCGCGCAGTCGGCGCTGGTGCGTCAACTCGGACTCGATGATGCGGTCGTCGTGATGCCGTTTCTCGAACGCGAGACACTGGCGGCGGTCTATCGACGCGCGGCGGTGGTCGTGCTCCCGGCGGAAAGCGAGGGGTTCGGGCTGCCTCTGGTCGAAGCGCTGGCGTGCGGCGCGCCCGTCGTCGCGAGCGATATCAAAGCGTTGCGCGAAGTGGGCGGCGCGGCGGCGACGTACTGTCGGGTCGGCGACGTGCAGGAGTGGACGGGCGTGGTCGGCGCTCTGCTCGATGAGAGACGACATCGACCGGAGCGCGGCGTGGTCAGACGCGCGGCGGGCATCGCGCAGGCGTCGAAATTCAGTTGGGCGGAGTGCGCACGAAAGTTCGTCGAAGTGTACGCCGAGGTGCTCGCGTCCTGAATCGTCGCGTCGCGTCGCGGCATGTTGAAGGTTAAGTGGCGAGGAGATGTCGGGTGAAAGTTATTATCACGGGCGGCGCGGGCTTTATCGGCTGCAATGCGGCGAGCCGCTATCTCGGACGCGGCGATGAGGTTGTCGTTATCGACAACCTGTCGCGGGTCGGAGGCGAGCGAAATCTCGAATGGCTCAAGCCGCAGGGCGCGCTCACTTTCGCCCGCATCGACATCCGCGATGCGGCGAGCGTCGGCGAAGTGTTTCGCGCGCACGCCGACGCACGGCTCGTGCTCCATCTGGCGGGACAGGTCGCGGTGACGACTTCGGTCGCCGACCCGCGCGGGGATTTTGAAGCCAACGCGCTCGGCACTTTCAACGTGCTCGAAGCCGTCCGCGCCGCGCGCATCGACGCGCCGTTTATCTACGCTTCGACGAACAAAGTTTACGGCGGGATGGCGTCGGCGGCGATCGTCGAACGCGACGGGCGTTACGCTTACGCCGGGTTGCCGGAGGGCGTCGCCGAGTCGCAGTCGCTCGACTTTCATTCGCCCTACGGTTGCTCGAAGGGCGCGGCGGATCAGTACGTCCGCGACTACCAACGGATTTACGGACTGCCGACGGTCGTTTTCCGCCAGTCGTGCATCTACGGCTATCGACAGTTCGGCGTCGAAGATCAGGGCTGGGTCGCGTGGTTCATCATCGCCGCGCTGCTCGAACGCCCGATCACGATTTACGGCGATGGGCGGCAGGTGCGCGACATCCTCTTTATCGACGATTTGCTCGACGCCTACGACGCCGCCGCGCGCAACATCGAACGCGCCGCCGGACAGGTTTACAACATCGGCGGCGGCAGCGCCAACGTCGTCTCGCTGCGCGACCTGCTCGGCCAACTCGAACGCCGTGAGGGGCGACCAATCCCGCGCACGCCGGACGTGTGGCGCGCGGGCGACCAGCGCGTCTACGTCAGCGACATCCGCCGCGCGCAGGCAGAACTGGACTGGACGCCCAAAGTCGGCGCGGACGAAGGCATCGGAAAATTGTACGAGTGGGTTTCGGCGAACCGGAGGTTGTTTCAATGAAGATTGACGGGCGCATGTTGCGCGTGCTGCACGTCGGGAAATTTTACCCGCCGCACATGGGCGGCATCGAGACGCATCTGCAAACGCTCTGTTTGCAACTGCAACACCACGCCGACGTTGAAGTGCTCGTCGCCAACGACGCACCGCACGACGAAGAGACGTGGGACGACGGCGTTCGCGTGATACGCGCGGGCACGCGCTTCAATCTCTCGACTGCGCCCGTCTGCCCCACCATGACCGGGCTTATCAGGCGTTCACAAGCCGACATCATCCATCTGCATCTTCCGAACCCGACCGCGATTCTGTGCTATCTGATGAGCGGACAGCGCGCCCCGCTCATCGTCACCTACCACAGCGACATCGTCCGCCAGAAGACAATGGCGCGGGCGTTCGGCCCCGTGCTGCATCGCGTGCTGCGCCGCGCCTCGGCGATCATCGCCACTTCGCAGCGCTACGTCGAAACCTCGGACGTGCTCGCGCAGTTTCGCCAATGCTGTCGCGTCATCCCGTACGGCATCCCGCTCGCACAGTTCAGCCGCTTCGACGCGCGCGGGGTCGCGGAGATTCGCGCGCGCTACGGCCCGCGCATCGTGATTAGCGTCGGGCGTTTGATTTACTACAAGGGCTTTGAATATTTGATTCGGGCGATGGCGCAGGTGCGTGGGCGGCTGCTGATAGTCGGCGACGGCGCGTTGCGCGCGAGTCTCGAAGCGTTGGCCGCGTCGCACGGCGTCGCGGAGCGCGTCCACTTTCTCGGCGAGGTTCAAAACGCCGACACCGTTCCGCTCTATCACGCCGCAGACCTCTTCGCGCTCGCCTCCGTCGCCCGCAGCGAAGCCTTCGGCATCGTCCAACTCGAAGCGATGGCGTGCGGCAAACCCGTCGTCAACACCAACCTCGATTCGGGCGTGCCCTTCGTTTCGCTCGACGGCGTGACCGGGCTGACCGTCCCGCCCGCCGACACTGACGCGCTCGCACGCGCCGTCAATCAACTGCTCGACGACGACGCGCAACGCGAAGCGTACGGGCGCGCGGCACGCACCCGCGTCGAGCAGGAGTTCAGCGAAACGGTGATGACCGAGCGCACGCTCCGGCTCTACGCTGAAACGCTCGGACTGCCTGCCGCACACGCGTCTCAACTCACCAATCACGACGCCGCCGCGCCGCCGGCCATCGCGACACGCTGAATCTACGCCCGCGAGGACGACCGAAGAATCAACCCGGATGGGCGGGACGAAGATAAAGGGATAAGAGCCGGGGAGGGGCGGGGGCCGGATGACGGATGCGTACCCGACGTTGGGCGTCTTGCGTCGGTCGATTGATTGAATCTCAGCGGGTACATTCCCCCCAACTTGCTGCGCTCGGAGTAATCATCGCTTGCGGATAGTAAGTCGCACGCGAACGACGCGGCAGCCATTTGATACCCCGCAGCTTGCTGCGAGCGAAATTCATTCCCGGTCCTTGATGATTTATCTTACCGCCGTCAACGCCGACGTGATCGGTAAATCGCGCAGTATCCATGCCACGCATCTAACGAGTTAGGAGCTTATCGCTATGAACGAAGAGAAACTAAATCAACTGTTGGGGAAGTTCGTCGCAGACTTCGGGGCTACGTTCCACGCCGGGCTGGTCGTCATCGGCGAGAGCCTTGGCTTGTACAAAGCGCTGGCTGCGGCGCCGCTGACCTCCACCGAGTTGGCCGAACGCACGGGCACTGACGAGCGCTACGTCCGCGAGTGGCTCAATTCCCAGGCTGCGGGGGAGTATGTCCAGTATGATCCGTCCACCGCGCGCTACTCGCTCTCGGAGGAGCAAGCGTTCGCCCTCGCCGACGAGAACAGTCCGGCCTATCTGCCGGGCGCTTTCCTGCTGGCGGTCTCGGCGCTGAGGGCTGTGCCACAGATCACCGAAAGGTTCCGCACCGGCGAGGGCTTCGGCTGGCACGAACACGATCACGGTCTGTTTCGCGGCACCGAACTCTTCTTCCGTCCCGGTTACGCCGCCAATCTGACGAGCGCATGGATACCCGCGCTCGGTGGCGTCGAGGAGAAGTTGAAGACCGGAGGCAAGGTGGCTGACGTAGGTTGCGGTCTCGGAGCGTCCACTATCCTGATGAGCCAGCAGTATCCCGCCTCCACCTTTGTCGGCTTCGATTACCATGACGGCTCGATAGAGATGGCGCGCCAGAGAGCAGCGGGGGCAGGCGTCGCCGACCGTGTGAAGTTCGAGGTCGCACGCGCCAAAGATTACCCCGGCGGCGGCTACGACTTCGTGGCCTTCTTCGACTGCCTGCACGACATGGGCGACCCGGTGGGAGCGGCGGCGCACGTCCGCGAGTCGCTCGCGCCCGACGGCACATGGATGATCGTCGAGCCTTTCGCCGGCGACACGGTCGAGGACAATCTGAATCCGGTCGGTCGCATTTACTACTCAGCTTCGACGCTCTTGTGCACGCCGGCGTCGAAGTCGCAGGAGGTGGGTCTCGCGCTCGGGGCGCAGGCCGGCGAGGCGCGTCTGCGTGAGGTGGTCAAGGGCGGCGGCTTCGGTCAGTTCCGGCGCGCCGCCGAGACGCCCTTCAATATCGTCTACGAAGCCAAGCCTTGACGCCGCGCTTTGCCGACGCCCGACGACGCCACGCACCCGACCGCGAAGCAGCGAGAACGGCATCGAGAACTCGCCGCTAAAACTTGCTGCTCATCACGGCTTGTCGCGGCGGCGGGTGGTGTTGCCGGGAGTTGGATGCCCTTTTGCCTCTTCGCTTCGGTCGCATCTCGATCCAGTCCATCGATGTTGATTTTCTCTCCGACTCGCCGGGTCATTTGAAGAAGTTTGAAAACAGGCTCCACGACACACCGCGCGGCTCGATTGCTCGACCGCACAATCTTCGCGCTGCTGCTCGCGCTCATCGCGGTCGCCGCCGTGCCGTATGGCGCGGTCGACCCGTGGTGGGAAGGCGCGTTCGAGGGCGCGGTGTTTGCGCTCGGCGCGATGTGGATGGTTGAAGGATTGCTGCGCGGTTCGTGGCTGGTGCGCGAACAACGCATCCTCTGGCCGCTGGTCGCGCTCGTTTTGTTCGCGGTCGGGCAGGCGGCGTGGCCGGTCTTCGGCGTGGAGACGATCGCCGGAATCGACGTGCGCGATGCGCTGAGCGCCGACCCGTACGAGACGCGCCGGTTCGCTTTCAAACTCGCCGCGCTGACGCTCGCCGGGGCGTTGCTGTTGCGCTACACGTCGAGCCGCCGCCGACTGCGTGCGCTCGTCTGGGTCATCATCGCGGTCGGCGTCGCGAGCGCGTTGTTCGGCATCGTGCGACAGACGCAACCCGCCGCCGCAAGCTACCTGTTAGCACGCCTCTCATCAAACACGACGGGTTACGGGCAGTTCATCAACCGCAACCACTTCGCGTTTCTGATGGAGATGGCGCTCGGCGTCGTGCTCGGCTTGCTGGTCATCGAGCGTCGCCGACGCGAGCGAGTGCTGCTCTACGCGGCGGCGGCGTTGCCCGTCTGGACGGCGCTCGTGCTCTCGAACTCGCGCGGCGGGCTGCTCGGAATGTTCGCGCAGTTGGTGCTGCTCGCGCTGCTCTATCTCACAACTTCGCAACCTCGTGCGCGGACGAGACATTCGGCAGCCGACGCGCGCGCGGACGAGGAAGGCATCGCGGCGCGTGTGCGGCGGCTAGCTAACTCGACGGTGGTGCGCGTCGGGCTGGTCGGTTGCCTGTTGGGAGCGGTCGTTGGCGGAGTCGTCTGGCTGGGCGGCGAGCCGCTGGCGAATCGGCTCGAAGCGTTGCCGGACGAGGCGCGCGTGGAAAGTTCAAAGGCGCGTTGGGGCGACCGCCGCGTCGAGATTTGGGCGGCGACGTGGGAGTTGATACGGATGCGCCCGCTGATGGGGTCGGGCTTCGGCGCGTACCACGCCGCCGTCACGCGGTTTCACGACGCCTCCGGCGAGATGTCTTTGCAACAGGCGCACAACGATTATCTCGAACTCGCGGCGAGCGGCGGCGTCGCCGGCGTCGCGCTGGTCGGATGGTTCGTCGTCGGGTTGATAAGAGTGGCGCGCGTGCGTCTTCGCGCGCCCGATTCTTTCCGGCGAGCGGCGTGCGCGGGCGCGCTCGCGGGGGTGCTTGCCGTCGCGGTGCACAGCCTCGTCGATTTTGGTTTGCACATCACGGTGAACGCGCTCGTCGTGGTCGCGCTCGTCGTCGTCGTCGTGCTCGACGAACGGGTTGAAAGACAGCGCACCCATGATTCACGTGATGGACGGGATGTCGGATAGGATTGGGTCGGCGTCGAGAGATGACCAAACAGATGTCAGTCGTCAAACATCGTGGGGCGCGTTCGGTCGCGGCGGCGCTGTTCATGGTCGCGTGTTGTTGGGCGGCGCGGGACGCGGTGCGCGCCGGGGCGGGGCGGCTGCTCGCGGAATCCGCGCCGAGGTTTCTTTTCGCGGAGCG
>JBGTHJ010000028.1:0-8088 GCA_041746175.1 Pyrinomonadaceae bacterium
GAGCGCGAGCGTCCCGCTCGCATTGAGCGTTCGGAGAACGCGAACCATTGAACGTGCTCCGAGCACGCTTGCCAGCGGGACGCTGGCGCTCCCGGCACTCACCCAATTGCAAACCGCTATAAGGAAGGCGCGGTGCGACTCGTCACCGGTCAGGGCGCACGATTGCGGACGCGGTGCAGAGTCTGGGTTATCTCGCCGTGGACGCTCGACGTGTGAACGCCCAACTCACGGCGGCGTTATCCAACTGCTCGGAAAAGTCGGTGCAGATGACAAATGGCGAGGCAATATGCGGATATTGCACAAAGAGGTGACATCTCTGCCTGAGGGACACAAACTTGCGGCCAATCCTTGAAATAAGAGGCGCTATACTATAACATCCGCCTTGCCGCGTTACGCCCTCTAACTCGAACCGACGAGCCTCAGTAGGAGACCTCGCATGAAAAAGCTTTTAAGCTACCCTACTCTCCTTCTAACGGCCTTTTCTATGAGACCGAGTTCTAAATTTGTGCTCCACCAGACCAAGAAAGATAAATCAGCCCAGAGCAAATCCGCCTCCACCAGCAGACAGAAAGACGATCAAGTTCCTACCCCGCCGCCGCCCGCCCCAGCGCCTACCACAGACAATAATCCGGAGCTCAAGGCCAAGCGTAGAACGGTTGCGGTTCTCGACTTCGGCGACGCGCGTCATACCATCCTGAAGAAGAACCCAGGACGGCAATTCGCCATCCTGCTCTCGTTCGACCAGCCGCCGCAACTCTATCAAAACGGTGGAGGATCGAGTTCTATCATGAGTCTCTGAAGCAGAACATCGGTTTGGAGAAGTGGCCGACCCACACCGCGACGACCCAACTCAACCCGCAGCCTCCCGCTACGTAACATCAGTTAGGAGAACGAATCATGCTGGCAGCGACTCTCAAACAACTCTTCATCGCCTTCCGCCTTTCGCTTCTGGTTCTCGCCTCAGTTTTGGCAAACGGTCTACCCGCGACGGCGCAGGATGACAAACAAGTGGAAAAACAACGCAAAGAAGAACAAAAGCGACAGGAAAAAGCCACCAAGCAGGAAGAAAAGGCCGCCAAAATAGAGGCGAAAAACGAACGTCTTTATCAAAACATCAGCTCGTATTCGCGGAACAAGTACAGCACCGACCCCGTTTTCAAAGATGCGGTTGACAATCGCTACCGCGACATCCGGCGCAAGCACATCGAGACCGCCTACAGCATCAACCTGCGTCCATCAAACGCCAAACTCGTCGACCGCGACGGCGAAAAGCTGATTTTTGAAGACACTCTCTACGACAACCCGTTAGCGCAGGATTACGTCAACCGCGTCGGACAGTCGCTCGTTCCCGCCAACTCGAAAAACCTATACGCTTTCCGCATCCTGCAAAATCCCGTTCCCGAAGCGCGTTCGATGTCCACCGGCACGGTTTACATCTCGACGGGTTATCTCGCCGCGGTTGATAACGAAGCCCAGCTCGCCTATATTCTGGGTCACGAAATCGCCCACGTCGAAAAAGAACACTGGTTCGACGATGCGCTGGTTTCGCTCGGCGCACAGGCTTACCAGGAAGCCAAAGCCCGCAAAGCCGCGATCATCAGCGCGGTGGTCGGCGGCATCGTCGGCGGTATCGTGGGCGGCGGCGACGGCGCAATTCTGGCTATCGCGCTCGCCCCCACCGTCAGCAAACTTTTCACGCCCGGTGTCGTCAGTTGGGAAAAAGTACAGGAAGACGAAGCCGATATCGAATCGATGCGCTTGATGTTCAATCGTAATTACGATGTCCGCGAAGTCCCGAAATTTTACGAACGAATGGCGACGATGACCGCCGATCCGCGCACGCAAACGGGCTTTATTGCCTCGCCCGACCGTGTTAAAGATCGTCTCTCGACGTACACCTCGGCTTCGGCGCAGTTCATTAAAAATGGTGCGCTTATCGGTGCGGTTAATGCGGCGGAAAACCGCAAAGCACTTACCGGTGGTGGTGGTGGTGGCGACAAAAGCAAGAATCTACTGGCGACTGGCGCGCGTGGCATCGCGCGTATGCTCAACGAAACGCTGGCCGCCGATATTCAGAAGAAACTCGATGCGGGCGAACTCATCGCCGGTGAACCGGAGTTTTCCAACGTCATGGCGCTCATCAAACGCGACAACGGAATCCGCGCGTTTCAGTTCGATATGTTCCAAATGGCTCGCACCAATTTGGAAGATTCAATCGCCAACCGCAGCAGCGATCCGTCGGCTTACTATTATTACGGCAAGGTCTTGAAACAAACCGCCCGCAACGCGACGGAAATCTCCAGGGCCCTGGAAAATCTGTCGCAAGCCGTTGCGCTCGACCAACGCCAGACCATCGCCGAACCGTATCTCTATCGCGCCATGCTGCGCCTGAGCGAACGCAATCCGAACGAAATCAACTCGATCATCAACGACTTGAAAACCTACGTGACGATTTACCAGCGCGAAAACGCCGGTGCGTTGCCGTCGAACATGGAGTTTATTTACGACTTCATGCAGGACATGGGCGCGACGACTTACCGCGCGACTCCGGCGATGAACGTCGCCACCAGAGACATCGACCCGATTCGCGTCGCGAGCGGCGGCGGGGCGCAATCCGCCGTGCCAAACGCCCCCGCTTCGCCGCAACCCGCCGCATCTCCGGCGAAACAGCGCGGGAAGCCGTAAAACAACGCATGAGGCTGAGGGATGAATTGAAACAAACAGCGATGTCTTTGATTCATCCCTCAGCCCCTGTTCCGCAACCTTGATCCCTCAAAACTGATGCGTCATAAATTTACAAAAATCTTCGTGCTGTTGGCGTTGGCGTCGGGCTTGACAACGGCGTTTGGTCAAGACCGGACTCCGTTTGCGGTCGAACTGCCCGAACTGAACACGGGACAGCTTCGCACGGTCAATAATTATATCGCCCGCACGGATATCAACGTCGTCAAGTTTTGGATCGCAGACCCTTATGCCTCCGCGATGAACTGGAGCGACATCAAAGTCGTCATCAATACCAAAGCCGCGACGACGGTCTGCCATCAACGCGCTGCTTCGTCGGGCAAAATGCTGCTCTGCGATTTGAACCGGCTCTTCGGGTTCAAACTCGACAGCAGCAAAAACGTCTTTGAAATCGAAGCCAAGACCAAAGACGGCACACGTTATTTCGCTTCGTTCGTGGTGCTGACCGACCCGCGCCGCGTCGCCGGCAAAGAATCTCTGAAATTTTCAGGACGCAAATTCGCCGTCATCATCGGCATCTCCGAATACAAAAACAACGACGCGGGTCTGACCGATCTGGCGTTTGCCGACAAAGACGCGGAAGCGCTCTTTAAACGGCTGACCGAGGGCGGTTTCAATTCAAACGACATCTTGTTTTTGACCAACGAAGACGCCACTTTGAGCGCGGTGCGCGATTCGCTGGCGCGGTTTCTGACCCGTGCGAGTTCGACCGACATGATCTTGTTTTTCCTCGCCGGACACGGCACTCCCGACCCTTACGACAAGCGAAATCTGTATTATCTGGTTTACGATTCCAAAGTCGCGGATTTGAAAAACACCGCGCTGCCGATGCTCGAACTGAAACAGATGATCGACCAAAAACTGCAAGCCAAACGCGCCGTTTTTCTGCTCGACACCTGTCACAGCGCGGGCGTCAGCGGGACGGCGATCATCTCCAAACCATCCTCCGCCTCCGGCGAACCGCAGCGCCAACTCGTGTTGGAAGAATCGCCCGCCATCAAGAGCGGGGATCAAAAACCGCCACCCGCCAGCGACCCGCGCCAGTTCGCGGAAGACGGCAACAACGTCAACGATTTTCTCGCCAAACAACTTTTCAAACAGGAAGGACGCGCCGTTTTGACTTCTTCGGATGTCAACGAAACCTCCGCCGAAAGCACCCGTTGGGGGGGCGGCCACGGTGTTTTCACCTGGGCTTTGCTCGAAGGCTTGAGCGGTCTGGCGGACGCGAACACAGACAAAACCGTCACGGCTGGTGAACTGTTCAATTACGTCAGCGACCGCGTTCGGAAAGAGACCGGGAATAAACAAAACCCACGCGCCCTGCCCGGACTCAGCGCCGGATTCGAGATCGCAGTCATTCGCTAAAGTTCAGAACCGCTCTGTCTGCCGGTCTATCTAGAAGTCGCGCTCCGCGACGGGTTCACGTATCGGTTGCCGAGTGAGGCGGAGTGGGAGTATGCGGCGCGGGTGGTGTACCAGCCGTGGAACGGCTGGCCTAATGGCCCTCGCGGGCAACCCGCGTCAACGCGGCTAAAAACTGTGCGACCTCGCAGAATCTGGACGACCTCGCAGAACTTGAACAGCCTTGTGAAATCTAAGCGGTCGCATTGAATCTGGCGACCTCGTGGAATCTGTACGGAGCCGCACGGTTATGCCGCGCAACGTCTATTCCGAAATCAACCTGCATCTGACGTGGCACACGAAACAGAACGCGCGGGTGTTGACGGCGGAAATCGAGGGGCGGTTGGATCATTATCTGCAACATCGCGTCTTGGAGACACCGGGCGTGCGCTTTCACGCCGTCGGCGGGATGCCGGATCACGTCCACCTCGTCGTGAGCGTGCCGCCGACTTTGACCATCAGCGAGTGGGTCGGGAAACTCAAAGGCGCGAGCGCACACTACATCAACCACGAGGTCGCCAATCGCAAGCTGCTCGAATGGCAGACGGGTTACGGCGTGGTCAGTTTTGGCACGAGGGATTTAGAGTGGGTCGTCAGATACGCGCGGAACCAGAAACAACACCACGCGCGGGGCGACGCGCACGCGCGGCTCGAACGCATCGAAGCCGACCCAGCAGAGCAGGGCGAACCAGCGGCAACAGTTAAAAGCCCGACCAGCTAATCCACACATCAGTACACGACAACCGCGCCGCGCACTCATTACAGAGTCCAGAGCGCGCTCCGGCGATGCGTGCGGACGCATCCGACAATAAAGCAGTCGCGGGCAGCAGCCCGGTAGAGCCATCGAACGGTCGCGCGCGTCTTCAACCCAATCGCCGTCGAACGTCACGTGCAACGAAGCGCGCGACCGCCGGCAGGTACCGTCCCCACCCGTGAGGGGGCGCGCACAGACAATTCCGCAAAAGGTGTCGATTTATCCAGAAGACAGATGACCCGTCTCGCCGTTCGGTTTGAAATATTCGATAACCTTATGACATCATCCGCCAGCGTCACACCGTCTATCCCAAACAGCGGCACGGACGAAACTCCGGCGCGCAACTTTCGCCAGACGGTCATCAAAATCGGGCGCGACCCCGACACCTGCCGCGTCGTGTTTGATTCGGTGCGGTGGTCGATGGTGGTGTCGCGTAACCATGCCGAACGGCGAAAACGTCAGGACGGGCTGACCGTCCGCGATTGCGGCTCGTCCCTGCGCACGTTCCTCGACGACGAACGCTGTGCCCTCATCCGCTTTCAACTCATATGAAACCAAACGACCACTCTCCACCAAAAACGGAACCTTCCGGCGCAGAGCCTTCCGCATCGCCGCCTCCTCCACAACCACCGCCGGTCATCACACCGGAACGACCCGGCGCGACGTTCGGCGACCGTTATCACGTCGAACGCGAACTCGGTCGCGGCGGCATCGGCATCGTCTACCTCGCCCGCGATACGGGATTGATGAACCGCCTCGTCGTCATCAAGGTCATACAGGACGAAATGTCGAAGAACGACTGGGTGCTTCAGAAATTTCGTCAGGAGACCGAAGCCCTGACGCGTCTCAACCATCCCGGCATCGTCGCGGTGTACGACGCGGGCGAGACGCCGGAAGGCCAGCCGTACATCGTCATGCAGTATGTCGAAGGCACGCCGCTGCGCTCGGTGATGACGGCGGAGGGAATGCCCCTCGAAAGAGTTGCCTACGTGATGCGCCGCGTCGGGCGCGCGCTGTCCGCCGCCCACGACAGAGGCGTCCTTCACCGCGACCTCAAGCCCGAAAACGTGATGCTGGAGAGCGCGGCGGGCGAAGACGAAGAGGCCAAGCTGATCGACTTCGGCATCGCCAAGATCAAAGATTCCGTCGTCGCCCCTTCGACCTTGTTGCCCATGCTCGCCGGAACCATCGCTTACATGTCGCCGGAACAACTAGAGCGGCGATCCTGCACCGCCGCGAGCGACATCTACTCGCTCGGCGTGATGGCCTACGAAATGGTCACGGGGCGGCGACCCTTCAACCCCGAAACACAGTTCCAGTTGCTGGAGTTGCAGCGCGCCGGGGTCCGCGTCAAGCCGTGCGATTTGCGTCCCGCGCTCTCCGTGGCCGCGCAGGAAGCGATCCTGAAAGCGCTGGAGTTTGAACCGCAGCGACGTTTCGCCAGCGCCCGCGACTTTGGCGACACGCTCGCCCAATCGCTCAACGTGGCGTTCGCCACCGAAGCCGAGACGCACCGCTTTGATGAGGCGAACAAGTCAAACGCTGCGGGCGTGCCGCCGCCGCCGCCGCCGCACCACCACCTCCTCCCGCCCACCCAATTGGCGCCCCCCCCTTCGTCAGGGAGTTCATCGGCGACCGGCGACGCCCCACACGCGAACGACGATTCGTCTCTGACGCTCGATATGGCGTACGTGTTCTTCGCCGACATCGTCGGCTATTCGCTCCAGCCAACGGATCAGCAGTCGCGACAGCTACGCCAACTGCAAGATGTCGTCCGCCACACCCGGCAGTTTGCCACCGCGCACGCCGCCGACCAACTCGTCAAGCTGCCGACCGGCGACGGTATGGCCCTCGTCTTTTTCACCTCGAACCCTCTGCCCGCCGTCGAGTGCGCTCTTGAAGTCGCGCGGCGTCTGCGCGGCGAGGCGCAGACGCCAGTGCGCATTGGCATCCACGCCGGCCCGGTTTATCGCGTCCCTAACATCAGCTCGCAGAACAACGTCGCGGGCGGCGGCATCGACACGGCGCAGCGCGTGATGAACTGTGGCGATGCCGGACACGTCCTCGTCTCGCAGCCGGTTGCCGAAGTGTTGCAGCAACTAAACCAGTGGCGAGAACGCCTGCACGACCTCGGCGAAGCCGAAGTCGTGCACGGCGCTCGCATACGCATCTACAACCTGTTTACGGCGGACGCCGGGAACCCCGAGACGCCCGCCAAACTCGTCCCGTTAAGCCGCCTCAATTCAGAAACGATTCCAGCGACGGCGATGCCCCCAAAGAAATCCGCGACGCCGAAGGCTGCGGTCATCGCCGGGGCATTAGCTGTGCTCGTCCTCATCATCAGCGGCGCGCTGTTCTGGTTAAACCGGTCGTCCGATGCTCCTGCAACTTCAAACCAGAACACGAACGCTGCCACTACCCAACCCGTCGAGCGCACGCTTAACTTTTGGCTGACGGTGCAGAAGATGAAAGACGGGAGGGAAGATGGCGCACCGTTCCAATCCGAAGGGCGCGACGTTTTCACCGATGGCTGGCGATTCCGCCTGAACGTCTCGTCGAAGGACGCGGGGCATCTCTATTTGCTCAACGAATCGCCCGCGACCGGCGGCAGCGCGGCGAGTGATGAGCCGCGCTACCAGATCTTGTTTCCCTCACCGCAAATCAAGTCGGGCGATGCGCGCCTGCCGGCTGCCGAAACCGTCACCATCCCATCGGAGAGCTGGTATTTTTTCACGGGCGCGAAAGAGGGACAGCGCGGAACGGAAAAGATGTGGATGGTGTGGTCGAAAGACCCGCTCCCGACTTTTGAAGATTTAAAGAACGTGCCGGCGGAGAAAAGCGGCGTCCGCGCCATTGGCGACCCGAAGCAGACCGATGCCGTGCAAAAGTTCCTGACGCAAAACTCGACCGACATGCCGGTCGCCGAGAGAGACAGACAGAAGCGGCAAAATGTGATTCGCGGGAAGGGCGATACGGTCGTCAACCTGATCGAGTTGGAGCATCAGTAAACGGGAGAGAGCCATTTTTTTCCGTGCGAAGAAGGGCGGCGCAGAAATGAGCGGAAGCTCCACCACCTCAAAGGTGGTGGTTTCCTCCTAACGGACTGAAAGTCCTGAGCGTTGGTTGAGTTGAGCCATATTCTTCAAACAGCACTTGAGGCAAGGCTTCTCTCGCCCGCTCGTCGGTGCTGA
>JBGTHJ010000029.1:0-25495 GCA_041746175.1 Pyrinomonadaceae bacterium
GGCCGTGACGCGCGCGCGCGCGGTTGCGGCTCAGCGTCATCCACACGATGGCCGCAATCGCCAGCCCCGCCACTACGACGCCGACCGTCGGCGCCACGAAGTCGCGCCCCAGCGAACGAAAGACCGGCAACGAAACCGGAATCGACGACCCCTTGCTCAAACCGAGAATCACGCCGCGCCACGCGAGCAACCCGCCGAGCGTGACGATGAAGGCCGGGATGTTGGCGTAGGCGACGAGGCTCCCCTGCACCGCGCCGATCAAGAGTCCGACCACGACCGCTGAAAGCAGCGCGGGGACGAGTCCCCACTCCTGCGTCATCGCCGCGATGCCCCCGGCGAGTCCGACCACCGAGCCGACCGAGAGGTCGATTTGCCCGGCGACGATGACCATCAGCATCCCGATGGCGAGCACGCCCGTCACCGCCATTTGCTGCAACAGCTTCGAGAAGTTGACGCCGCTCAGGAACAGGCCGTACGGGTTACGGTCGTCGATGGTCGCCCACTGGAAAAATATCCAGATCGCGACCAGCGCGAACAACATCGTGTAGGCGCGCAACGAAGCGGTCGGCAACCTCCAACCGCCGATGCGCGTCTCCGGCTCGTCAGACGGCGCATCGGGCGGCGACACGTCCGCCGTCACTGGCGGACGGTCAACCGCAGGCTCATTGGCGTGCTTGCTCATGGATGACCTTTCACAAAATGATTCGCCGATTCCAATTTTTCATATCAACCTCTGAGAGCCGTCGTCGTCGGTGCGGGCGGGCGGGGCGTTGTCGAGCGCGGCGCGGGTTGCGGGCGGTCAGCGTCAAGTTCCGGCGCAAGCTCGCTCATGGATACCCTCACGGGAGAAAGTTGGGGAAGCCGCCGCCGCTCGCCAGGTTCTCTCGCTTGTAAATGACGACGGCGACGAGAACCGTCAGCACGAAATAGTAACAAAGCAACTTGAGCACTGCCGGGAAGCTTCCGTCGTCGGGCGCGGGGTCGGCGAACATGAGAGCCTCCCCTTCCACACTCTCCGCGTCGGGTAGAATCTTGAACTGCGCCCCGTAAACATCCTTCATGCGTTCGCCGTCGTAGCGGTAAGCGATTTCCAGCGGTTGCGCATAGCTAACCTGATCGTAAACCACTAGGCGCGTCTCTCCCGCCTCTTCAAAGACGGCGAGGCGCGTGCGGGCGTCGCCCGCCTCGTCGTTGAACGGCAACAGGAGCAGCACTTTTTCATCTTTCGCGCGCGTGACGGACAGCCACTTTTCTTCGAGTTGCGGCAGCTTCTCGACCGTCAATCGTTCGGGAACGCCGTCCTTGTCAAAATCGACGCTCCGGCAAGCCGCGCGCGGGTCGCACTCGAACCACGCGAAAAATGCCTCGCCCAGTCGCTGTCGGTTCTCTTCAATCTCCGCGGCGCGTTGCAGACGGCTCTCGCGTTCCTGTTCGCGTTCGATCCTTAGCTCTAACTCTCGCTCGGTGTCGCTCGTTAGCCCGGCGCGACCGCTGAAAAATAGCGAGCCGTGCGCGACGAGATAGCTCTCGGCCAGCAACGGCACGACGACAAGGATGGCGAGCAAAATGATGAGCGAGGCGAGGCTCCAGTCTTTCATTAACAACCTCAATCGAAAACGCGACAAGACAGGCTGCGACAAGAGACGTTCCGGCTGGCCCCTTCCGGTTTGACTTGCAACTTGCTTCACGCGGCTTTGACGTGTCCGGTAGCGCAGGCCATGACGGCTTCGGGCGTCGCTTCGGTGCGTTTGAATTCGCCCGTCACGCGCCCCTCGTGGAGAACTATCACGCGGTCGGAGAGGCCGAGCACTTCGGGCAGTTCGGACGAAACGAGCACGATGGCGAGACCCGTCGCCGCGAGTTTGTTGATCTGCGCGTAAATCTCCTGCTTCGCGCCGACGTCGATGCCGCGCGTCGGCTCATCTAAAAACAGCACGCGCGGGTTCGTCAAGAGCCACTTGGCGAGCACGACCTTTTGCTGATTGCCGCCGGAGAGCGTGCCGACAATCGTGAACACCGAATTAGCCTTGACGCGGAGTTCGCGCGCGGCGCGTTCGCCCGCGGCGGCTTCGGCATCGGTGTTGGTGACGAAGCGTCCGGAGAGTTGCGCCAGTCCCGCCAGCGTCATGTTGTTCAAAATCGTCTGTTCGAGAATTAGCCCGAACCTTTTCCGGTCTTCGGTGACGAACCCGACCCCGTGGCGGATGGCGTCAGAGGGGCGTGCAATCCGCACGCGCTCGCCCGCGACGTAAATCTCGCCGCTGACGCTTCCGGGATGCGCGCCGAAGATACCCATCAATAGTTCGCTGCGCCCCGCACCCATCAATCCCGCGATGCCGAGCACCTCGCCGCCGTTGACCGCGAAGCTGACGTTGTTGACCAACAGCTTGCCGCGCACGTTGGCGTCTTCGACCGTCATGTGGCGGACCTCAAAGACGACTTCGCCGCGCGGGTGCGAAGCGTCGGGGAAGATGTCGCCGACCTCGCGCCCGACCATACGCGCGATGATGCGCGGCTCGTCGAGGTCGCGCGTCGCGTCGGTGCCGACCGTGCGCCCGTCGCGCAACACGGTGATGCGGTCGCTCATGCGGAACACTTCGTCGAGTTTGTGCGAGATGTAGATCATCCCGACGCCGCGCGCCCTGAGTCGTCCGAGAATGCCGAAAAGGGTTTCGACTTCGGCGTCGGTGAGCGCGGCGGTCGGCTCGTCGAGCACCAGAAGGCGCGCCTCTTGCGAGAGGGCCTTGGCGATTTCGACGAGTTGCTGCTGGCCGATGCCGAGGTTGCCGACGGGCGTGTGCGGGTCGATGTTGAGACGGAGGTCGGCGAGCAGTTTCTGCGCGCGGCTATAGAGTTCCTCGCGGCGGATGATGCCGAAGCGACGCGGCTCGCGACCGAGAAAAATGTTCTCGCCGATGGAGAGGTCTTTGACCAGCGAAAGCTCTTGATAGATGACCGCGATGCCGGCGGCTTCGGCTTCGCGCACGTCGGCAAAGCGTCGCACCGCGCCGTCGATCAGGATTTCGCCGCCGTACTGCGGGTGCGGATAAACTCCGCCGAGCACCTTCATCAGCGTCGACTTGCCCGCGCCGTTTTCCCCGACCAGCGCGTGAAACTCGCCCGCGCCGAGCGAGAACGTCACGCCGTCGAGCGCGCGTACGCCCGGAAACGTCTTCGTAATCTCGCGCATCTCCAGCAGCGGAGCTTTCGCCGATTGATTCATTTGCTCATCCACTCACCGGGTCGGGTTTCTACTGTTTCGGCCACTGGTCTTTCGGGACGTTCTTGTAAACGTCTTCGAGCTTGTGATAGCCGTCTTTGATGAGCGTGCTTGCCATGTTCGCCTTATCGACCGCGATCGGTTCCTGCAAAATCGAGGGCACGTCGAGCTTGCCGTTGTTGACCTTGTCGGACGTTTCGAGCTTCTCGCCGCGCGCGAGTTTGATCGCGCTTTCGACCGCGCTGTAGGCGAGCGGCTGGATGGGTTTGTAGATGGTCATCGTCTGCCGCCCCTGCGCGATGCTCTGGCAAGCGTCGAGTTGAGCGTCCTGTCCGGTGACGACCACCTTGCCGATGAGCGCGTCGGGGAGGGCTGAGATTGCGCCGCTGGCGGTGCCGTCGTTGGAGGCGATGATGGCTTGAATGTCGTTGCCGGTTTTGGTCAACGCATCATCGGTCATGCGTTTGGCTTCGCTCGCCAGCCACTCGCGCGCGAACTGGTCGGAGATGATCTTGATAGCCCCGCTATCGACGGCGGGCTGCAAGATGTTCATCTGTCCTTTGCGGAGCAGGAGCGCGTTGTTATCGGTCTGCGAGCCGCCGATGAGCACATAGTTGCCGCGCGGCGCGCGGTCGAGCGCGTACTTCGCCTGCAACTCGCCGATCTTTTCCACCTGATGCGAGACGTAGAGATCAACGTCGGAGTTTTTGATGAGGCGGTCGTAGCTGATAACCGGCACGTTCTGGCGGTGCGCCGATTCGACTATCGACGCCGCGACCTCGCCGTTGTGCGGCGCGACGATCAACACATCGACGCCTTTGGTCAACATCGCTTCGGCCTGATTGACCTGCCGCGCGTCGTCGCCGTTGGCGACTTCGACGAGTATCTCCGCGCCGAGTTCTCTGGCGCGGGCTTCGACGAGTTCCTTGTCGCGTTGCCAGCGTTCCTCTTTCAGCGTGTCCATCGAAAACCCGATGCGCACCGGCCCCGTCGTCTTCTTCGGTTGCCCGCCCGCGTTCGTCTGATTCGCCTGCTCCTGCGGCGCGCTGACACACCCGCCGACCGCGAGCATCGCCACGACGAAACCGACCACCAATGTTTTTGCGTATCGCATCAACTGTGCTCCTTCAGCTTGTTTGATTCACCGCCGCCGCGCCCGTGTCGCCCGCTCACGGGAGTCGTCGCGCCGCACACCGCACGGCGCAAGAAGAGTGTGATGTCACACCGCCGGACGCCGACTCCGCGCCGCTTCTCAGACCTTTCGCAAACCGGCCAGCGTCGTCTCCGGGGCGTAATTCGACTTGCGGGGGATCAAAGGAATTTTCTGTTTGATCGACGGCTAAGAGTAGCAGAGGCGACCTCATAATTTCCATTGAATTTTTCAGGCACAAGTGCTATTCCTAAGCGGCCAAACGAAAAGCAACTTAATTCGACCCCAAACCGTTCCGGCAACGCGCAGGTTTACCACTTTCTCCGCGCGTGGGTCGTCTCCGGCCATTTGACGAACGCCTGAATTTTCACTCTCGCCCGCCCGGTTTTCTACAACGGGCGCACGCGACTGCAAACCTTGCGGCAGGTTCCGCAATGGAGGGTTTTAATGCTCAGCCGAATCACGACGAAACCGATTCAACACGTTTTGACCGTCATCATCTTGCTGTGCACGGCGCACGCGACGCACGCACAATTCAATTCGAGCGTACAAGGGACGGTGACCGACACTGCCGGGGCGATCATCCCGAACGTCAGCGTGACGCTCGTCAACAACGAGACCGCGCGCGTGCAAACGACGACCACCAGCGACGACGGATTTTATCGCTTCACCGGACTCGCGCCCGGCAGCTACAACCTCAACGCGGAAACCTCCGGCTTCAAAAAAGGTTCGATCGAAAACATCACGGTCAACGCCGAAGGCACGCAAGGCTTCGACATCGTGCTGACGACCGGCGAAGTCTCCGAGACCGTGACGGTCACGAGCGAGGGCGCGCAGCCGCTCGAAACCGAGAACGCCAACGTCAACAAAGTCATCACGACGATCGACGTGCTCCGGTTGCCGCAGGTCGGGCGCGACCCGTACGAGTTGGCGCGTTTGACGCCCGGCGTCTTCGGCGACGGCGCGCGCAGCGGATCGGGCAACTCGGTCGGCCTTCCCAACACGACGGGGCCGGGCGGCTCGAACTCGTCGATCTATCAAGTCGAGAATCAAGTCCCGATTACGGCCAACGGCCAGCGCGTCTCGGCCAACAACTTCCAGATCGACGGCGTCAGTGTCAACAGTCTCGGCTTCGGGGGGGCGGCGGTCATCACGCCGAATCAGGAATCGGTGAAAGAGGTGCGCATCCTGTCGAGCAGTTACTCGGCGGAGGACGGGCGCAACTCAGGCGCGCAAATCAAAGTCGTCTCGCAGAACGGGACGAACGACTTTCACGGCAGCGCGTTCTTCAAATACAACGACCCCGCCTTGAACTCTTTCAACAAGTACGGCGGCTTTAACAACGCGGCGCCCGTCCGCGTCGAGAATCGCTTCCGGCAGTTTGGCGGCAGCCTCGGCGGCCCCATCGTGCGCAATTCCCTCTTCTTCTTCTTCTCGTACGAAGGCTTGCGCAACAACTCGACGACCTCTTCAAACGTGTTCGTCGAAACGCCGCAGTATCGCGACCTCATCCGGCGCATCCGGCCCAACGGCGTCACCTCGGCGGTGCTCGCCTCGCAGGGCATCGAGCCGCGCATCGCAAATGTGCTACCCGTCGATTGCTCGCGCTTCGGCAACGACCCGGCGCGTTGCAACGTCGTCGCGGGCGGTCTCGACATCGGTTCGCCGACCGGCGCGCAAGGCCAGTACATCAGTCTCGGCAACCCGGCGGGCGGCGGCTTGGACGGCATCCCGGACATCCAGTTCGCACAAATTTTTTCGCCCAATCAGGTTCGAGGCAGCCAGTTCAACCCGCGCATCGACTACCTGCGCGGCAACGACACGTTCGCCTTCAGCGCGTTTCTGACGCGCCAGAACAGCACGGGCAGCGACCCCGGCGCGGCGAGTCGTCCGGGCGCTGATTTGAGATTCAAACCGTTCAACTCGTCCGCGACCTTGACGTGGAATCGCGTGCTCTCGCCGACCACGCTCAACGAAGCGCGCTTCAACGTGACGCGCTTCGCGCTCAATCAGGTCGAATCCTCGGCGGAGACCAACTTCGGCATCCCGCGCATCGAAATCGAGGGCTTGCCCTTCGACCGCATCCGCTTCGGTGCGCCGCGCGGCGAAGCCTCGCCCGGCATCTTCGCGCAGAACACCTACGAGTTTAACGACACGCTCAGCAAGGTTTTCGGCAATCACGCGACGAAAATCGGCGTGTCGATTCGCAAAGAGCAGGACAACAACAATCTCGTCGGCGGCGCGCGTCCGCTCTACACGTTCTCCGGGCTGTTCAACTTCGCCAACGACGCGCCGATTTTCGAGAGCATCAACGCCGACCCGCGCACCGGCTCGACCGCCGACATCCAACGCTATTTCCGCACCACCAATTACGCCTTCTTCGCACAAGACGACTGGAAACTTCGCCCCAATCTGACCATCAATCTCGGCGTGCGCTACGAATACTTCACGCCGCCGGGCGAGAAGGAAGACCGCATCACCAACCTCGAATTCGGGCAGCGCGGTTTGGTCGATAGCCGCGTCGTGTTGCGCGACCGACTTTTTGAACCCGACCGCAACAACTTCGCGCCGCGTCTCGGCTTCGCCTACAGCCCCGCACGCTTCAACGACAAACTCGTCCTGCGGGGCGGCTTCGGCATCAGCTATAACCGCATCCCGAACGTGCTGTTCGCCAACACGCGCGGCAACCCGCCGTTTCTCGTCCGCTACAACATCTGTTGCGGCACGGCTGCGACCGACTTCGGCTCGCCGTTCGTGGGCGGGCAGATTCTCTACGCGCTCGGCGCGAACAATTCGCCTTTCAGCTTCCCGGCGAATCCCGTCCTCGCGCAGGGCATCGACCCGGCGACGAACGGCCCCGCCGTCGGCGAAGCCGAAGTCTACGGCTCGCCGAACGAAGTGCCGAACGCCTACGTCTACGCCTTCTCTTTCGAGGGGCAGTACGACCTGCCGGCCAAGCTCGTCGCGACGCTCGGCTATCAGGGCAGCAGCGGCCACAAGCTGATCCGGCTCGTCAATCAGAATTTCCTCTTCCCGCGCAGCCCGCGATTTTTCGCGGTCTTCTTCGTCCAGCCCGACGTGAACTCGAACTACCACGCGATGAACGCGCGACTGACCCGCCGTTTCAGCGACGGACTCCAACTCGACGCCATCTATCGTTGGAGCAAGAGCATCGACACGCTCTCGTACGAAGGCCCCGGCGGCGAAACCAACCAGACCAATCCGGGCGACCTCGCTTCCGAGCGCGGCCCTTCTGACTTCGATGTCCGGCATCATTTCGTCTTCTCCGGTCTCTACGACCTGCCGTTCTTTCGTGGCCGCAAAGACGCGCTCGGCGCGATTCTCGGCGGCTTCCAAATCAACACCATCCTGACGGCGCACACCGGGTTTCCGTGGACGCCCAAGATCGAGAACTCGCTGCGACAGCCCGGCGGCGACTTCATCGGCCCGATTCGCCCGACGCGCTACTTCGGCGGCGCGCTCGACGACTCGTCCGACGAAGCCTTCATCCGACCCGGCGGCAACTTCCCCGGCGGCGGCGCGCGCTACTTCGATGTCGCATCGACCGGACAGCCCGGCATCGGTCGCAACTCGTTCCGCGGGCCGCAGTTTATGAGCGTCGATCTGAGCTTCGTCAAGCAGACCGCGCTGCCCGCGTTTCTCCGTCTCGGCGAAGCCGCCAATCTCGAACTGCGCGCCAATTTCTTCAACGCCTTCAACCAACTCAACCTCGAACCGTTCCGCTTCTTCAGCCCCGGCGTCTTCGCCAATCGTCCGGAGTTCGGACGCGCCGAACGCGCGCTCTCCGGGCGCGTCGTCGAACTTCAAGCGAGGTTCAGCTTTTGATGGTTGACCGTTTTACTCACCGGCTCATCGACTCGATGAAAGAATCAAATCATCGAGTCGATGAGCCGGCGACGTAACGTGTGAATTTTATCGAGGTCGCACATGCCACATCGCGCCGTCTTCAAACATCGTCCGGCGAAGTTGATGAGATTGTCGCTCGCGCTCTTCGTCGTCTTCTGTTCCGTGTTGCCTCCGGTCGCGGCGCACGCGCAACGGCGGGACATCGAGACGAGAATCGACGAGTTGATCGCGCGGATGACGCTCGAAGAGAAACTCGGACAGCTTCAGATGCTCGACGGTGAGGCCAACGGAAACTTTCGCCCCGAACATCCCGAAATGATTCGCAAGGGGTTGCTCGGCTCGACCTTGAACGTCCGCGGCGCAGCACGCACGAACGAACTCCAACGCATCGCGTTGGAACAGTCGCGCCTGAAGATTCCGACGCTGTTCGCCTTCGACGTGATTCATGGTTATCGCACGGTGTTCCCCGTCCCGCTCGGCGAGGCGAGCAGTTGGGATCCGGCGGCGGCGGAACGCGCGGCGAGCATCGCGGCGGCGGAAGCGTCTGCTGCCGGAGTGCGTTGGACGTTCGCCCCGATGGTCGACATCGCGCGCGATGCGCGTTGGGGGCGCATCGTCGAAGGCGCGGGCGAAGACGCCTTTCTCGGCGCGGCGTTCGCGCGGGCGCGCGTGCGTGGATTTCAGGGCGCGGACTACAGCGCGCCGGACAAAGTGGTCGCCTGCGCTAAACACTGGGTCGCGTACGGCGCGGCGGAAGCCGGTCGCGACTACAACTCGACCGACATCTCCGAAACGACGCTCCGCGAAGTTTATTTCCCGCCCTTCAAAGCCGCGGTCGATGCGGGCGTCGGGACGTTCATGAGCGCGTTCAACGACCTCAACGGCGTGCCGACTTCGGCCAACCCGTTTACGCTGACGACCGTTTTACGCGACGAGTGGAAATTCGACGGCATCGTCGTCAGCGACTACGAATCGGTCAAAGAGTTGATCAACCACGCGCTCGCCGCCGACGAATCCGAGGCGGCGCGGCTCGCGCTCGCGGCGGGCGTCGATATCGAGATGGTCAGCCGTCTCTACAACAAGCACGGCGCGCAACTTCTCAAAGACAACAAACTCACGACCGTCGCGATTGACGAAGCCGTCCGCCGCACACTCCGCATCAAATTCCGCCTCGGTCTCTTCGACAACCCGTACGCCGACGAGCGACGCGAGCGCGAAATGATTTTGCGCCGGGAACACCTCGCCGCCGCGCGTGAAATCGCCGCGCGCTCGATGGTGCTGCTGCGCAACGAGCGCGAGACGCTGCCGCTCAAAAAAGATGTGCGCTCAATCGCGGTCATCGGCGCGCTCGCCGACGATCAACTCAATATGATGGGTTCGTGGACGGGCGACGGCGTCAAAGACGACGTGGTGACGCTGCTCGCGGGCATCCGCGCGAAGGTTTCGCCCGCGACCAAAATCACCTACGCCGGCGGTTGCGACATCAACTGCGAGTCGACCGAAGGTTTCGACGAAGCCGTCCGCGCCGCGCGCGAGTCGGACGCGGTCATTATCGCGGTCGGCGAGTCGGCGGAGATGAGCGGCGAAGCGGCTTCGCGCACCTCGCTCGACCTGCCGGGTCGTCAGTTGGAGTTGGTCAAAGCCGTCCATGCGACCGGCAAGCCGTACGCCGTTGTGCTGTCGAACGGTCGCCCGCTGACGATCAACTGGCTCGCCGAGAACTCGCCCGCGATTCTCGAAACGTGGTTCGCCGGGACGCAGGCGGGACACGCCATCGCCGACGTGCTGTTCGGCGACGTGAACCCCGGCGGCAAGTTGCCCGTTACCTTTCCGCGCTCAGTCGGGCAGTCGCCCATCTACTACAATCACAAAAGCACCGGACGCCCGCCCGATGCCAAGAACAAATACACTTCCAAGTATCTCGATGTGTCGTGGACGCCGCTCTATCCCTTCGGCTACGGCTTGAGCTATACGCAGTTTCGTCTGTCGAACCTGACGTTGAGCGCGCCGCGTATTCGCCCCGACGGGCGCGTAACGGCGAGCGTCGAAATCGAGAACACCGGACGGCACGCGGGCGACGAGGTTGTCCAACTCTACATCCGCGACATGGCCGCCAGCGTGACGCGCCCCGTCAAGGAACTGCGCGGCTTCGAGCGCGTCACGCTCCGCCCCGGCGAACGCCGCCGCGTCGAGTTCACGCTCGCCCCCGAACACCTCGGCTTTTACAATCGTCAGATGCGCTTCATCGTCGAACCCGGCGCGTTCAAGGTCTTCGTCGGCACAAGCTCCGCCGATGGACTCGAAGCGAGTTTTGAAGTGACCGAAAAATAGACCGATTCACCGCATAAACTGGATCACAAAGCAGGATGGACGCGATAAGTTGAAACAGAAATGTCGAATGATTATTGTGCTTCGCAGATGGGTGGATGATGGGTTGCGCAAGCGTCCCTCTGGCAAACGTACTTGAGCAAGCTCGATAGTTCGCGTTCTCCGAACGCTCAAGGCGAGCCGGAGGCTCACGCTCCCAGGCGGGCGGGGCGGCAACTTACTTTTAGGTGCTATATTCTATTGCAACTCGCTATAGTGCTAAAGCGAAAGTCCTGAAGCGAAAACAAAAGTAACGCTTTCGTCAGCACCTATCCCATCCTTCATCATTCAACGCGCAACGCACATTATTTCGGATCATCCCGCCCATCCTGCGAATCGACACGGAGTCTTACTGACAAAGATGCGCGAACACGTATCGCATCACGATGCCGGTTCACTGTGGCGCGCGGTGGCGTCGGTGCTGCTCGTCTGGTCGTTCGTGGTGACGGCGGGCGGCGGCGCGGCGCACGCGCAAGCTGCCCCGCCGGTCGAGAGCCTCTCCGACGAGGCTTTTCTCGAAGACCTTTCGCGACGCTCCTTCAAATATTTCTGGGAACAGGCCGACCCGGAGACGGGGCTGGTTCCCGACCGCGCACGCGCCGACGGCACGCCGCACGCTGCCGGTCATCCGAGTTTCAACGTCGCGAGCAGCGCATCGACGGGATTCGGTCTGACGGGTTTGTGCATCGCGTCGGCGCGCGGCTGGGTTGGCCGAGCCGAAGCCCGCGACCGTGCGCGCACGACGCTGCGCTTCTTCGTCGAACGCGCACCGCACGAGCGCGGTTGGTTTCTCCATTGGATGGACAAGCGGACGGGCGCGCGTCGTTGGAACAGCGAATACTCGTCGATTGACACCGCGCTGCTGCTCGGCGGTGTGCTCTCGGTGCGGCAGTGTTTCCGCGACGATGCCGAAGTCGCGCGGCTCGCGACGAAGATTTACGAGCGCGTCGATTTTCAGTGGATGCTCAACGCTCACCCGTCGCTGCTTTCGCACGGCTGGCGACCCGAAACCGGCTTTATCAAGTTTCGTTGGGATACCTACAGCGAACACCTCATACTCCAACTGCTCGCCATCGGCGCGCCCGCGAAACCGATTCCGTCGAGCGCGTGGCGCGCGTGGGCACGCCAGCGCACCACCTACGCGGGCTACACCTACATCACGGGCGGGCCGCTGTTCGTCCACCAGTATTCGCACGCGTGGGTCGATTTTCGCCGACGCCGCGAAAGCTGGTATCCCTTCACGGACTACTTCGCCAACTCGGTCGCCGCGACCCGCGCGCACCGTCAATTTTGCATCAACCTCGCCAAAGATTTTCCCGGCTATTCGGCGGACGTGTGGGGCATCTCGGCCTCCGACAGCGCGAAGGGTTACGTGGCGTGGGGCGGGCCGCCGCGCGACCCCGCGATTGACGGCACGGTCGTCCCTTACGCCGTCGCGGGTTCGCTCCAGTTCACGCCCGACATCTCGCTCGCCGCGTTGCGGTCGATGCGCGCAAGGTTCGGCCAGAGCATCTACGGTCACTATGGTTTCACCGACGCCTTCAACCCCAACACCGGATGGGTCAACCCCGACGTCATCGGCATCGACCTCGGCATCACGCTCCTCAGCACGGAAAACCTCCGTACCGGCAACGTCTGGCGCTGGTTCATGCGCAACCCCGAAATCCCCCGCGCGTTGCGACTCGTCGGACTACGCCCGGTACGCTCGCGAGTTAAGAGGTCAAAGATCAAACAGCGTCCGTCGCCAAACTTCTATCGCAAGCTAGCGCCCGAATTAAGCGGGCGCGGCGAATCACGATAACCAGCAAGTCTCGCGCATGACAGCGCCGCTATCCGCGCTTCTGTTCAATGAGTTGTTATGCGTCACCGGTCGCAGACGCAAACTCCAACCGCCACATGGCCTATACGTGTTGATCTACCAGAATCACGTTTCCATCCGGATCGACAAGCATAAAGCTAGCCGGGCCAGTAGAGCTTTCGTCTGCTTCTGAAATCATGCCCACGCCGCGATCTTTAAGCTGGCGCTGCAATTCTCGAACGTCCGTAAATTCTCCGAGTTGCTGAGCATCGCTGCTCCAGCCCGGGTTGAAGGTGAGCATGTTCTTATCGAACATGCCCTGAAACAGCCCGATTGCGTGGTCGCCATTCTTCATTATCAACCAATTCTGCGATTGATCTCCCATGAAAACCGTAAAACCCAGATTTTCGTAAAAGAGCTTCGACGCTTCGATATCTTTGACCGCCAAACTAACAGAGAAATTACCCAGCTCCATAATTCCCTCCAACGGTGTGTTCCCGACGTATCACGCCTCACGCGCAGTGAAAGCCTTATGACACAACGGCATCTCTGACGCAAGACATTGCCGTACACAGGCAACGCGAAGTAAAAAGCATGGCCAGAAGAGACATGACGCCCGAACTAACCGGGCGCGCAGACAACCTCGAAACCACCCAAGTTCTCGATGAGAGCCGCGCGATTCGCGGTCGGGTGCAGGCCGTTGTTAGGCGGCGTCGCATGGATGATATCGCAGTTAGGGTAATCATTCGGGTGCTTGATTCCCACTAGCGCGAGGTTGCATTAGCTTATAGCGGTTTGCAATTGGGTGAGTGCCGGGAGCGCCAGCGTCCCGCTGGCAAGCCGGGAGCGCCAGCGTCCCGCTGGCAAGCCGGGAGCGCCAGCGTCCCGCTGGCAAGCGTGCTCGGAGCACGTTCAATGGTTCGCGTTCTTCGACCGCTCAATGCGAGCGGGACGCTCGCGCTCCCAGGCGATGCCGCTCTTTCATGTGCTATATGCAATTGCAACTTGCTATAAGACAGCAAAGAGTTTTTGTGTTGTCCGGCAATTACGGCACAATGCAATTGCAACTTGCTATAAGACAGCAAAGAGTTTTTGTGTTGTCCGGCAATTACGGCACACGTAACTCAGAAACGCAGTGGTAGCATTGTTATTAGGAACGTAATGCTCCTTACTACGGCAAGCAAAGAATCGAACCCCTTGACAGGTATCAGAATCGCAATGTAATTGAATATCAGGGCGGGCTACTACTCTTGACTGGCCGTACCAGTCACAAAGACCAGATATATCGGTAACTGTTCCTGGTGGGGCTGACTCTAGGAACGGGGCAAAAAGTAATTTTTCCGCAGAAGCTGAACTCTCCACTTGTTCACTCGTATTTTCGCTCATAAGCAAGTACCCCTCTCAAAAGCCGCCTAACCCCTGATTTGGCTGAAGTTTGCCGTATAACTCCACCTCCTGCCATAACGCCCCGAAAGCTTGAATCCTTCCCCCTCGACCAATGATTTGACTTTAGCAAACGACGAAAAATCAGGGTCTGGCAGGTGCTCGCTGATCGACAGAATGCCTCCGGGCTTTAAGACGCGGCGAGTCTCGCTTAGGAAAGCCTTCTGGTCTGATATTTCACCTAGCACCGCGACTAAAAAGATCACATCAAAGGAGTCGGCTTCAAGCCGTAGCTTGCCTGCGTCCGAGAGTGTATACCCAACGTTCGACAAGCCTTTAGCTTCAAGTTTCTGGCGAGCCTTCTTCAGCATCTCAGGCTGTAAGTCGACAAGTTCCAAGTGTCCTTCCGAAACTCTCCGCGCGACCTCAACGCTATAGAAGCCGGTGCCGGCCCCAACTTCGAGCACACGATTCGTAGCGGCGAGAGCAAGGCGGTGGGCGAGTTCCCGAGGCGGAAGGGCTATGTAGCGCCACGGAAGATCGAGAAAAAATGACAACTCGTGCGGGAAGACGCCCCGCGAGAGGGCGTCTTTTACACTACGCAACCGCCGAACAATCTTCATGAGTCATTACAGAGCCGCCCAACTTCTGCTTGGCTTTGGTCTTCTTACTTTTGCCTTTTGAAGATGCGGAAGCCCCACGCGTCGAGCGCGAGCGCGGGCAGACCGACGGTGCGGAGGCGGCGGGCATCAGCAGTGGGCGTCGTTTGGGGGGTCACGTCGTCGAAGTTCGCGCCGCCCGCCGCTTCGACAAAGCCGGTGAAGGGTTCGTTGGAAAAGTTGATGGCGATCAGAAATTCTTCGTTGGAGGCGCGGCGGAGATAGGTCGCGACGCGCTGCTCGTCGCCGTTGCGTAGCCAGACCACCTCGCCTTGTTGGAGCGCGGGATGCGCGCGGCGCAGCGCGATGAGTTTGCGATAGAAATCGGGGAGGCCGGGGTTGCGTTTCACAATCGGCCAGAAGATCGGAAACTTTTCAAAGAGCGCGGGGTCGCCCGATTCCATCGTGTCGCCGACCTCCACGCCGTTGTAGATGAGCGGCACGCCGTCGAGCGTCAACGTCAAAACGGAGGCGGCCAGTGCGCCGCGCTCGCCGAGACGCGCAATCGCGCGCCGCTCATCGTGGTTGTCGGAGAAGTGCAGCCGGAGCGCGCCGCGCGGGTTCTTCGCGCGCTCTGATTCCCACGTCGCGCGCAGGTACGTGGCGGGTTGGTGGCCGCGCGCCACGTCGTTGATGGCGTGAAAGAACGGCCACGCGTAGTTGAGGTCGAAGGCTTTGAGCATGTGCTCCGGCTCGTTCGACTCGGAGAGCATGATGATGTCGGGTTTGATCCGCTCAAGCTCGACGCGCGCCTGTTCCCAGAAATCGGTCGGGACGAGCCACGACACGTCGCAGCGAAAACCGTCGAGGTCATACTCGCGCAGCCAGTGCTTGAGCATGTCGGTCATGTAGATGCGGAGTTGCGGGTTGTCGTAATTGAGGTCGGCCACGTCCGACCAATCCTTGTCGGGCGCGACGATGCGCCCGCCCGCGTCGCGGGTGTAGAACTCCGGCTTGCTCATCATCACGCTGTCCCACGCGGTGTGGTTGGCGACGATGTCGATGATGACTTTCAGGTCGCGCCGGTGCGCTTCCGCGACGAGACGCTTGAAGTCTTCCTTCGTCCCATAGTCGGGGTTGATGGCGTAGAAATCGCGGACGGCGTACGGGCTGCCGATGCTCGTTGCGCCGCCCTTCTTGCGCTCCTGTCCGACGGGGTGGATCGGCATCAGCCAGAGAATGTTGACGCCGAGGTCGCGGAGCCGGTCGAGTTGCGCGGTGACGCCGTTGAAGTTCCCTTCCGCCGAAAACACGCGCGGAAAAACTTCGTAGACGACACCGCTCCGCACCCACTCGCGCGACGCACGCGCCGCCTCTTTCGATACGTCGCGCGATTGACCATCCGCACGACCTTGCGCCGTCGTGAGCACGAGCGCGCCCGCCAGAATTCCGCCGGCCATTTTTCGCAGCTTTCTTCTCATTTGATTATTTCTCACCAACCATTGTGCTTTGCAAATGGGCGTGTGCCGGGAGCGCCAGCGTCCCGCTGGCAAGCGTGCCCCCAGCACGCTCGATTGTTCGCGTTCTCCGAACGCTCAATGCAAGCCAATGCCAGCCGGAGGCTGGCGCTCCCAGGCGGCGCCTCTCTTTTATGTGCGACATGCAATTGCAACTCGCGATAAAAAACTTAACCCGACATTCCGCGTCGCGCGTCGCGCGTCAACGCGCATCCTTCCGGTCGTTGTTGTCGTTGTCGTCGCCATCGAACAGCCCGGTGCTCGGAACGGGTTGTGCGGACTGTTGCACGGTGAGCAGTTCGTGCTCGTCGCCGCGAATCACGTCGCGGGTCGGGACGCGGCCTGACACGTCCGTGACGATGAAGACCGTCGCCGCCGCGATGAGCATGCTGACGCCGCCCATGACGACGACGTTGAGCGCGTCGCCGCCGAGCACGTTGTTAAAGATGGGCGGGATGAGAAACGACATCACCACTTGCGGGATGACGATAAAGAGGTTGAAGACGCCCATGTAGACGCCCATCCGCGCGGGCGGAATCGCGGTCGACAAGATCACGTAGGGCATCGAGAGAATCGACGCCCACGCGATGCCGACGCCCGCCATGCTCGCAAACAGCATGTATTTATTCTGGATGAAAAAGACCGAGATCAGGCCGATTCCGCCGCAGGCGAGCGCAATCGCGTGGACGGTTTTGCGGCTCGTCGCGTTCGCCAGCCAGGGCAGCATAAATGCGAGCGCGAAACAGACGATGTTGTAAACGGCGAAACACAGCCCGCCCCATTCCGTCCCTTCGGCGAAGCGCGGGGAATTTTGGTCGGGCGACAAAAAAACGTGGCGCGCGATGGCGATGCCGAAAAACTGCCACATGCACGGCAGCGCGAACCACGTAAAAAACTGGACGACGGCGAGTTGCTTCATCGTCTTGGGCATGTCGCGGATGGAGTGGAAGATTTCCGCGAAACCCGCCAGCACGCCCTTCGTCTCGCGCTTCATCCGCTTGAACGCTTCGATGTCTTCGGGCGGATATTCTTTGGTCGTAAAGACCGTCCAGAGCACGGCGAGCAGAAAGACCACCGCGCCGATCTTGAACGCGTAATCGACCGACAGAGGGATGCCGCTCGCCATCACGCCGACGATGCCGAACGTGGTGAAGATGTAGGGCAGCGCGTTCGCCAGCGTCTGACCGATGCCGATGAAGAAGCTCTGCATGACGAAGCCGAGCGTGCGTTGTTCTTCCGGCAGCTTGTCTGCGACGAAAGCGCGGAACGGTTCCATCGTGATGTTGATGCTGGCGTCGAGAATCCACAACAATCCGGCGGCCATCCACACCGTCGGGGAATTGGGCATGAAGAACAAGGTGATGCTGGCGAGAATCGCCCCGATGAGGAAGTACGGACGGCGACGCCCGAGACGGTTCCACGTGCGGTCGCTCATCGAGCCGACGATGGGCTGAATCAGCAATCCCGTAATCGGCCCGGCCAGCCAGAGGTAAGAGATATTGGCTTCCTCTGCGCCGAGATACTTGTAGATGGGGCTCATGTTGGCGAGCTGCAAGCCCCAACCGAACTGGATGCCGAGAAACCCGAAACTCATGTTCCAGATTTGCCAGAAGCTCAAACGCGGTTTCTGCGTCGGACTTGGTTGTGTCATCCCCCGTCTCCTCTCCGATGAAAAGCTTTGCGGCTGGAAGCTGTGCGGCCAGTTGAAGCGGCTTGGCTTAATTATTCGCTCGCCGCCAGCCGCTAACCCCTCGCGTAGATGCCGATGTCTTCGAGCACGACGTTGCGGTCGAGCGTGAGCGCGTAGACGAGCGTGCGCGCCATGTTGCGGACGTGGATCGCTCCGGCGCGCGGGTCGTTTGTCGCTCCGGTATGTTCGACATCGACCAGACCGGGACAGAAGTTAAAGACGCGGACGTTCGCGCCCGTCTTGCGAACGTGGTCGCGCAACGATTCGGCGAAACCGAGCAGTCCGAACTTCGACGCGCAATACGAAGGCACGTCGGCGTAACCGTTCTTGCCCGCCTGCGACGAGATGTTGACGACATCGCCGAAGTCCGCCGCGACCATGTGCGGCAGCGCCTCGCGCGTCAGCCACATCGCGCCGCGCAGGTTCGTCTCTAACACCTTGTCCCAACCCGCATCGGTGATTTCGTCAACCGTCTCCGGCACGGCCAGCCCGGAATTGTTGACGAGGACATCGAGCGCGCCAAAGCGTTCGACGACGTGACGGACGAGCGCTTGGGTCTGCGCGCGGTCGCGGATGTCGAAGGCGTACGGGAACACGCGCTCGCCGCCCGCCTCCGCGTTCAACTCTTCGGCGGTGCGATGGAGCGTTTCCAAACGCCGCGAAGCGATCACGACACGCGCCCCCGCGCCCGCCAGCGCGCCCGCCAACGTCCGCCCGATGCCCGTCCCGCCGCCCGTCACGAGCGCAACCTGTTCCGCAAAAGGCTTGGTCTTCATAAGTTCAAGGTCGCGTCACTTGACGACGTAAATGGCCGACGAGCGCGCGGGCAGGCTGACGTTCATGATGCCGTTTTGGACGCGCGTTTCCGCCCCCGCGCCGAGACGGTCGATGAGACGCGCGCCGTTTTCAAGATTGAGTTCATTGACGCCGAACTGCGCGGTTGCGGGTTTGGTGTCGTTGTTGATGACGACGACGGCGACGCCGCGCGGCGATGTCCGTGCGTAGGCGTATTGTTGGTCGGCGACGTGGAGGCTCAACATCCGCCCGCGCCGGAGCGGTTCAACTTCGGCGCGCAAACGCGCGAGCGTCCGCACGTGCTCGAAGACATCCTGCTCCGGCGCGGTGCGTCCGGCTTTGGTGAAGGCGTTGCGCTTGTCGCCGGGAAACCCGCCGGGAAAATCGCGCCGGTTGTCGGGGTCGCCGCCGCCGCCGATGGCGATTTCGTCGCCGTAGTAAAGTTGCGGCGCGCCGCGCACGGTCATGATGAACGTCTGCGCGAGTTTCAGCCCGTCGGTGGTCGCGCCCTTTTCGTTCATGAAGCGCGCGACATCGTGATTGCCGAGCAGCGTGACGAGCACGTGCGGGTTTGGATATAGCTGATCCTGCGCGAGCATCTTCGGCACGTCGCGAATCGACATCCCCTCGCCGAACGCGCGGCGAATCGGGTAAAAGAGCGCGAAGTCGAACAGCGTATCGAGGCCGCTGTCGTAACCGTCGAAGCGCGTGCGCCCGCCCTGAAAGAACGCGACGTGCGCGGGGTCGCCGTCCAGAACTTCGCCGACGACGTTCATCTGCGGATACTCGCGCTTGATCGCCGCCATCCAATCGACCCAAAAACTGTTCGGCACGTACTGCCACGTATCCTGTCGCACCGAGTCGATGCCGGTCACGCCGATCCACCAAAGCGTATTCTGTATCAGGTAGCGCGTGGTCTCTTCGTCGCTTTGATTGAAGTCGGGCAGGATGTCGATGAACCAGCCGTCGAGCGTCTCGCGCTTCTCTTTGTAAGAGGCGTAAGGATCGTGGAGCGTCCACGTCTGAAAGGTGTTGGCGGGATGGTTCTCAGCCGTGCCGTTGTACCACGTCGGCGTCGGCTGGTCTTTGACCCACGGATGATACGGCCCCGTGTGGTTGGCGACCTGATCCTGGATGACCTTGATGCCGAGTTTGTGCGACTCATCGACGAGTTCGCGCAGCTTTTCGAGCGTGCCGAAACGCTCCTCGACGCCGTACAAATCGACCGCGCCGTAGCCGTGATAATCCGTGATCGGTTTCTTCGCCCCGCCCTCGACCTCCGCGTAGGTCTCCTTCTCGTTCAAGTGGTTGACGTTGTCGTACCACGGGTTGAGCCAGATCGCGGTGACGCCCAGGTCTTTCAAGTACGGCAGACGATTGATGACGCCCTGCAAGTCGCCGCCGTGATAGTAGCGCGGCTTGGCGCGGTCGTAGAGTCCGCGCGATTCGGCGGGGTCGTTGTTCTTCGGGTCGCCGTCGGCGAAGCGGTCGGGCATCAACAGGTACATCACGTCGTCGTTGGTGAAACCCTGAAAACGCCCCGCGCGGTTGAGCGGCGCGCTGACTTCAAAAGGCGCTTCGGTCGTCCCGGCGGCGGTCATCAGACGCAGACGCCGCGCGCCCGGCGTCGCCTTCGGGTCGATCAACACATCGACGAACAGATACGTTCCCGCCGCGTTGACTCTGACCAATCCGGTCTCGACGCCCGCGCCGACGGCTTCGACGCGCGCCCCCGTCAGATTGCTCCCGCGCAACAGGACGCGCACCGGATTTATCGAATGTCCCGGCCACCAGTTCGGCGGCTCGACTTTGGAGACTTGCGGGCTGCCCGACTGCTGCGCCGCGCACAACACCACCGTCGAACCGATGAGGAGAGCGAGCGTCGCGAGCCGTCCGAATATGTTTTGTTTACGCATCTTCTGTGTGATCCCCAGTATTCGCAAATTCAATCCGCAAGACCGGCGCGGGATGGATTCAGTTCTTCATCGACTCGTGGATTTATCAAAGAGGTGAGCCGACGAGTCAATCAATCGATTCCTTCATCCGGTGCATTGTTTGGAGCGCTAGCTATCAGATTTCTGCGACTTCGATTCCGTCGCGCGGTCTCTGCCGTAGAGTTCGGTCAGTTCCTTGAGCCGCGCGCTGACTTTGGGCGAGAGCGCGCCCGACGGGTAACGCCAGTTCCAATTTCCGGAAGTGCTGGCGGGAAGATTCATCCGCGCTTCGGTGCCGAGTCCGAGCACGTCCTGGAGCGGAACGAGCGCGGTGTTGGCGACCGAGGCGAGCACGGCGCGGATGAAGTCCCAGTGAATCTCCGCGCCTTTGGTGTCGAGATAGTTGAGACAGAACCGGCGTTCGCGCGCGACCTGCGCGGCGTTGCGCGTCGAGCCTTCGCCCGCTTCGCTCTCGAACCACCCGACGGTCGTGTCGTTGTCGTGCGTGCCGGTGTAGACGCAGACGTTGCGGACGTAGTTGTGCGGAAGGTCGATGTTGCGCGTGTCGCCGCCGAAGGCGAACTGCATGATACGCATTCCGGGGAAACCGAAATCGTCGCGCAAGGCTTCAACGTCGGGGGTGATAACGCCGAGGTCTTCGGCGATGACGGGTAGGTCGCCGAGCGCGCGTTTGATCGCGGTGAAGAGTTCGCGTCCCGGCGCGTTGACCCACCGCCCGCGCTCCGCCGTCGCATCGCCGCCCGGTATCTCCCAGCACGCGGCGAAGCCCCGGAAGTGGTCGATGCGCAGGATATCGACCATCTCCAGCGTGCCCCGCACGCGCTCGATCCACCATTTGAACTTTTCGCCGCGCATCCGTTCCCAGTCGTACAGCGGATTGCCCCAGAGTTGTCCGGTCGCGCTGAAATAGTCGGGCGGTACGCCGGCGACGACGCGTGGGTTGCCCGCTTCGTCGAGTTTGAACTCGAACGGGTTGACCCACACGTCCGCCGAATCGTGGGCGACGAAAATCGGGATGTCGCCGATGATTTGAATGTGCTTTTCGTGACAGTAAGCTTTGAGCGCCGACCACTGTTTGAAGAAGAGAAACTGGTAGAACTTTTGCGCTTCGACTTCCGTGTGCAACTCTTCGTGCGCGGCGGCCAACGCACGCGGTTCGCGCCTGACGAGCGCTGGCTCCCACTTGTTCCACGCCGCGCCGTCGCGCGCATCCTTCAAGGCGCGATAGAGCGCGTAGTCGTCGAGCCAGCGCGCGGCCTTCTGGTTGAACGTCTCGAACTCGCCGCGCAAACCCGTATCGGTCGTGTGTTTGAAACGCTCGAAGGCTTTGGCGAGCAGCGCGTTTTTGAACTTGATGACGCGCCCGAACTCGATGCGCTTGATGGAAAACACCGGCGCGCCCATGATGTCCGACGCCTCCAATAATCCCTCTTCGACGAGCCGTTCGGGGCTGACGAGCAATTGATTGCCCGCGAACGCGGAGAAGCATTGATAAGGCGAATCGCCGTACCCGGTCGGGCCGAGCGGCAACACCTGCCACAGACTCTGACCGCTCGCGGCGAGAAAATCGACGAAGGCGTAAGCGTCGTCGCCGAGGTCGCCGATGCCGAACTTGCCGGGCAGCGAAGTCGGGTGCAGAAGAATGCCGCTTGATCTCGGAAAGCTCACGGTTCACCTCGTCGGATCGGTTTATGAAGCGGGAAGGCCGCGGAATGAAAGCACGTCGATGAAAGTTGCGCAACGCTTTTATCCAACAGACGCGCGCAGGCTTTCCGCCTTCAACCTCCGGCCTTTCGCGTCTATCGCATCAACTTGTAAGCGACCGCCATCTTCGCGGGCACGTCTTGCAGATAGACCGTGCCGACCTCAACCCTGCCGGGTTCGTTGGTGTTCAGCAGCGGCGCAAACGTCGAGCCGACGGGCAGGTCGAGAAAGTTGGCCGGAAAAGTTATCGTCCTGGGCGTCGCGGCGCGGTTGATGACGACGACGACCGTTTCCGTTTCGTCGCGCCGCGCGAAGGCGTAGGAGTCTTCGTCGAAGTGCAAGTCAATCAATGCGCCGTGACGGATCGACCGATGCTCGCGACGCAGACGAATCCAGTCGCGCGTCCACTCGAACATTTTTTGCTCGCGCTCGTTGCGCCCGCCGCGCTCGAAGGCGTTGCGCGCATCGCCGGGAAAACCGCCGGGAAAGTCGCGCCGGTTGTCGGGGTCGTCGCCGCCTTCCATCGCGATTTCCTCGCCGTAGTAAAGCTGCGGCGTGCCGCGAATCGAGAGGATGTAGGCGGTGTGGAGCATCGCGCCTTCGAGCGTCGCATTCTCAAGCGACATGAAACGCCTGGTGTCGTGGTTGTTCGTCATCGTCGTCAGACGCGACGCATCGGGGTAGAGCGAATCGGAGCGCAGGACGTAGCGCAAGGCGTGCGTCGGGGTTTTGTTCGTGAAGACATCGAGCGATGTTTGCCACGATGCGAAGTCGAAAACCGAATCGAGTTCGGTGTCGATGCCGTCCCAACCGCGCCGTCCGCCGATGAAGAAACTGGTGTGCGTGGGGTCGCGGTCGAACACCTCGCCGACCATCCACATCTGCGGGTACTGGCGTTTGAGCGCGACGCTCAAGTCGCGTATGAAGAAGCGCGGCATATACTGAATCGTGTCTTGCCGGATGCCGTCGATCCCGGTTGCGCCAACCCACCATAGCGCGTTTTGAATCTCGTAGCGCGCGACTTCGGGTTCCTCCTGATTCATGTCGGGCAGGTCTTCGGAGAACCAACCGTCTAGCGTCGGACGGCGCGCGGCGTCGCTCGCGTGCGGCGACAGCAGGAGGTCGCCGCGAAACGGGTTCTTGACGTAGTTTTTCAGCGTGCCGTGAAACCAGTTGTCGAGGGGCGGGTCGGCGACCCACGGGTGCGTCGCGCCGACGTGGTTCGCGACCTGATCCTGAATCACTTTGATGTTCAGCGCGTGCGCCTTCTCGACCAACTCGCGGAGCGTCTTCAAGTCACCGAAACGGTCTTCGACCGCGTAGTAATCGTCAGTGTGATAGCCGTGATAGTAGGTGTTCGGGCACCAGGGTTTGTCACAGGTGTTGACGCCGTTTGAATTGTCGCTCCACGGGTTGAGCCAGATCGCGGTCGCGCCCAACTCCTTCAGATAGGGTAAGCGATTGATGATGCCGCGCAGGTCGCCGCCGTGCCACGCGCGCGGGTTGCGGCGGTCGTTGGCCGCGGGCGGGCTTCCGGCGGGTGCGTCGTTCGACGTGTCGCCGTTGGCGAAGCGGTCGGGCATGATGAGATAGATGATGTCGTCGCGTGTGATGCCCTGAAAATTTTTCGATGCGTCGAGCGGCGCGTCGAGGCGAAACGGAATCAGCGTCTTGCCGGCGCGGGCGATCAACTCCAGAGGATATTCGCCGGGCTGCGCGGTCGGACTGATGTGCACGGTGACGAAGGCATACGTGCCCGCCGAATTTACCGTGACCGCGCTCGCCTCTGCGCCGGAGCGCGTCGCCTGTACGCGCGCACCGTGCAGATTCTCGCCGCGCACGAGCAACCGCACCGGGTTAATCGAATGCCCCGCCCACCACGACGGCGGTTCGACTTTGGTGACGCGCGGCGCGGCGCGGTCTTGCGCCGGGGTGTTGACGCCGAAGAAGAGACAGCAGAGCACCAGGCCGCACGCGGCGAGCGCAAACCTTTTGGTTGAGAGCATGGGTATCGAAAATTTCACCGGGGAGTTTGACCGAGCATCTGCTGCGTGCGTAGTTTTTCGTCCATGATGCGCTCTTGCCGCACCTGCTTTTCGAGCGCTTCGAGACGCTTGAATTCATTGAGCGAGACTTGCGCCCGCGCGGTCTCTTTGAGCCGCGAGAGCGCGAGGAAATGTTGATAGTGCGCCTGAGTGTGCGTCGGGTTGCGCGCGATGACGCGCGAGAGACGCATGACCGCTTCTGGGTAGTCGCGTCGCTTGAGGGCGAGCCGCGCGTGGTCGTAAAGCACGGGGACGTTTTCGGGGTCGAGTTCGAGCGCACGTTTGAGCGGCGCATCGGCTTCGTCGAGCCGTCCCTGTTCGATGGCGACGTAGCCGAGGCTGGCGAGCGCATCGACGTGGCCGGGATGCTTCGCGACGAAACGGTCGAGCAGTTCACGCGCGCGGTCAAAACTGCCCGCCGCGCGTTGGGCGTAACCGGTCAGGTACTCGATATTTTCGATCTTGGGGTCGAGCGCGAGCGCGGCTTCAAAGTCGGTCGCCGATGCCGTCCACTCGCCTTTGCGATAATAGGCGTTGGCGCGTGCGAGCACGTAGGCCGACTGTTTGGGGGCGAACGACATCGCGCGCGTGTAGCCTTCGACCGCGCCGTCCCAATAGCCGACGCGGAAATATTCTCGACCGAGCATGTAATGATACTCGGCGCGGTTCGGGTCGCGTTCGACCGCGTGCTTGAACTCTTCGACCGCGTTGATGTGATCGTTGCGCGCGCTGGCGATGACGCCGAGACGGAAGTGAGTTTCGGCGGGCGCGGGATTTACGTCGGCGGCTTCGGCGAGCGCCCGCGCCGCTTCCTCGCTCCGTTCGACGTTGTAGAGCGCGACGCCCAGATTGTAGAGCACCTCGAAGGTGCGCGGCGTCAGTTCATTGACGCGCGTGTAGATGCCGACGGCGCGCTCGTACTGCTCGTTCTGCGCGAGCGCGGTGGCGAGCGTGAACAGCGTGCGGGGGTCGCTGCCGAAGCCGCGTTCGACTGTCGCGGCAGCTTGTTCGGCCTCCGTTTTGCGACCGGCGCGATAAGCGACGTTGAGAAAAGCGAGCGCGAGTTGGGGGTCGGCGGGAGCGGCGGCGCGGGCGCGTGCGAAGTGCTCGGCGGAGCGCGCGAAGTCGCCCGCGTCGCCGTAAAGCGCGCCGAGATTGTAGTGCGCCTGAACATGTCCCGGCTCGAATTTGATGACGCGCTCAAACTCCGCGACGGCCTCTTTCGTCCGCCCGCGTTGCGCCAACATGCGCCCGAGATTGTTACGCGCGCTGACGAAATTAGCGTCGTAGCCGATGGCCGCGTTGAACTCTGCGAAGGCATCTTCGGCGCGCCCCGAACGGTCGAGCACGACGCCGAGCAGGTTGTGCGTAACGGGCGAACGCGGCGCGCTGGCGACCGCCTCGC
>JBGTHJ010000030.1:0-5973 GCA_041746175.1 Pyrinomonadaceae bacterium
CCGGAGACGGCGCGAGCCGTCGGCGTCGTGCCGCGTGCGGGCGTCTTCGGCGAAGATGCCGATAGCGACGCGACCAATAGTTTTGAGGCCGGGCGGGCGTCGGTGGACGCGGGAGGAAACAACATGAGCGCGCGAGAAACGAAAGCGGGCGACGATGCGACTCTGAGCGTGTTGATATTGTGCACGGGAAACTCTGCGCGGAGCCAGATGGCCGAAGGGCTGCTCAGACATCTCGGCGGCGGGCGGTTTGTGGTTGAGAGCGCGGGGACGCAGCCGGGATGCGTCCGGGCGGAAGCGGTTGCGGCGATGCGCGAGCGGGGTCTTGACATCACGACGCATCGCTCGAAGTCGGTTGATGAATTTGCGGGGCGCGAGTTCGATTACGTCATCACCGTCTGCGACAACGCGAAAGAGAATTGCCCCGTCTTCCCCGGACAGACGCGGCGCATTCACTGGAGCTTCGACGACCCGGCGGCGGCAGACGGCGACGAAGCAGCCCGACTCGAAGTCTTCCGTCGCGTGCGCGACGAGATCGAGGCACGTCTACGTGAGTTTGTGGGCGGGGCTGACTAGCAGACCCGCCGCAAATTACACCGGCCAAAAAAAGCGAACCGCAAAAGTGACGAGAATCCATCCCCGTCACTTTTGCGGTTCGCCTTCCTTGGTTTGTGCCTTCTACTGGATCGGACGACGCTGGCGAAACTGTTCGCGGCGGTTCTGCATCTCTTGTTTCTGCTGCTCGATTTGGGTGCGTTGTGCGGGCGTCAAGACGTTGAGCATCTCCTCTCGCATGGCTTTGGAGGCTTCGCCGATTTGCGCGCGGAGAGCCTGCGCGCGTTCTCCGTTATCCGTGCCGGACGAGTTGTTGCGTTGCTCTTCGCGGAGTTGGCGGAGGGCTTCGCGCTGCGGCTTGATGGTTTCGGTGAAGCGTTGACGGATAGCGCTCATCTGCTGCCGCTGGGCTTCGGTCAGTTCGAGGCCGCGCATGAATCCGCGCGCTCTTTCGCCGCGCATCCCTTTGCCGCCGCGATGCCCGCGCGCTCGGCGTTCCTGCTTGAACTGTTCTAACTGCGCGCGTTGTTCGGGCGTGAGTGTGGCGAGCGCCTCATCGCTGGCGCGCTGGGTGGACTCTTCGAGCGACTTGTGAAGCGCCTCGATGCGGGCTTCGGCGTCGGGGCTGAGCGGTGCGCCCTGCCGTCGCTGCTGCGCGAGTTGGCGGAGTTCGTCGCGTTGTGCCTGAGTGTTCTGAAAGTTGCGCGTCATGATCGCGCGCACCTGCTGTTGCTGGGCGTCGCTGAGGTTGAGACGCGACAAAGCGCGCCCGATGCCGCGTGCATCGTGCCCGCCGCGACGGTGGCCGCGTCTTTTCCCCTCGCCTCTTTGATGCGGGGCGACATCCGCCCCGTCCTGTCCGACGGTGGCGGGCGTTTGCTGCCACGCGAGACCCGTCGCGGCGAGCGCGACGAACAATCCGAGCGTCAATCCTGTGCGGTTTATCTGTGTAATCATGTTGGTCTGGATGCTCCTTAAAACTTGCCTGATAATCGAAGCCGGTAAAGGCTCCGTGGCCTCAGCCGGGGGAGCTGGCGAAGCCCTTTCGCCTGTGCGAAATATTAAGACGTAGCGTGCGCCCGTTTGGTCGGAAAATGTCTGACGACGGCAAGGACGCGCGGCTGAGCGGGGTGCGTGCCGGGGAAGTTGAAAAGCACATGCAACGCGCTCCGCACGTAAATGTTAAAGAAACTTGACGTGGCAAAACGGCGCGGCACGCGCTACAATACGCGACCGATGAAACACCTACATCAGATTAACGCGCCCGCCGATTTGCGCCGACTCGACGCCGGGCAGTTGCCGGAGGTGGCGCAGGACATCCGGCAGTACATCATCGAAACGATGGCGCGCGTCGGCGGTCATACGGGCGCGAGTCTAGGCGCGGTGGAGTTGGCCGTCGCGCTCCATTACGCCTTCGACACGCCGCGCGACCGGATCGTCTGGGATGTCGGTCATCAGGCTTACGGGCATAAAATTCTGACGGGGCGGCGCGACCAACTGCCGACCATCAAACAGTATGGCGGCCTGAGCGGATTTCTCCGGCGCGACGAATCGCCGTTCGACACGTTCGGCGCGGGGCACGCTTCGACCTCTCTGTCGGCGGCGTTGGGGATGGCGATTGCGCGCGACCAGAAAGGCGAGTCGCACCACGTCTGCGCGGTCATCGGCGACGCGAGTCTGGCGGGCGGCATGGCGATGGAGGCGATTAATCAGGCGGGGCACTTGAAGACGCGTCTGATCGTGCTTTTGAACGACAACGAGATGTCGATCGCCCCGGCGGTCGGCGCGCTCACGGGCTATCTCAACCGCATCCGCGAGGCGCAGCCCTATCACCGCTTCAAGGATGAGGTCGGCGAAGTTCTGCGTGCGGTTCCGAGCCTCGGCGAGCGTCTGCATCACGCGGCCAAGACGGTCAAGGATGCCATCGCGGCGGCGGTGCTGCCCGGCGCGCTCGTCAGCGAACTCGGTTTCAAATACATCGGCTACGTCGACGGCCACGACACGCAGGCGCTCGTCCGCGCGCTCCGTGAAGCCCAACAGGTCAAGGACGGCCCCGTCATCGTCCACGCTCTGACGACCAAAGGCAAGGGTTATCCCGCCCCGGAAAGAAATTATTATGCGTGGCACGCGACCGGCCCGTTCGACCCTTTGACCGGGAGCGCGATCAAATCGACCAAGCCCGCGCCGCCGTCTTACACCGCCGTGTTCGGCGAGACGATGTGCGAGTTGATGGCGAAAGATGAAAAGATCATCGCGCTGACGGCGGCGATGCCGGACGGGACGGGCATCGACAAGGTTCTGGAAAAATTCCCCGAACGCGCTTTCGATGTCGGCATCGCAGAAGAGCACTGCATCACGTTCTCCGCCGGGATGGCGTGCGAGGGCTTGAAACCCGTCGCGGCGATCTACTCGACGTTTCTGCAACGCGCCTTCGACCAGATCGTCCACGATGTCTGCCTGCAAGACTTGAACGTCAAGTTCTGTATGGATCGCGCCGGCATCGTCGGCGGCGACGGCCCGACGCATCACGGCCTGCTCGACATCGCCTACCTGCGCGGCGTGCCCAACATGGTCGTGATGGCTCCGAAAGACGAGGGCGAGATGCGCGACATGATGCTGACGATGACCGAGCACACGGGGCCGGCGGCGATGCGTTACCCGCGCGGCAACGGCATCGGCGCGGACATCCGACGCGCGCCGCAACAGCTTGAGATCGGCAAGGCCGAACTGTTGCGCGACGCCGACGGCGAAGTCGCCATTATCGCCTACGGGTCGATGGTTCACCCGTCGCTCAAAGCCGCCGAGAACTTGTCGAAGAACGGCATCGAGACGACGGTCGTCAACGCGCGTTTCGTCAAACCGCTCGACGCCGGGTTGTTGCTCGCGCTGGCGCGCACCAAGCGTCTGATTGTGACGGTCGAAGAAGCTTATCTCGCGGGCGGTTTCGGGTCTGCCGTGATGGAACTTCTCGAAGAGAACGGGCTGCTCGACAGGTTGCGCGTGGTGCGTATCGGCGTCCCCGACCGCATCATCACGCACGGCGACCCGAAACTGCTGTTGGCGAAATACGGACTCGACGCCGACGGAATTTACAACCGCGTCAAAGAGTCGGTCGAAGTTTTGGAGGAGCGACGCTCCGGCGGCCACGCCTTGTCGCGCGTCTAAATCAGCATCAAAAATCATCCGCTCCGAAGCGCGTCGCGAGGGTTTTAGCGCGGCGCGCTTTATCGTTGCGGAGCGCACGATTTCAGGTCTCTCGATTCTCATTAGCCCAACGCGCTGCTCCCCCACGTGCCTCACGCGCCGGGCTAACTTCAATCAATTTGCAATTTATCCGGGACGGCGGACGACGACTGGCGCGCATCTCAAATTTCGTAAGCTTCTGGCCTGACAATTGCTTATTTTATCCTCAGGTCAAAAAACATTTACGAAGCATACTTGGCTGGAGAAGCGATGAAAGATAACAAGGACTTTTTAGCGGCTGATGGCGACCCGGAGGAGACGCTCGTGACGCCACGTTTCGACGCGGTTGAGGCTGAGACGGCACAACCCGTCGTGCCGTTCGCCGAAGTGTCGTCCGTCGATAACGACATCGCGGATGCTCCGGAGTATGCGCCGCACGCGGGCGCGCCGGCTCCTTACGTCGTCGCAAATCCGGCACCGCGACGCTCTTGGACGCTGGCATCGGTCATCGTTCTTTCGGCGCTGGTCGGGACGCTGTTGGGTGGCGCGGGGCTGCGCTACTATCAACAGCGGCAACGCGCCGCCGCCGCAAATGCCGCCGTGCCGGAACCCGCAACGCCGTCCGCACAGGTCGAAGCCGTGCCACCGTTCGTCGAAGAAAATCAGACGGCGGTTTTGCCCGCGAACATCGTCGAAGATTCCGGCGACACAGAAGCCGCGCCCGCCGCAGTCGAGACCGTTTCGACATCGAGCAGAAGCGATGCCGCCTCCGACGATGATGACGGAAAGCGCGACGATGCGGCCAAGCCTTCCAAAGCAGTCGAGAAAGAGCGCGTCGACGAAAGCAAAAAGAAGAAGAAGGATAAGGATGAGGACGACCGCAACGCCAATCCCGACAAAGACAGAACGCCGGGGCCGCGCCGCGTCGAAGTGCTGACCGTGCCTCCGCCTCAGGCGGTCGGGGTTCAGGTCGGGCAGCGCGACGACGACGCCGAAGCCGAGCCGCAAGCGTCCGAGCGCAACCGCGACGAGATCATCGAAGAGCGCCGCCGCCGTCGGCAAGAGCGGCGCGAGCGTCGTGCCCGGCAGCGCGACGTTGACCGCGTCAGAGGCATCTTTGAAGGTCAACCCTGAGCTTGACCGGGGCGGATCGAGGCTGAGAGTCAGCGAGAGAAAAAGGTTAAAGGCGCGACCGCTTTTAACCTTTTTCTCTTCGGGGATTCTTCGCCCGGTTCCGCCCGGTAAAGTTTCCGCGCCTGTTGCGTTACACTGTCGTGCGAATGAAGCGCGAGCGAATAGACAGGTTGCTGGTCGAGCGCGGGTTGGCCGCGTCGCGGACGCGCGCGCAGGCTTTGGTCATGGCGGGGCTGGTGCTCGTCGGCGAGCAGCGTGTCGAGAAGAGTTCGGAGATGTTCACGCCGGACGCGGAGATACGTGTGCGCGGTTCGGACGACCCGGCGGCGCGCTACGTCGGGCGCGGCGGGTTAAAGATGGAAGCCGCGCTCCGTGAATTTCAGATCGACGTGACGGAGCGCGTCTGTCTCGATATTGGAGCATCGACGGGCGGTTTCACCGATTGTCTTTTGCAGCACGGCGCGCGGCGTGTCGTGGCGCTCGATGTCGGTCATAATCAAATCGACTGGCGTCTGCGCAGCGACCCGCGCGTCGAGGTGCGCGAGGGCATCAACGCGCGCTACCTCACGCCCGCCGATTTCACCTCGCAGTTCGATTTAATCGCGATGGACGTGTCGTTCATCTCCGCGACCAAAGTTCTCGGCGCGCTCGTGTCGCTGCTGGCGGAGGGCGGGCGGATGATAGTTTTGATAAAGCCGCAATTCGAGGTCGGGCGCGGCGAGGTCGGACGCGGCGGAATCGTCAGCGACCCCGCGCAGCACGCGCGCGTGGTTGAAGAAGTGAACCGCGCCGCGCTGTCGTGCGGACTCGACGCGCGCGGCGTGATCGACTCGCCGATTCAGGGCGCGGACGGCAACCGCGAATTTCTCGCCATGTACGAGCAAAAATCAGAGAGATGAAGAAGCTCACGGAAGCGGCGGCGCTCGCGCGTTTGCAACGCGGGAAGTCGGCCTTTCAAACACACGTCAAGTTCAACTACGAGGCGTCGGCGCAGGATTGCCGGACGTGCCCGACCGCCGGTGTCTGTTGCACCGACGCGCACTTCGTCAACGTGCACATCACGCGGCTCGAAGCGGTCGCCATCCGCGAGACGCTCCGGCGCAC
>JBGTHJ010000031.1:0-3343 GCA_041746175.1 Pyrinomonadaceae bacterium
AGCGCACGCGCCTCGCCCGCCGTCCCCGGCAGAGGCGCAAACTGCGCCGATGAAAAATCGACCGACCGCCGCTCCGCTCCGCCACCGGCTTCGACAAACGTCTCTCCGCGACTGCCCGCACCGCCGCCGCCGCCGCCCGCCGGAGCGTTCCCGGCAACTCCGCCGTCAAACGTCGGGTCGGCCATGATGACGGGCTGCTCGCGGCTCGTCGTCTTCGTCTTCAGACGCAGCAAGTCGCGCCCGCTCGTCAGGTAAGTTATCGAATAATTTTCCACGAGGTAGCGGTTCTGTTCATCGACGAACGCGGCGAACGGGACGAGGTTGAGCGCGCCGTCGGGCGAGAGAAACACGCGCCGCGTCTCGCCGAGCAACTTCCGCACGGGTCGCGTCACGCGTTCGTCGAGCGCGCGTCCGAGTTGCCGCGCGTCTGTGCTTCGCGGGTCGGCGAGCGCGGCGTAGAGCGCGCCGATGGCCTTGTCGATTTCGCCCGCGTCGCCGAGTTCGACCCACGCGGGCTGACCCGTCGGCTTCAACACGTAGGCCACGTAACGCGGCGCGCCCCAACGCCCGGCGCGCGTCTCGGCCTTGATGTTGTAGGGGCGATAGAGCGTCAACTCGACGAGCGCGGTGTCGGCTGGCAGAGACGCTTGCACGCTCTCCAGCGTGACCGTCGCCGACTGCGCGCGGAACTCCGCGCTCCGCGCGCTGACCGCCGACTCCAAACGCTCGACCTCCGCATTGAGCCGCGCGACATCCGTCCGATGCTCTGCGGCGGGACGCTTGCCCGGCCCGTTCAAAACCAACGCCGCCAGACTCGCACGCGACGCCGACAACCCTTCGAGCAGCACGCGGTCTTCCGGCTTGAGCCGTCGCCGCAGTGCCCCGATCTGATCGCTCATCGCATCGAGCACGCGACCCTTCCGGCGCAGGACGGTCGTCAACGCGAGTCGCAGAGCTTGCGCGTCCTGCGGCGCGGCGACGGCGTGCAGATAAATCGTGTAGTCGTTCTCGTCGGCGAGCGTCCGCATGTAGAGCCGCTTCTGCTCCTCCGAACCGGTGTTGAGAACGAGCGCGAGGTTGCGCTCGCGCACCTCGCCGGAGCGCGTCTGCGTGGCGACGGCGCGCGTGAGGTCGCGCTTGCCGAGATAGTCGGTCGAGAGGTTGTTGAGAAACAGCGCGACGTTCGGATGCTGCGTCCCGTAGATTTTTTCGTAGATGTCGAGGCTCCGCTGTTGAAGGACGAGCGCGCCGTCGTGGTCGCCTCTGATCGAACGGAGGCTGCCGATGTTGTTGAGTGACACCGCGACTTCGGCGCTCTCTTCGCCGAAAAGTTTTTCGCGGATCGTCCGGGCGCGCTCAAAGAGCGGCGCGGCGCGGTCGAACTCGCGACGCGCGCGATAGAGTCCCGCCAGGTTGTCGAGCGCGGTGGCGACCCGCCCGTGCTCCGCGCCGAACTTCTTCTCGAATATCGCGCGCACGCGGAGCATCAGTTTTTCCGCCTGTGCGTAGTCCTCGCGTTCCTGATAGAGCAGCGCGAGGTTGTTGAGCACGGTCGCCACGTCGTCGTTCTCCGCCCCGAACGCCTTCTCGTAAATCGCGAGGCTGCGCCGGTACAAGGCTTCGGCGCGCGTGAGGTCGCCCTTGTCAAAAAAGACCTGCGCCAGATTGTCGAGCGCGAGCGCGACCCTCGGATGCTCCGCGCCAAGCGACTTTTCGCTGATCGAGAGCGCGCGCTGAAAGAGCGCCTCGGCGCGCGTGTAATCGCCGCGATGCTTGTAGAGCAACGCGAGGTTGTTGAGCGACGTGGCAACGTCCGGATGATCCGGCCCCGACAACTTCTCGCGAATCGCAATCGCCCGTCGCAGCAACCGCTCGGCGCGTTCCCCGTCGCCCTTCAACTCGTAGAGCGACGCCAGATTGTTCAAACTGATGGCGACATCGACGCTCTCCGCGCCCGACACCTTTTCGCGGATGGCGAGCGAACGCAAGGTCAGTCGTTCCGCTTTCTCATAATCGTTAACGGCATCATAGAACTGCGCGAGGTTGTTGAGCGCGAGCGCGACCAGCGCGCTCTCCGGCCCCGTGGTTTTTTCAAAGATGGCGAGCGTGCGTTGGAGCATCGGCTCGGCGCGCTTGTAGTCGCCCTTTTCCATGTAGAGCGCGGCGAGATTATTGTAGGCGGTGGCGACGCTCTCGTGATCCGGCCCCGTGGTCTTCTCTTTGATTTCGAGCGCGCGGAGGTAGAACGATTCGGCGCGCTCGTAGTCGCCCATCGCCTTGCGCAACTCGCCGAGGTTGTTGAGCGCGGTCGCGATCATCGGATCGAAAAAGCCTTCGGGTATCTCCGCCCCGACGCCCCGCTCCGCCAAACCGAGCGCGCGTTCGGCCAACGGCAGCGCGTCCGCGTAGCGGCCATCGTCCTTCAACTTCAAAACCTGTTTCTGGATGCCGAAGAACTCATCCATCAGCGCCTTCGCGCGGTCTATCGTCGCCGTCGAAGGCACGGCTGCCGGTGGTTGTAGCGCGGGCTTTTCCGACCCGCCGGGAGCAGACGCCGCGAGCGCCTGCGCTCCGGCGCGCAAACTCCGTCGCACCATTTCCCACGCCGCGTTCGCCTCCACCGCCACCGCATCGGTGCGCGCGAAAGTGACGATGACGAGACGTTGATTGAGCAGGAAAGTATAGAATTCGGCGGTCGTGGGCTGACCGTTCGACTGTAACAAGAGACGTTCGCCGTCGGCCACGACGCCCCCGATTTCCGCACGCGACGGCACACGCGAAACGGATTCCGTCCCCGCTTCGCGCACCACCCCCTCGATGATCGGAGCCAGAATGCTCGTGCGCACCGCCGCCAGAAATTCGGGCGCGACGACGGGCTGCCGCAAAACGAGTACGGTGATCTCCGCCGCCTCGCGACGCTTGACCGTCAGGCTCTGCGACTGCGCGTCGCTCTGGTCGCTCAACCTCCACCCCGCCGGATAATCGAACGCCAGTTCGTCTTTCGCGAACCGCTGCCCCACGCCCGGTGACTGCCCCGCCGCCGCCGCCAACAACAACAGCGACATCCCAAGCAGCGACGCTCTCAGACGCCGCTGGCGGCTCGCGCATCTCGGCGTCGAACCATGTCGCTTCCGCACGCTCATCTCCAATTTCACGTCAATCATATTTGTGAATCAATAACGCAACCCGTCTCCTTTATCAACCCGCAGCGACGCCGAGTAGTGGGTCAATTTGAAAATCCGAGGCAGGTGCAAGCTGCGGGACTTCAACGACTTTGCGGAAACCCGCACTTCGTCAAGGGTGTCAATGGTGGTGGCGATTGCGCCCTTGACGAAGTGCGGGC
>JBGTHJ010000032.1:0-16980 GCA_041746175.1 Pyrinomonadaceae bacterium
GAAGCGCGCCGTGTAATCGATCAACGCCGCATCGCCGCGTCGGCGCACGTCGTCGATGATTTCGCCGACCGCGCCCATCAGCCCCGCGTCGAGCGCGACGCTGCGCCCGCGAATCCGCGCGAGTTTGTCGCGCCGTCCGCGCTCGTCCGCGCTCCCGATAACATCAATCGCGCTCGTTCCGGTTTCCATCAGACAGCCCCCCCACCCTGCCTGTTGATTTTCGCATTCAATGCCTCGATGAATACCGCGACGGCTCCCGCCTTCAACTGGTAACTGGCGCGATTGACGACCAGACGACCCGTCGATTCCATAATCGTTTCGACCACTTCCAGACCGTTCTCGGCGAGCGTCCGTCCGGTTTCGACCAGATCGACGATGCATTCGGAGAGACCGAGCACCGGCGCGAGTTCGACCGAGCCGGAGAGATAAATAATTTCGACCGAGACGCCGCGCCCGCCGAAATATTCCGCCGCGAGACGCGGATACTTGGTCGCCACGTGGAGCACGCCGAACTCTTTTCGCCGCGCGCCGTGTTTCGCCGCCACGACGAGACGGCAGCGACCGATCCCCAAATCCAGAGGCTGGTACACGTCGGCCTCGGATTCCTGCAACACGTCGCGCCCAACGATGCCGCAATCAGCGATGCCGTGCTCGACGTAGACGGGAACGTCCGCCGCCTTGACGAAGATGAAGCGGTATTGCCCCGATTCATCGTCCAAAGACAGCCGCCGCGTCGCCAGTTCCGACTCGCTGACGATGATCTTCGCGCGCTTCATCAATTCGAGCGCGTCCGCCTGCATCCTTCCCTTCGCGACCGCGATGGTCAATGGAGGCGCGGATGAATTATGAAGAATGAACGACGGCATGGTTGCAGACATTGTCACCGAGTCGTTCAACTTCCCCGGCGGTGGCTTCAAAGTTTCTCGTTCCGATTCGCTGCTCATAACTTCGTCAGACCCTTTCCCAACCCAATCGGTAGAACTGATACGATTTTCATTCTCCATCGTTCGACATGATTTTGATTCGCTCGCCGGATTCGCGCCGGCGTTTGGCGTCCAACATCGTTTTGGCCGGTTCGTCGCCACCGATAGTGAGCGGTTGTTGATTCGGTTCGCGTGCGGGTCCGGGGCCGTTGCGCAGGAGCACGTCGGTGATGGCGTCGAGGTCGAGGATGAAGCCGACGGCGGGTTCGCGTTGACCGAAATTTTTGGTCAAGTCATCGTACCGACCGCCGCCCCCGATGCGCACGCCCGCGCCTTCGACGTAAATCCTAAAAACAAAACCGGTGTAATAATCGAGACCCGAAACGTCCGCCAGATCAATCTCGAAATTCCCGCTCAGGCCGAGCAACTCGACCATCCCCCACAACTCTTCGAGCGATTCGAGCGCGCGGCGCGAGCGCGTGTTGGTGATGACGCGCCGCGCTTCGCCGAGGATGTCGCGCTTGCCGGTGTGTCGCGTCTGCCGCCCGAAAGCGTTGGGGTCAATCGCGGGTTCTCTGTAAACATTGAGGAAGCGGCGCAACTCGTCGGAATCCTTCGTATCGACGATGTGGCGCATCCGCTCGCGCTCTTCCGCGTCGAGACCGAAATGTTCAGCGACGCCGTTGAAAACCTCGACGTTATTGACCGTGATGCGTGAGCGTTCGCGCAAGCCCAGACGTTCGAGCAATTCGGCGGCGACAACCAACATTTCCATATCAGCCGCGACCGTGCCCGCGCCGATCAACTCGCAACCGAGATGCCTGCTCTCACGTCGCCATTCGGCGTGCGAGCGCGGTCGTTGCCGGAACACCGACGCCGCGTAGCACAGACGCAGCGGACGCGCACGCTCTTTGAACAACGTCGCGGCGGCACGCGCCACCGACGATGTCACGTCAGCCCGCAATGCGACCATCCGCCCGTCGGCATCGGCGAACCGGAACGCGCGGTGCGCCTCGTCGTGCCCCATACCGCGCTCGAACAGCGCGTAATAATCGACCGCCGGAGTCGTAATCTCCTCGTACGACCAGCCGTCGAAAACAGACATCACGGCATCTTCGACGGCGCGCCGCAAACGCGCTTCCTCGCCGAAGTAGTACCTCATGCCTACCGGAATTTTTGAGAGTGGTTCAGTCATGATGAATGTGACTTCGACGATTCACGGGATAGGCCGATGAAACCTCGCATCCTGTCTATCGTGTGAACCATTTTTTCATTCCCTCCGGTTTAATCCGGCGCACAAAACAAAAAAGCCGCCCTGACGTGTTCGTCTCGGCAGCGGGTATTTGAACGATAAAGAATGTGCTATTCCGGCTTGGGCTTGAAACCTAAGTCGAATTCATCATCGCCAGCGCGCTGCCATCGTGGCGATGATGGAGGCCGCCCTGATGATGCTGCGCGGGTGTGGCGAAAAGGTGTTGCATTCGAGTTGATTTATAAACTTTTGCTTGCGTGAAAGGTGTTTATAGCCGATGCGGTTCGTTCTGTCAAACGACGCGCGGCGGGCGTCGAGCGGCGTGGCGGCGACAGGATGCGGGGCGACTCACTTGCGGGGCGCGAAGTAGCCGATGCGCGCCGAGACGCTCTGCGTCGAATCTTTGGTCGAGACGCGGATGCGTCTAAAACGCCCGTCGCGCGCGGTGTCGAGCGGCGTGTAGTAGAGCGCGTATTGTCGGCGCAACTCGTCGGCGACTTCGGTGTAAACACTATCAAGCGCGGCAAAACTCCGGGGCTTGTAAAATCCCCCGCCGGTCGAGGTGGCGAGTCGCGCGAGATTGCGCTCGCTCGCATCGAGAACGCGCAAGCCTTCGCGGAGGTCGCCGATGCGGAGTTCGTTGAAGCGTAGTTCGGCTGACGGCCCGGCGAGCAGCGCGTCGAGTTCGGCGCGCTTACGTGCGCGTTCGATTTCGGTGTTCGAGATAATGTAGACGGCGGCTTGCGCTTCGAGCAGGGCGCGCAGCGTCGTCTCGAACGAAGCGTAACCGCGTCCGCTGTCGATGCCGTCCGAGAGGACGACGATGGCGTGCCGACGACTCGTCGCCGCGAACTGCTCGCGCGAAGCGAGGTAGAGCGCGTCGTTGAAGCGCGTGAACATGCCCGGCGTGATGCGGCGCAAGGCGCGTCGGAGTTGGGCGCGGCTTCGCGTCCAATCTTGCAAGAGTTCAACGCGGTCGTCGAACTTTATCAGGCTGATGCGGTCTTCCGGCGCGAGCCGCGCCGCGAACTCTTCGACCGCGCGCCGAAAATCTTCGAGGTTACCCGCGACGCTCGACGACGCATCGATCAACAGGACGACATCGACCGGCGCTTGCCTGAGCGCGAAATCGCTCAACGACTGTTCGCGCCCGTCTTCCAACACGCGAAAATCTTCGCGCGTCAAATCGGAAACGAGTCGCCCCTGCGCATCCCGCACCGTCACCGGCAGCAGCACCTCTGACGTGCTGACCGAAATCACTTCGTCGTCGTCGATCTCCTGCGCTGCCACTCGCGCGGGACGTTCACCCTGCGCGAATACATCAACATCAACAGACCGGATGAACAGGATGAACAGGATGGACAGGATGAAAAGCAGAAGCCACGCCAGCAGAACGATGGGCTGCTGCTTGGGGAGCGAGCGGTGTTTGTTCATCATCCCGTGTCGCTGCTTCATGATCTCCTTGATCCCGTCGTTGCGGTTCATCCGCGCACACTTTCTTCTCTTAATCTTGGGACTTCGTGGGTTCTTCTTCGCCGCTCATCGCGGTGCGCATCGCGTCGATGACGGGTTCGCCGACGCGACGGCGACGCAGTTCGGCGAGTTTGGCGGGCGAGAGGTCGAAGTCGGCGGGTGACTGTTCGATGCGTCGGATGATCGTGCCCTCTGTGAAGCCCGCTTCGACGAGTTCGACGACCGCATCGTTATCAAGTGGCGGCGTGCGTTCGAGTTTGGGCGTCGCGCCGCTCGCCTCTGCGGATGGGCGAAGGATGCGGACGGTCGCGCTGCCGTTCGATTGCGTGTCGCCATCGTTCGCGCCGGCGCTGCCACGCGAGCGCGTGCTCCCGCGTGAACCGCTCGACGAACCGAAGATGCCCGTCTCGTTGGGGTCGTTTTGCTCGCCGGGTTTGTTCGTGCTGGCGCCGGGTCTTCCGCTGAAGAACGGGTCGTCGTCCTCCCAACCTTCGCCGCTCGACTCCGCGACGCCGGAGTTTTCGCGCGCGAGCATGGCGAGGATGAGGCGTTCGCTGACGCCGCCTTTTTTGAGTTCGATGAGACGGTCGGGGGCGAGATTGAAGCGCGTCGGACGCGCGTTGATGATCGCGATAACGGTTTTTTCACGAAACCCCGCGCGCACCAGTTTGATGACGGCGGCATTTGTCAGCGGAGCCTCCGCGCTCGGTTCCCCGCCCTGCGCCCGCGCATCGAACGCGCCACACGACAAGATGCACAGAGCCAGCGCGAACGCATTTTTTATTATTCGCAGTTTCATCATTCTCTTCCTCGTCAACCACGCCACCAAGTTCAACAGCAACAGATGAGCGCGAGTGCGCGCGGAGCAGAAAAGGTTAGCTTCAAAGGTTTAAATCCGAATCCTTCAGCGCGCTCATTCGCGGCTGACTAGCCGGGAAATCTCTCTTTCGCACGCGACTCACGATATCGAGATAAAAGTCTAAACGGGCGCTGTTTTCAAAGATTCATCCGCCGGTACACGACAAGGCGAAGATTCACGCGCCGCGTTGATAACGCGCGCTGATGCGGCGGACGTAGTTGCGCGTCTCGCGGTAGGGCGGGACGCGATGCCCGTACTTCATCACCGCGCCCTCGCCCGCGTTGTAGCTTGCGAGCACAAGCTCGACGCGCCCGTTGAAACGCCGCAGCAGTTCCTTCAGGTAGCGCGTGCCGCCCGCGATGTTTTGCGCGGCGTCGTGTGGTCGTCTGACGCCGAAACGCGCCGCCGTCCCCGGCATCAACTGCATCAACCCGCGCGCTCCCTTCGGACTCACCGCGCCCGAACTAAAATGCGACTCCTGCTCCATCACGCAAAAGACGAGATATGGATCGACTCCGTAACGCACGCCGTTCTGCCGGATCAGCGCGTCGAGCCGGCTGCTGCCCGTGCTCCAACCGCGCTCGCGCCAACGCCGTTTCGACGGCGCGAGCGACGCGGCGACAGCCGTTTCGGTTTCGGTAGCTTTCGCCGTCTCGCGTTCGACGCGTTCAATCCGCGCGCGTTCGATGAAAATGGAAAGGTTGCCGCGTCTGTACCAAACGCCGCCCGCGTCTTCGCTCGCTTCGTCGGCTTCGACACGCGCGCCCCCGACCAGATGAATCCAGACCGACTCGACCGGAGCAACCGTCGCGCGCGTCGCCGCTTCGCTCTCGACGACTTTCACCGTCGCCTTCGTGTTCGACTTGTTCGGCGCGTCAACTTGCGCGGCGGGTGCATCGCGTTCGATGCTTTTGACACGCCCGCGTTCGACGAGATGCGTTACGCCGCCGCACCTGTACCAGACGCCCTGCGCGTCTTCCCACGCCTCATCGACTTCGATAGACGTGCCGTCAACGAGTTGCAGACGCGCGGCCAAAGTCGTGACGGACAGCGACAGCGCGACGAACACGAACAGAGTCAGCGTGAGCGCGGCTCGCAACATGTTGGAAGACAGCGTGCGGCGCATCGTCTCAGATTTGGAGTGGGTCAACATCAGCTAACTCCCGCGTGTTTAACTCGCGCGTGCTTCGACGTGTCGGTTCGGGCGCGCTGAAACCGTGCGACGTGCCGAAGTAGTTGCGCCATGCGGCATCGATCAGGCGCGTCGTGATTTCGGGCGGGCGGGCTTCAAACAAGCAGATGTCGGTCATGCGGTCGAGGAGGTCGCGCGGCTCGCACGATTTCATCTGGCGACGTTCGAGCAGGTAGTTGTTCAGGAGATGATCGAGACACGACGGCTCGACTGTGAGTCCGCGCGTGTAGGCCGCGCGTTTGAAAATCTCGACGTAGGCTGCGGGCGTCGGCGGTTCGACGCGCGCACGATAACCCATCCGCCGCAGAAACGCTTCGTCAACCAGTTCGTTCTCGTCGAGGTTGGTCGAGAAGACGACCAGTTGCTCGAACGGAACTTCGATTTTTTTGCCGGTGTGGAGCGTCAGGTAATCGACGCGACGTTCGAGCGGGACGATCCAGCGGTTGAGCAAATCGGTCGGCGCGACGCGCTGGCGTCCGAAGTCGTCGATGACGAGCGTGCCGCCGTTCGACTTCATCTGAAACGGAGCTTCGTAAAACCTCGCGGCCTCGCTCCACGTCAAATCAGCATTCTCCAGCGTCAACTCGCCGCCGACGACGACCAGCGGGCGTTCGATGCACGTCCAGCGGCGATCATGTTCGGCGGGCGTCGCATCGTGCGTCACATCGGACGGCGCGGCGCGGTGGTTGTGCGCGTCGAAGACGCGGATGATCTGCCCGTCGATTTCGATGGCGTAGGGTATCCAGATGTATCCGGGCAGCCCGGCGTTGATGCGTTCGGCGACCGCCGTTTTGCCCGTCCCCGGCGGGCCTGAAAGGAACAACGAGCGGCGCGAATTGACGACGCAGCCGAGCGTCTGGACAAGCGAGTCGGGCAGCACGAGATCGCGAAACGCCGCGCGCACCATCTCGATTGACGCCACCCGCGCGGGTATCGCTTGCAGCCGCATCATGTGCGCGTAGTCGCGCAACGAGACGGGCGCGGGGCCCGTGTAGCCGCACAGCGTTTGCAGCCGCGCGACACGCTCCCAACCCCGGTCGAGCATCGCGTAGCGCGTCGCGCCCGGAGCGGTTTGCAGTCGCACCTCGATCAACTTTTCGCGGTAGAGATGCTGCAACAACTCTTCGGTCAGCGCGCGTGGCAGACGCAACTCGTTGGCGACCACGTTGGTCGTCGGCTCCGGCGACATCGCGACGTGTTTCAACGCGAGGTCGCACAGAAAAGCTCCGGCGATGTCGGTGTCGGCGATCTCTTCGGGCGCGGGCGGCCCCATGCTCTCAACCTCGTTGCGCGTCAGAATTCCGGTGTGCGTCATTGTTCAAAACCTTTCTCAAGCAGGGACACTCATCAGGACTCGGAATAAGAATCACGCGGAGTTTGTCTCTATCCTGACTCCTGACTCCCGGCTTCTCAATCCTTCTTCGCGAGTTCGCCGCCCGCGATGAGTGCGCGGCGCGCTTCGGCTTCGTGGTCGTCGTGGCCGTTGCGCCGGTAGAGTTCGATGAGCCGTCGGAGGATGTTGGCCGAACCGGGCTGGAGACGGCGCGCGGCTTCGAGATGCTTAATGGCGGCTTCGTCGCGTCCGGCGCGTTCGGCGAGCGCGGCGGTGTTCATGTGACCGTTGAACTCACCACCCGCGCGGGCGAAGTTTTTGTAGGCGTCGTCGTATTTGCCGAGACGACTCTGCGCGAGCGCGAGATTATTGAGGATGCGCTTATCATCCGGCGCGAGCCGCGCGGCGCGCTTCAGGCGGTCGACCGCGCCGCGATAGTTGCCGTTGAGATAGAGCGAATAACCGAGGTTGTTGAGCGCCTGCGCGTCTTCGGGCGACGTACTGATAGCGCGGTCGTTCGATTTTTTCGCCTGTTCGGGCAGTCCCTTGCGTTCGTAAGCGACGGCCAGCAGGCTGTGCGCGCGGCTCAGGGTCGGCTCCATCGAAGCGGCGCGTGAAAGCTCGGCGATGGCTTCGTTGAGCCGCCCGCTTTCGAGCAGCGCGTGGCCGCTCGCGAGATGCTCGCGCGCCGTGCCTCTGACTTCGGAAACCTTCACGTCGTCGCGACGCCGCGCGTCGCGGTCGTCATCGACGCGCGCGACGCCGACGCTCTCGAAACGCGCGCCGTCGCGCTCGGTCATCCGCGCGAGTTTGTTCTTCTCGCCGTCTCTGCTGCCACCACCACCGCCGCCGCCGCCACCACCACCGCCGCCGCCGCCGCCGAACACCTTGCCGACCGCCTTGAACGGAGCCTTGAACCAACGCGCCACGCGGTTGCCTTTCTTCTTCGGCTGGCCGGGTTCGTCCGCGCCGGTCCCGGTATCGTTGGCGGCGATGATGTTGGCCGCCGTGTCGCCGTCGCGTTCGTTGCTCTCCGCGTTCCAGATGGTGGGAACCACGAAACTCAAAACCAGCGCTATCGAGACCGCGATGATGAAGCGTTTGTGCATGACGTGAATACTCCTTTACAGGTTGCCGAGCGTGTCCATGAGATTGAGTCCGGCGGGGCCGAGAATGATGATGAAAAGCGTCGGGAACAGAAACAGCGCGAGCGGGACGAGCAACTTGACGGCGGCTTTCTGCGCGGCTTGTTCGGCGCGCTGGCGTCGCTTGGTGCGGAGGCTGTCGGAATAGACGCGGACGGCGCGCGCAATCGAAGTCCCGAAGCGGTCGGCTTGAATCAACATCGCGACGAGGCTGCGCAGATCGTCGACCCCGGTGCGCTCCGCCAGATTCCGCAGAGCCTCGTCGCGCTCGCGCCCGACGCGAATCTCCAGGTTGGTCAACTCGAACTCTTCGCTGATGTCCTTGTGCACATCCTTCAACTCGTCGCCGACGCGGACGAGTGCGGCGTTCAAACCGAGTCCCGCTTCAATCGAAACGACGAGCAGGTCGAGCGCGTCGGCGAGTCCCCAACGCACGCGCTGCTGGCGTCCCTTGATGATCCGTTGCAACACGTAGCGCGGCATGAAGAAACCCGCGACAAACGCCAGCAGAATCCAGACCAACGCATCGCCGGGCGGGTGACCGTAGAGCGCGCAGCCGAGCGCGACCACTCCGGGCAGCGTCGCCAGCGTCGCGAGTTGGATCGCACGATAGACGACCGGCGCGTTCGCCGAACGATGACCGGCTTGCATCAACTGCTTCTGGAGCTTGCGCGCTTCGGCAGCCGACGGCGGCGCGAGCTTTTGCAGCGGAGCCGCCATGCGTTCCGCGACCGTCGCCACCGGATTCATGTCGATGCCGGGCGCGCTCAACCCGGTCATCCCGCCGCCGCCGCCCGCCGGTTCGCCCATCCGCCGCAAGCGTTCGGTCGCCGCGCTCGACGGGCGAAAGGCGAGCCAGTACGCCGCCAACGCTCCGAGCGTGATACAGACAAAGGTGGATAGCGTGATGATGACAATCATGGTTTTATCAACTCGTAATCGGCGGCGTGTCGCAAGCGACGGGTGACAAGCTTTTTCCGTTTCACCCGTCACCCGGCACGCTCAAATTTTGATGTTGAGAATTTTGCGGATAAGCAACATGCCTGTGATCTGCATTCCGAGCGCGACGTAGATCAGTTTGTGGCCGCGCGGGTCGTGCCAGAGGACGCTCATATATTCGTAGTCCATCACGGTGACGGCGAGCGCGACGAAAATCGGGAGACCGCAGAGAATCCACGCCGACATGCGCGACGAAGTGGTCAGCGTGTTGAGGTCTTCCATGATGCGGAAGCGTTCGCGGATCGTGTCGGCGACCTTTTCGAGAATCTCGGCGAGATTGCCGCCCGTTTCGCGTTGAATGAGAATCGCCGTGATGCAGAGCCGGAGGTCTAAGAGCGGCACGCGTTCGGCCAGATTTCCGAGCGCGAGTTTGAGCGACAACCCGAGGTTCTGTTCTTCGTAGGTCTTGCGAAACTCGGTCGCAATCGGCTCCGGCATCTCGTTGGCGATCATGTGCAGCGACTCGGCGAAGGCATGACCGGCGGATAGCGCGCGGCTCATCAATTCGAGCGCGTCGGGCAAGTGTTCGAGAAACTTCCTGAGCCGTTGGCGGCGTCGCCACACGACGTGCAGAAACGGCACGGACGCCGCCACGACGCCCGCCGCCGCGACCAACGGCCACACCACCGTCACCATCGACGCGGCGAGCGCAGCGAGCCCTCCGGCCATCGCCGAAAACATCACGAGCCGCGTCACGGTGATGTGGAGGTCGGCCTGATCGAGCATCCGCTTGATGCGCGTCGCGACCTGCACGCGGACGAGCAGCCGGTTCAACGCCGGAATCTCGCTCATCAATTCCTGACGCGCCAGTTGCACTTCAACGTCGTCGGTGTTTGACGAATAGAGCAGCGTCTCGGCCAGACGTTGTTGCAGACGCACGCGTCGCTTCTCCGACCCCCGCGTCGCCACAAGGTACGCCCCGAACACCGCAAACAAGCAGATGATGAAGACGAGAAAGAAAATCATAAGAATCGGCTCACCGGCTCACTGAGTCGTCGGCTAGGTTTCTTCAAAAAAGATGCGCGGCAGTTGCATCCCGTAAACTTTGAGACGTTCGGCGAAGCGCGGGCGGACGCCGGTCGCGCGGAACCGCCCGACGACGCGCCCGTCCTTGTCCATCCCCTTGCGCTCGAACTGGAAAATCTCCTGCATCGTGATCGTCTCGCCCTCCATGCCGGTGATTTCGGCGATCGAGGTAACGCGGCGCGTGCCGTCGGAAAGCCGCGCGGCTTGAATCACGAGGTTGATGGCGGACGCGATTTGCTGGCGCATGGCGCGGTCGGAGAGTCGCATCCCGGTCATCTGGATCATGGTTTCGAGCCGCGCGATGGCATCGCGCGGCGTGTTGGCGTGGACGGTCGTCAAGCTGCCGTCGTGCCCGGTGTTCATCGCCTGAAGCATGTCGATGGATTCGCCGCCGCGCACCTCGCCGATGACGATGCGGTCGGGACGCATACGCAAAGCGTTTTTGACGAGGTCGCGCTGTGTGACTTCGCCGCGTCCTTCGATGTTGGGCGGGCGCGTCTCAAGCCGGACGACGTGCGGTTGCTGCAACTGAAGTTCAGCCGAATCTTCAATCGTGACGATGCGTTGTTCTTCCGGGATGTAGGCCGAGAGCGCGTTGAGCAGAGTGGTTTTGCCCGCGCCCGTCCCCCCGGAGATGAGGATGTTCAAACGCGCCTGGACGCACATCCTGAACATGTCGGCCATGTCTTGGGTGAGCGCGTTTTTTTCGATCAGCGAGTTGATATGGAGAGGCTCTGCGCCGAAGCGACGGATCGAGAGCACGGGGCCGTCGAGCGCGAGCGGCGGGATGATGGCGTTGACGCGCGAGCCATCCGGCAGACGCGCATCGACCATCGGCGATGATTCGTCGATGCGGCGACCGACGGTCGAAACGATCCGCTCGATGACGCGCATCAGGTGGTCGTTATCTTTGAAAGCAACGTCGGTGCGTTCGAGTTTGCCGCGCCGTTCGATGTAGATGTTTTTGGGCGAGTTGACGAGGATGTCCGAGATGGTCGGGTCGGACAGGAGCGGTTCGAGCGGGCCGAGGCCGAAGAGTTCGTGACGCACTTCGCCGACCAGACGCTCGCGGTCGATGGTCGAGAGCGGCGAGTTCTCCGTCAGCAAAAGTTCTTCGGCCAGCCGCGCCACTTCGGCGCGAAGCTGCTCCGGCTCCATCTGACCGAGCTTGGTCAAGTCCATCCGATTGATGAGCGAGCGGTGGAGCCGCGACTTCATCTCTTGAAAGGTGTGCTGACCCGACGCCGCGCCGTCTTCGCCGCGCACGTAGCCCACGCCCGCCGTCGTCTCTCGGATTAGTCTCTCGCGAAGCGCCATGTTTTTGTCATCAGCATCCGGCGTCCAGCAACGAGCAAGCGCATCGGCGATGTCGCTTCAACAATGTCATGCTCGCAATCTTTGCGCGTGAACCGTCGGCGGCTGGTCTCCTTCCTTTTTCTTCTGACAACCCCTGAGCTTTTCTGCACGTTGAGCGCTGAAGCCTAGTTGAGCGTCGTGGCGGGCAGATTGACGATGTTGGGCGGCGCGGGCACGTGCCGGCGTCGAAAGAGCGTGCGCTGAAGAAGGCCGCGACGCGGCTCTGATTCGGCGGCAGCGACGACGTTGGTGTGCGTGACGCCGGTGATGGTGGCGGCGATTTGTCGAATCTCGGCGGCGAGCTTCGAGGCCGGTTCGGATTCGACGAGCGGCTGACCGAGATTGATCGAACCGACCGCCGTGCGATAGTCGCTCTGGACGAAGCCCGCGACGCGCTCGCCGAGATAGCGTTCGACTTGCCGGAGGTCGATGTCGATCTGCTTGCTCCAACGATTGACGACGATGCTGACCTTGTGTCGCGGATAGCCGAGACGGTCGAAGATCGCGAGCGCACGCTGCGCGCTGCGTATCGCGGGGATGTCGAGCGTCAGGACGAACACGATTTCGTCAACCTGATCGAGCGCGCTCAGCGTAATCGAGTCGAAGGTGTGCTGCGGGTCGATGACGACGTAGTCGTAACGCTCGCGCAGGATTTCGATAACCTCGTAGATGTGTTCGGGCTTGATGTCGTCGGCGGAGTCGGCTTCGCGCGGCGCGGCGAGCAGCGACAGATTCGCCGAGTGCGGCACGACGTAGCTTTTGAGCAGCGCGTCGTCGATGCGCGCGTGGTTTTCGACGAGATCGGCGATCGAGAACTTCGGTTCGACGCCGAGAAACAGAGCGAGGTCGCCCGCCTGCAAGTTGAGATCGACGAGCACGGTCGGCGCGTGCATCGCGGCGGCGAGGTTGGTCGCGATGAACGACGTTCCGCAACCGCCTTTGCTCGAAAAAACCGCGATGGAACGCCCGCGCTTCTTCGGGGCTTGCGTCCGTCCGGCGCAAAATTCGGCGATGCTTTTGAGCACCGTCTTGAACTCGTCTTCGATGATGGGCAGGCGCAGAAATTCGCGCGCCCCGGCGCGTAGCGAACGCAGAATCAGGTCGGGCGAGGCGTCGCGCGAAGCGCAGATGATCGCCGTCCCAGAGCACTCCGCCGCGACGCGCGCGACGTAGCGCAACTCCGCCTCCGGGTTCGCGCCGAGCGTGATAATGGCCGCGCTCGGACGCAGGCGAACGATTTCGGCGTGGACTTGTTCGGCGTCGTCGCCGCCCGCGAGCAGCCGCTTCCGGTCGTTCGCCGAGAGCGCGCCGCGCAGGGCTTTGAGCGAGTCGAGTCCGTTGGTCAGGATTAAGAAAGTGAGCGAGTCGGTCATCATCGTTCCTTGCTGTTGAGCGACGCCAAAGCCGTCGCCGTGTCGGGGGGTTAAAACTATCGAGCCGTCAATTCGGGATGATGCTGCACGGGGCGTGCGGCGTGCCGCTCGGAAAATCGCAGGGGATGAAGCCCGCGCTCTCGCCGGGCAGCGTCGTCCGGTACGAAGGCATGTTGACCGCCGCGCCGATGAGCGGGACGGCCATTTGAAACTTGTAGTTCGTGATGCTCACGGTCGCCTGCGCGCTCAACTTGAGGCCGTTGAAATTCTTGTAGGCGACCGCCACATTGCTCATCGTCAGACCGCTGACGATGGGCTTCGCCGACGCGGGGTTGGCGTTCGGGTCGCCGTACACGACCGCCTTCTTTACCGCGTCGATTGACGCGCTGTCTTCTTTGCGCACGACGGCGAAGCGCGCCCCGCGTCGCGCCGCATCCTTGAGCGCGTTGTGCGTCCAGTACAACCGCCCGAACTCGATCATGCCGAAGATCATCGTGAGAAAAACGAGCATCGCGATCGCGAGTTCGGCAACCGCCGCGCCGCGTTGCGCGTCGCCGGAAGGTTGGCCGGAAGGTTGGAGTGTCATTGTTTCCGCTCCTCTGTCAGTTCACCGGGCCGTTGAAAAGTTGCTTCATGGTGACGTTGGCGTTCATGTCGATGTTGAGCGTGAGCGCGCTGATGCCGGTCAGTTTGCCGAGGTCGAGCAACGGCTGATATTTGTAGTTGACGATTTTGACGGTCACCGAATCAATCTTGTTGGCGGAAGCTCCGTTGGCCTGCACGACGACGTTGCTCGTCGAAAGACCGGGCAGCAGCGGCCCCTTCGACCGGTCGGAAAAATCTCCGTAGACGACCATGTTCGCGGTTTCTGGAAAAGTCCACGAAGCGTTGCGCTCCCACTTTGACGCGTGGCGCGCACCGGCGCGCACCGAATTGGTCAGCGTCGTATAGCTGTAGAAGAACCTGCCGAACTCGGTCGTCGCGCCGAGCAGGATGAGCATGACGGGCAGCGAGATCGCGAGTTCGACGAGTTGCGTCCCGCGCTCGCGGAGGATGAAGCGGCGCAACTTGTGGGCGGCGCGATTGATTTGAATTCGCATCGTGAGCCTCATCTGTAGAGCACCGGAATCGTCAGTTCGGCGGATTGGACGCTGCCGGGAGTGAACTCGCCGACGGGCACGGTCAAGCGGTCGCCGATATACTCGACCGAGATGGTGCAGGCGGGCGAGGCGACTTTGCGCTTGATGAAGAATGCGCCGAGCCGGTTGGAGGTCAGATTGCGCGTCGAGGTGTTGTAGGCGCTGCTCTTGGCAATCGGCAGCAGGATGATGCGCCGGTTCGCCATTCCGTCCGCGCGTTCGACGACGCCGTTGCCCTGCATGGTTTGATACTGCGCGTAGGTGATGTTTTCTTGCACGATGGTGTCAGGCGGCGCGTTGGTCGCGTTCGAGCCGGGGTGCGCGCTGTAGTCGCCGAAGCGCGCGTTGAAGCCGATGCGCGTCAGGCGGCAATCGTCGGCCTCGGAGAGTTGCTGTGCGCGGTAGTTGCTGACCGGATAGTTGTAGGTGTGAATCGTGCCGGTCAGGATGTCGTCGCCGCTGCCGCCTTCGAGCACACGGTAGGTGCTCGCCGCGTTTGAACTCCAGACCTTCGCGCTCAGGGTGTGCGCGGCATTCTTCGCGAGCGGTGTCGCGTCGGGTTCGATGAAGGCGATGGCCGAGTTGAACTTGTTCATCGTCAACCCGACCGACATCCCGGCGGTCGCGGCGGCGCTGATCTTCTGCTTGCCGCCGATAACCATCGCGGCGAAGAAGACGCCGACCTCTCTATCGGGAAGCGTGACTTTGACGAAGCGGATGTTGGTCGGGTTCGACTGCGCGGTCGCGGCGTCAATGTAAGAGCCGTTGAGGTTCGAGGCGAACGTGACGTTGCTGCTCGTAATCGTCACGTTGTTTTTGAAGTCGAACTTGTTGAGCGTCCTGGTGGCTTCGGCGACGGCGCGCTTGACGCCCCCGGTCGACGAGTTGAGTTGCGATGCACCGGCGAGCGCGGCGGCGTCGGCGGCGTTTTGGAGTTCGGCCTTCGCCGTGTAGAAATGGCTGATGTCAACCGCCAGCCCGGTAGCCAGAAGAAAGGCGAGCATCCCGACGGTGCTGACGGCGAGGACGGAACCGCGTTCGCCTCTCCGCTCACCTTGTTGGTTGCATCTCTGTTTCATCGCTCGTTTCCTTTCCTCTCAAAAATTTGCGCGGGGCGAAGGACTTGTCGAGTCCCCCGCCCTTTCCAGGTTACGGGATGGCGACGACGCCGACTTGCGCGACCGCCAGCGGAGGCGCGAAGAGGGGCTGCGAGGTCATCGCGTCGGGCGAGACGAAACTGACAGTGCCGGTCGTCGGTGCCGGCAGCGCGGGCGCTTTCTTCGGTTGCGCGGGCGACGCGACGGGGGCGACGACGGCAGGGGTCGCGTTCGATGCGCCGGTCGAGAATCCGCTCGCGCCATTGATGCCGTCGCCCTTCGGCTCGACGCCGAGCGGCGAACCGTTCTTCAGACCGTCGAGGCCGCGCGTGCGCGGGAGGTCGTCGGGGCTGACCGGCTTGACGATGTCCACCGTGCAGAAGAAGACCAACTCGGTCTCTTGCTTGGTAAACGATTTCGATTTGAACAACGCGCCGAGGATGGGGATGTCGCCGACGACGGGGACTTTCGAGAGCGAGCGCGTCTCGTTGTTGTCGAGCAACCCGGCGAGCGCGAAGCTCTGGCCGTCGCGGAGTTCGATGCCCGTCTTGGCGCGACGCGTCCGCAGCGCGGGGATCAGGAAGCCCTCAAACTTGACGCCGTTCGAGTAGTCGATGGTCGAGACTTCGGGTTCGAGTTCGAGACGGATGTGCGCTTCGTCGATCACCGTCGGTTTGAAGTTCAGCCGCACGCCGTACTCTTTGAAGATGACCGTGACGGTGCTCCGTTCGCTGCCCGGCGAAACGATCGGGACGGGAAATTCGCCACCCGCGAGGAAGCTCGCCTGTTGGCCGTCCATCGCGACGAGATTCGGCTCGGCCAGCGCACGCAGCGCGCCTTGCTGTTGCAGCGTCCGCAGGAACGTGTAGGTGTTGCCCGCCATCACGAAGAGATTGAGCGTGCTCGCGACCGAGCCGAAGATCGAACCGCCGTCGACGCTGCCGACCGAGAATGGCCCGCCGCCCGTGCCGATGAAACCGCCGTTGCCCGGCGCGCCCTGAAACGCGGTCGAGACGCCCAAATCTTTCAGACGGTTGCGACTCACTTCCGCAACCCGCACCGACAACTGCACCTGCACCGCGTCTTTGACCGGCGACTGAAGCATGTTGACCGTCTTGAATCCGGCGGCCTGGACGACCGCATCAACCTGATTGACCGTGCGCGGATCGGCGACGCTGCCGGAGATGACCACCGAACCGTTCGCCTGACTCAGACGGATGTCGTCTTTTGGAAACAGCGCGCGTATCTGCGAGTCGATGAGCGAGAGGTTGGCGCGCACGAACACGTCGAAGACGATGTATTGCCCGCTCTGCTGCTCCCACGCGATAAAGTTGACCTGCCCGAACGCCTTGCCGTTGACCAGCACCTGATCCGGCGCGACGAGCACCGCTTCGGCAATCTCCGGATTCGACACCGAGAAGCGTCCGATGGGACGGTCGAAGTTAATCACCCGCGACTGTCCGACCAGCACGTTGATGGGGGTCGCCTCTTTCGACGCACTGGCGAAAGAGACGATGACGTTGCTCTGCTGCTGCTGCCGCGCGTGCACCGCGAGACAATCGCCGTACACGGCGGCGCAGCAAAACAGCAGGACGAGACGGGGGATCGGGTTGCGGGTCGGCATGGCTCTTGAAGCTCCTTTGTTAGCCGTCAGCGCGTGGCTGCCGGCAATCAGCAGACGGTTGTCGGTTCTCATCTCTCAGCAGTCGGGAGTCGGCCTTTGTGCGGCGGGCTGACGGCGCTAGGGAAATTCGACGTGGCGTTTCTTGCCCGCCTCGATAACTTCGACCGAGGGACGCGGCGGGGCGGGCGG
>JBGTHJ010000033.1:0-6753 GCA_041746175.1 Pyrinomonadaceae bacterium
GCTCGGCGCTCTCGCCGCCGCCGCTTCGCTCGAAGTCGTCGCCGAACGCGGCGTGCGGGTCGTCGCCGATTATCTTCCGCCCTCCCTCAGCGCGACCGGAGATGCCTACGCGCGGCTGCTCGATCTCGAACACGACTTCGGGGCGCGAGCCGATTTCGCTGCCGTCGCGCGCTACGCGCAAATCATCGCGCGGGCGGCGGCCAACGGCGCATGAGAGTCGCTCATCCTAGTTTCATTCCAAAGTTTGAATAGAGTTTGAATAGGGATTTTTATGTCGCGTCTATATTCGTCGCTGCTGTTACGGGGCGTGCTGCTGCTGCTGGCCGGCGTCTTGATGCTGGCGGGTTGTTCGACCGTCGCTTTTCAACAAACCGGGCGGACGCCCGCACAGACTCAGGCGAGTCCGGCAGCGGGCGCGCAGACGGGCACGAAAGGCACGCTCGCAGGCGACAAGACCGACCGCCCGACGAGCGAGCCGTACACGGGCGACCTCTCGATTTTTGAAGACGCGCAGCGCGAAGAGAAGTTGCAGATTGGGCGTGTGTTGGACGTGCTCGGTATCAGAGACGGCGCGAGCGTCGCCGATATCGGCGCGGGTTCGGGATGGTTCACCGTGCGCGCGTCGCGTCGCGTAGGCAGCACGGGCACAATCTACGCCGTCGAAATCAATCCCGACTACATCAAGCACATCGAAGCGCGCGCTGTGAGCGAAAACCTTCCGAACATCCGTGCCGTGCTCGGCAAAGAAGACGACCCCATGCTGCCCGAAAAGAGCGTCGATGCCGTGTTACTGCTCAAGACCTACCACGAAATCGCGCAGCCCGTGCGACTGCTGTCGCGCCTGCGCGGCTCTCTGCGCGCGGGCGCACGCGTCGGCGTCATCGACCGCAACGGCAAGGGCGAAGATCACGGCCTCGACCGCGAAACGGTCGTCAAAGAAGCAGCCCGCGCGGGCTTCGCGCTCATCGAGGAACACGACTTCGTCAAGGGCGATGGGATGGACTATTTTCTCGTTTTTCAAGTGCAACAGTAACCCGCCGCCGCCAACCATCCGCCCCATCAAAGCACACCGGCGAAAGCAAACTCACGCCGGATTGTGAGCGCAGCGAGAACGTGCGGCGCGGCGCGGCGGTCGGCTGTCACTCTCCGGGACGTGAGGCGGAGGGCATTGTTTCTTTCGTAGGCGAAAGCCGGAACGCGCTGTCGTTCAAATAGTGCGGCGCGGATGAATCATCGTCTTCAAGCAACGCCTGAACGATGAGCAGACGTGTCATCGTTCGCACTTCCGGACGTTGAAATTTTTGCGCGGCGATTTGCGCGCGGTCGAAATCCGCCCGCGCGAGCCGCGCGAGCCGCGCCGCGCAAACGGAGATCAGGTCATTCCAAATATATGCGCCCTGCGGCTTCATTTCGCCTTCGACAAACGCTTGTAGCCCGAAACCATCGACGACCGCCGCCGCGCCGATAAGATCGTTGAGATGGTCGATGGCCGGTTCGACAATGGCGAAACTTTGCGACGGGTCGAACGCCACATACGCCTCCGCGATTTGCAGCAGTAGACCAAACTCCTCATAACTTTTCGCCCGTTCGCCGATGTGCTCGCGTGCCTCGGCCAGAAACTCGCGCGCTGTTTCGTGGTCATTTCTTTCAACCGACATCTGTGACAGGTGAAGCAGAAACGCGACGCGCTCTCCGGTCGAGTCGAGTTGCGCGAGCACGCGGCGCGCGGCTTCAAAACGGCCTTCGGCGGCGGCGTGGTCGGCCTGTTGGCGCTCCATCGTTTTGAGCGCGTGTAGGCGTTGCTGCGGGTTGGAAACTTTACCGGCGATCTGTCGCGCGCGTGCGGTATCGTGTTCGCGAAAGGCTTTCCAGGCAGCCTCTACAAGCAAGCTGTCGCTCATCTCGGCGGGGGCATTGGTCGCGGCTTCGAGCATCACTTCGATGCTTCCCTGCCGCACGCCCTCATACTTTTTCCAGAGTTCGGCGCGCGGGTCGGTCTGGACGCGGTCGATTTCCGCGAGCCTCCGGCGCAGCGCGACGGCTCGCGCGGGCACGGCCTTCTCCGCTTCCAGCACCATCCCTTTCAACATCTGGTGGACGCCGTAGAGATGGCCGAGACGGTTCAGCGGGGTGTTGAGCAACACCGTCACCGCCATTTCAAACAACTCGCGGCGCGCCTGTTCACTGATGAGCACAGGGTGAGACGATTCGTCGAGCCGAACCATGCTGGTGTTTTGATTAGCATTCGCGTCGGGCGGGGTAGATACCGGCGCACGCGTCGAAGTCAGCAGCGAAGCCAATACGCCGAGGGCTTCGGGATTTCTCGATAGGTCTTCGTGGTGCAGTCGTCTGGCGATGCCGCTCGCGAGTTTCGCCGCCGCCGCCGGGTCTTTCTCGCGCAACTGATACATGACGTTGAAAGTGTTGAAAGTGACGCCCCGGCTCAAACCCTCTTCGGCCATGCGCAAGGCGTACGCGGGGTCTTGCGCGGCGATCTGGACGGCAAGATTCATCGCCAGCACAAGTTCATGATCCGGTGTCGTGAGGTCGGGATTGACGTTGACGAGCGGCGGCTGGCGCGTGGCGTGGAGAAATTCGAGCGCCAGCCGGGCGTCGCGTTGCCCGACGGATTCCAACATCTGGAGGCGCAGTTGGGTGACCACATCCAGCGCGACGTGGTAGTGCGGGTCAGCCGCGTCGAGTCTCGCGATGACCGCGACGAGATCGTCCACCGCCGCTTTTGAAAGCGCGCGGGCGCGCGGCTCGTCGCTTTCCCAGAGCAGCCCGCAGGCCTTCAGCCGGATGTGGATGCGGTTCTCCGGCAGTTTCAACCCCGGGACTTCCGCGACGACTTCGGCGAGCATCGCCAGAGCTTGACGGCGGAGCTTCGCTTGCGCCGCCGCTTCCGACGCCTGCACCTGTGCCGCGCCGACCACGCGAAAGACCGAGAACGTCAGCGCGAACGAGATGGTGAGCGCGAACGCAGCCACCGACGGTTTGAAAGTCATACCGGATTCCCCCGCAACAATTTATACCGCACGACAAGCGCCGAAAGGCGTGAGCACATGCGGCGACGCTGCCGCTGCCCATCGCACGCCGCACGGAGGCGTCGCCCCCATCCGAAGGTTATCACCCCGACGAATTTCCCACGCGAAAAACTTTCGAACTGCTGCTATTTCGGGCGCCGTCGTGCAAAATCAGAGAAGGACACGAATGGCTTTTCGTTAGACGCGCGGGCGGCTTGTTTTGTTCCTGCGCAGCGATTTCGAGACGCGCGCGACGCTCCCGCCACGAAAACATCGCGCACCGAGATTGAGAAAGCGTCGGCGGTTGACACTCCGAATCTTGTACGCTACTTTAGGCGCACCCTCCACACGTTCGGACAAGTCCCGTTCGTCTAGTGGCCTAGGACACCGCCCTTTCACGGCGGCGACACGGGTTCGACTCCCGTACGGGACGCCACATATCGTCTAAAAAGTTCGTCATCCTTCGCGTCGGTTGTTTGGCCGGACGGTTAAATGTGCGCCCCGCGCAGTCAACCGTTTGCGCCCCGCGTGCCTCTAAGTTCTTTTGGAAGCTTTGAATTGCGCGCTCTCGCCGCCACTTCGTCTTCGAGCACGTCTTTTGAGATCGGGCGGTTTGCCGTAGAATCGGCGCATCCAGAAACGCGCACGCCGACTATGAACTTCTTGACCGACCGGACGTGGGAATCATGCTGATGTTAAAACTACATTTTGTTCGACTCGCCGTCACCTTTGTGGCGCTCTTCTCCATGACGCAACTCGCGCCCGCCACGACGACGACGACGCCCGTGCCGTCGCAGGGCATCAGCGACGTGGTGATCGTGTTGCCGTTCGAGAACAGCTCGAATCAGCGCGAGTTCAACTGGGTTGGCGAGAGTTTCGCCGACTCGCTGGCCGACCTCTTGAACGTGCCCGGCCTAATCGTCGTCTCGAACGACGAACGCGAGTTGGCCTACCAAAGGTTGGGACTGCCGCTGACGACGCTGCCGTCGCGCGCCACCGCGATCAAAATCGCGCGTGAAGCGCGGGCGACCTTGCTCGTCCTCGGCACCTACGAAGTTTCGCCCGCGTCGGACGACAAGTCGCTGGCGGCTCTGCGCGGCAGCGCGAAAGTGATTCGCGTCAACGAAGGCCGGCTGACCGGCGAGTTGATGCCCGACGGACGGTGGGCGACGCACCAGTATGATTTCGGTGGCGCGCTCGTCAATCTCCAGAGTATGCAGGGTCGCCTCGCCTATCAAGTGCTCTACCAGCGCGACAAGGCGCTGCCCGTCTCGATGAACGAGATTCTGCAACGCGCCACCAAAGTTCCGCCGCGCTCGTTCGAGAGCTATGTCAAAGGCGTGATGACCGACGATCAGGAGAAGCGCTCGGCCTATCTGCAAAACGCGATGCGCGAATACTCCAAAGCCAACGCGGGCGCGCTCTACCCCCAGGCCGCTTTTGAACTCGGCCACCTCTATCTTCAACAGCAGGATTGGAAACGCGCCGCCGAACATTTTTCGATGCTACAGAAGCGCGATTCCTACTATGCTGAGGCCGCCTTCTACGCCGCGCTGAGCTACGTCCGCCTCGGCGACCTGAAACAGGCGCTCGACACCATCAAGCCGCTCACCTCCGAAATGCCCCTGACCGCGATCTACAACAATGCGGGCGCCATTTCGGTGCAAGCCGCACGCGCCGAGAACAAGGGCGACGAGCGCGAGCGTCTGTTGAAAGACGCATTGGGCTTCCTCGGTCGCGCCGCCGAATCCGCCCCCGACAATCTCCGCGTCCGCTTCAACTACGCTTATGCGCTCTTTCTGATAGGCAACTACAAGGATGCGGCTGACCAACTCCGCCCCGTCATCGCCGACGACCCGCGCAACGGCGAGGCGCTCTTTCTCTTCGCCAAGTCGCTCGAACGCAACGGCCAGGTCGAAGCCGCCGAAGCCGCCGACAACGAAGCCCGCCGCTATCTTCCCGCCTACGCCAAGATGCAGACCGAGTGGCAGCGTTCGCAGACGGTCGAGGTGCGGACGCTCTTGCGCGAACAGTTCAGCCGCGCCGACTACATCGGTGAACTCAATGACCGCAACCGTCGCATCGTCGATGCGACCACCGCCAGCGCGAATGCGCAAGACCTGCTCGTCAAGGCGCGCGGGCTGTACACCGCCGGAAGCGACGATGAGGCGCTGACCGAACTCCGCCGCGTCGTGATGGTCGAGCCGATGAACGCCGAAGCGTATCTTCTCAACGGTCGCATCCATCAACGCCGCAGCGATCTCAACGCCGCCATCGGCGCGCTCAAAACCGCGATCTTCTGGGACCCCAAACTCATCGACGCGCACATCCTTCTCGGTCGCATCTTCCTCGAACGCGGCGACCGTTCGATGGCCATGGCCTACGCCCGCAGCGCGATGCAAATCGACGCCAACAATCAGGAGGCCGTCGCGCTCCACCGTCTTGTCCAACTCGGCGCGAAGTGACCGGGCGACAACCGGCGGAGCGCGTCCAGCAATCAGCAGAAACACCTGGACGCGCTCCGCTCGGCTGCTACTGCTGACTGCTGACCGTTGGCTGTTGACCGTTGGCTGTTGACCGCGTGCCTTCTCAACTATTCATCCCTCGTACATCATTTTTCAGAGAACCTTTTGCGATGTCGGGTTTGTTGACAGCCTCAGTGGTAATTTTCGCTTTGAGCGTCGGCGGGTTGACGTTCGTCCTCGCGATGTCGAGACACCGGAAAGCGTGCGGCGACGACCTGCGTCTGATTGGCGAGGTCGGTTCGGTCGAGGAAGCGTTGCAACCGGAGGGTTCGGTGTTGGTGCGCGGCGAGTTGTGGCGCGCGCGTTTGCGCACGGGCACGACGACGGTGGTGGTGGCGCGCGGTCGTCGCAATGTGCGCGTCGTCGGCGCGAAAGCGCACTTGCTCGAAGTCGAAGAGGTCGCGGCAGAGAAGTAGCGCGACGGGCAACGAACGCATCGGGCGATGCGTCCACTACGACAAATGGTCGCGGGATTCCAGAAACAATTTCCAGTGGCACGCGACGTGCTCTAAGGGACAGTGGCAAGCACGTAAGAAGTTAAAACGTGACCCCGCCGCCGCCACTTCTCTGAGCGTGGCCTGCCGCCATGCCAGCCGCCCGCCGTGCAGCCCTACTTTAACCCTACCTTTCGCGAACCCGGCCCCAAAGCCGGGTTCTCCCGCGTCTACAGGACATGTTTTTTAAGACAAACGCCCGCTCTCTGTTTCCCGCTCCATTGCTTCAGGTAAATTTTCAATCGATAAACAATCACGACGATGCGTCACCGCGACAAAATGTGTCACCCGGACGGTGACGTTTTCTGTTCATTCCGACCTGTCCGACCGACGTTTTCGCGCACACCCCCCATTCGTTCCACCTCTTTTGGAATTTTTTTTGTGGCGATGACGTTGGCGCACGGCGTCTGTTAAACTCGCTCCGTGCAGGATGTGGTTTCCGTCAATGACGAGTCGGGCGACACGCGGCGCACGACGCATCTCCGCGAGCGTGTCCGTGCGTCCGCGCCGACGCTGGCTGAATGGATGCTGGCGGCGGCGGCGTGTGGGCTACTCGTCGCGGCCTTCCCCGATTTCGACTGGTGGCCGCTGGCGTGGGTCGGCTTCGTACCGCTCATCGTCGGCGTCGTCCGCCGCGCCCGCGTGCTGACGGCGTTCTGGCTCGGATGGGCGGCGGGCGCGGCGTTCTTCTATGCCTCGTGCTACTGG
>JBGTHJ010000034.1:0-5136 GCA_041746175.1 Pyrinomonadaceae bacterium
CGCTCGCACTGCCCGCCATCGGGCAAACCGGCAACCTCGCGCGCAACGCCGGACGCGGCCCCGCCACCTTCACCTTCGATATCAACCTCACACGCGAGTTCCGTCTCGGCGAGCGTACGCGTCTGCGCCCGAACGTCGAAATCGACAACGTGCTGAACAAAACCGTCCACACCTTTGGCGCCGAGTTCATCAACTTCGACGCCCTCAGATCAAACGCCACCCCCGCCCAACGTCAGGCTTTCCTCGACACCTTCCTCGTCCCGACGCGCACCCTCCGCCAACGCACCGTCCGTCTCGGCGTGCGCTTCGATTTTTGAATGGCGGGGCTTTAAGCCGGAGCAGAGTCGAGAAAGGCTTCGATGACGCGCGGGTCGAATTGCTTGCCGCCGTGCCGTCGTAGTTCTTTGACGGCTTCGTCGTGCGGGCACGCGGCGCGGTAGGGACGCGCGGCCACCATCGCGTCGTAGGTGTCGGCGACCTGCACGATGCGCGCCATCAGCGGGATGTCTTCGCCGCCCAAGCGGTGCGGGTAGCCCCGCCCGTCCCAACGCTCGTGGTGATGCTGCGTGCGGATGCGGAGTTCGGGCGCGAGGTTGAAATAGGACGCGAGCAGCGCGCCGAAGTTCGGATGCAGTTGGAGAATGAACTGTTCGAGCCGGTTCGGTTTGCGCGGTCGATTCAGCACGTATTCTGGGACGAGAATTTTGCCGATGTCGTGGAGCATCGCGGCGTGCGAGAGTTGTTTTAACTGCGCCCGGTTGAAGCCGTAGACGCGCCCCGTCGCCCGCGCCAGACGAGTCACGCGCACGCAGTGTTGATAGGTTGACGGGCGTGTGTGACGCAGACGACTCACGAGAGCCTGGACGCCGTTGGTCGGGTAGAATCGTCCGGCGGCTTTCAGTTGCGCGCAGACGCTTTGTAAGTGGCGCGCCCAACCCGCGTTGACTAGACGCACCGTTGCCGTGCCTGAATTTTCCAGCGACAACTCATCGAACATAAGGCCGTCTTCTCCTCGTATTTTGCGCCCGCCACAACAGAGTCAGCGGAGCGGCTTCGTCCATGCCACACCTTCGCTTCGCGGTGGAGAGTGGGATTGAATTTTTCCAGAGGGTTACTACGCCGATAGATAATGCATCCGTCGTGCCATGTTTCATCCGTGCGATGCATGACGCGGGCGACAGCCGCGACGATGTTTATGAGCGGCAGCGCGCATACTTTTAAGCGCGCCGGGTAGCTGTGTTTGGCGTCACGACTTGAGAGTTGACGTGAGGTTTCGGGCGAAAGCCGTGAGACGCGCGCCCAAAAGCAGGGCGACGAGTGAGAGAATCATCGGAGGCCGGACACACGATTTCGTGCCGAGGCGTCGCGGATATGGGTCGGCTGAAAACGCGCGCCGGGGTGTGTGCTAAACTCGTCCCGGTTGGATGTTTTCGCTGGTCACGGAGCGCGACCGATGAGCGACGCGGGCGAGTACAGAAATCTGGATGAAGAGATCGAAGCGGCATTGCTCGACGCCGACTTGTTCGTCAAGTACGGCGCGCCGCAGAAGGCGATCAAAAAGCTTCAGGCCACGCTCGAACAACATCCGCGCTCTTTGGGCTTGCGCGAGAAACTGCGCGAGGTCGCCATCGCCGGTAAGCAACCGGAGGAAGCGGCGCGGCAGTGTCTCGCGCTCGCCAGCCTCTACATCACGCGCGAGGATTTCGAGACGGCGCACGACCGCCTCCTCGCGGCCAAGCAACTTGACCCGCGCATCAACATCGCGACGGGGCTGCAAGCCATCCGCCGTGCGCGCCACCCGAATCTTCAAGCGTCTGCCGCGCAACAACATTACGAATCACCGGCGGCGGCGGCGGGGGCGTCGCGCCGTCACGTCACGTTCGCCGGAGACCTCGCCGCCGTCAGCATCTTCGACGCCGTGCAGGTCATCGAAAACTCGCGTCTGACCGGCGCGCTCGTCATCACGGACACGGACGCCGCCGTCCAGACTGACGAGGCGCGCGTGCTGTTCAATGAAGGACGCATCGTCGGCGCGGAAGCCGCCGGACTCGAACCCCTCGCAGCCTTCCGCCGCGTCGTCGAAACCACCGTCGGGACGTTCGACTTTGAAAAATCGGCGCAGCCGTTTCCCGTCCACATCAACGCCGCGAGCAACACCAATCTTCTGCTCGACACGCTCCGCCAACTCGACGAGGAAAAGGCGGACGCCAGCAGCAGCGGCTAGAGTTTAACGACCGGCGGCTGGTTTGAATCATCTACAAGCCGCGCGTTCGCCCCGTCGCTTCGAGCCTCGCCGTCTTAGTCGAGCAAGACGCGTGCATGGAGTGTTTCGGCGAGTTCGAGGGCGGCGAGGAGACGGAGATATTGCTGGTAGTTGCGGCTGCGCGCGTGGAGCCGCTCGCGTTCGGAGACGGAGATGTCGTTGCGGAGTATGAGGTCGAGAAAGTCGTAGTAGTCGGCGATGGCGGCGACGGGCAATTCGCGCGCGTAGGTGGTGCGTTCGGAGTCTTGGGAAGTGAACCCGGCGAGCGCGTCGTAGATGTGGTCGGTGGTGAGGTGCGAAGCCTCGCGCGTGAGCTTGATGGGCAACCGCAAGTCGAAGAAGCGCAACCCGTCGGCGGTCGTCACGGCGCGCAGCGACTTCGCGCCCTCGCCGTCGAAGGGCGAGTCGGCATCGACGAGGATACGGAGCAGTCGCGGTTGGTCGGCTTCGTCGACCGTGTCGAGCATGATCTGCACGCGGTCGGCGAGAAACTTTTCAAACTGCGCTTCGATGGGATACGTGATGCGCCCCAGACACCCGACGTTTTCGCCCTCGCCCGCCGTCTCCTGAGGCAAACGCGCCGGACAGCCCTCGCAGATCGTCGTCGCCTCGCGCATCCGCTCGATTTCGTCGCCCGCGCGTTCGACGAAGCGAAATTTCTCCTCGCTCGGCGCGGCGCATTCGCCCGTCGTCAGGCGCGTGTGAATGTTGCCCAGACGCCCCCACCCGCGCAGGTAGTCTTCCGCGTAGCGCGCGCGCAGGGCGCACCGATGTTCGATGGCAAACTCTAAAGACAAACCGCTCTCCCGCTCTCTGTTCGCAAAACTTTGTGACCGGACGGATAAACCCGGCAGCCCACGTCCCTCCGGTCGAAACCCAGAGTCGTATCATACCAGACGAGACGCCGATTGCGGATTGCCGGACAGCGAGTCGTGGCGCGGCTGATGTCGAGCCGCGAGCTCTGGTTTTCGCTTGTCAACACCCAACTGTTACCCCCCGATTGGCAAACGCGCGAGGGCTTTCGACCGATGACCAACGCCAACACGCTCTATCCCCCCGGCCCGAAGCGATGCGTGCCCGGCCTGCAACTGCTGGCATGGCGACGCGACCCGCTCGCTTTTCTGCTAAACGTCGCGCGCGATTATGGCGACATCGCTTATTTCAAGATCGGGCCGCAGCGCGTCTACATGCTCAATCACCCCGAACTCGTCAAGGACGCGCTCGTCACGCATCACGATTATTTCGTCAAGGGGCGTGCGCTCCAGCGCGCCAAGCGTCTGCTCGGCGAGGGACTGTTGACGAGCGAGGGCGCGCACTATCGTCGCCAGCGGCGGATGGCGCAACCCGCTTTTCACCGCCAGCGCATCGCGTCGTACGGCGCGGCGATGGTCGAGTTAGCCGCACGCGCTTCCGACCGCTGGCGGGACGGGCAGACCGTCGACGTGGCGCACGAGATGATGCGTCTGACGCTCGCCATCGTCGGCAAGACTTTGTTCGACGCCGACGTTGAGTCGGACGCGGGCGAGGTCGGCGAGGCGATGACCAACCTGATGGAGATGTTCGGGCTGCTCTTGCTCCCGTATTCCGAGTTGCTCGAAAAATTGCCGCTCCCCGTGACGCGCCGGTTCTCGCGTGCGCGCTCTCGTCTCGACAACATCATCTACCGCATCATCGACGAACGACGCGCGTCCGGCGCGGATCGCGGCGACCTGCTGTCGATGCTCTTGCTGGCGCAGGACGAAGAGGGCGACGGCGCGGGGATGTCGAACGAGCAGGTGCGCGACGAAGTGATGACGCTGTTTCTCGCGGGGCACGAGACGACCGCCAACGCGCTCGCGTGGACGTGGTATCTGCTCGCGCAGAACCCGGAGGCCGAGTCGCGTCTGCACGCCGAACTCGACGCCGTGCTCGAAGGCGGAAGACTGCCGCGAATGGAAGACCTCGCCGCGTTGCGCTACACCGAGATGGTCGTCTCGGAATCGATGCGGATGTATCCCCCGGCGTGGGTGGTCGGGCGGTTGGCGACGCGCGATTACGATGTCGCGGGCTACCGCGCCCCCGCCGGTTCGCTCATTCTGATGAGCCTGTACGTGCTCCATCACGACGAGCGATATTTTCCCGACCCGTACCGCTTCGACCCCGAACGCTGGACGCCGGAGGCGAAAGAGTCGCGCCCGCCGTTCTGCTATTTTCCGTTCGGCGGTGGCCCGCGCCGCTGTATCGGCGAAAGCTTCGCGTGGACGGAAGCCATTCTGCTCGTCGCCACGCTCGCGCGTCGCTGGCGTCTGCGTCTCGTCCCCGGCCACACCGTCAAGACCGACCCGCGCATCACGCTCCGACCCGGCAAGGGCGGCATCAAGATGACGCTGGAGAAGAGAAGCGCGCAGCCGTAGGGCGGCGTCGGGCCGTCGATCAACGAACAGGCTCGTCCGCTCACCACGCGCCGCGCACGCTTCATCCAAACGCGCACGTCTGATTGCCGGGTTGTTTGGGTTACTGTTAATCTTGAGCTCTTTGATGGCCGGGCGGGCGGTGGGCGCGCTGGTTCGGTTTGGTTTAGAGCGCGTCGCGGGGAGAGGATGAAGAATGAACGTCACCGAAGAATTTGTCGAAATGATGATTTGTCCGGCGTGTCAGGCGAAGGTCAAGTTGAAGGCGGACGCAAGCGGCATCAAGTGCGTCGAATGCGGGCGCGTGTATCCGATTCGCAACGACATCCCGTCGATGATGGTGGAAGAAGCGACCATCGAGGATGAAGACTCCTCAGAAAAAGTTTGAGACGCGCGACGCCGTGTGCGGCGGGTTGCGTGTGACACGCGACGCGCGCGGCGACGATGTTGAAGACGCGCCGCAACCGCTCGCCGCCGCGCGTT
>JBGTHJ010000035.1:0-2795 GCA_041746175.1 Pyrinomonadaceae bacterium
GCGCGCGTGTAGAAGGCGGGCATCTCGTCGCAGCCGTAGCCGACGACCGTGATACCGTGCGTCTCAAGCCACTCGCGCGTGGCCGCGAGGTCGAGGACGATCTTCGCCCCGGAGCAGACGACGACCATCGGCGTGCGCGCCAGTTCCGGCAGGTCAGCCGACACGTCGGGCAAACTTCCGCGATGGACGCCGCCGATGCCGCCGGTGGCGAAAACTCCGATGCCCGCGCGATGCGCCACCCACATCGTCGTGGCGACGGTGGTGGCCGCGTCCCAACCGCGCGCGACCGCGACGGGTAGATCGCGGCGGCTGATTTTATGGACGTTGCCGCTCGTCGCGACGTGTTCAAGTTGCGCGTCGCTCAAGCCGACGCAGAGTTTGCCTTGCAGGACGGCGACGGTCGCGGGGACGGCTCCGCGCTCGCGCACGATAGTTTCGAGCCGTCGCGCCGTCTCCAGATTCAACGGACGCGGCAACCCGTGCGCGATGACCGTCGATTCGAGCGCGACCACCGCGCGCCCGTCGGCCAACGCTGCCGCCACTTCGTCCCCCGTTTGAAAAATGCTGCGATCAATCATCGATTCATTCGCTCATTTGCTCATTTGCTCGTTTGCTCGTTGACGCATTTGCTCATTGACTCAACGAAGAAGTAAATCATGAGTTGATGGGTCGATGAGTCAATCCGCAATGTTTGCGGTGTGTCCTTCGGTTGCGTGTTCGGTCGCGTCGGCAGGGGCGTCGGCGTCGGCGGTCGATTGTTCCGCCTGTTGGACGTGTTCTTCTTTGAGCAGAGAGGTATCGTAGCGGACGTTGCCGAGCAACGTGTCGGCGACGGCTTTGACGAAACCGAGGATGGCCGGGCCGAGCACGATGCCGGGGATGCTGAAGGTATAAACCCCCGCGACGAGCGCGAGTAGCATCCAGTAAAAGTTGAATCGCCCCGCGCCCCGCGCCGCGAGTCGCGGACGCAAGAGCAGCGATGAGCCGAACGTCATCGTGAGACCGATGCCGAGATAGATGGCCGCGCTGATGGGTTCGTTGCGAAAGACGAGGAGATAGATGCTGATGGGCAAGTAAATCGCCCACTCGCCGAGCAGCGGGAAGAATCCGACGAGGAACGTCACCACGCCGAGCACCACCGCCAGCGGCACGCCGAACACAAGATTGAGAATCATGATCACCAACCCTTTCAGCGATTGGTCGATCAAAACCGCCAGCAGCGCGCCGCGCAACGCCCCGCCGATGTTCTCGGTCAGCTTTTCGTAGAGCGGAAGATAGTCGCCCGGCACGCGCACCTTGATGTACGAGGCGAGACGCACGCGTTGCGTCAGGACGTAGAAGACCGTGAAGAAAAAGAGCGAGGTCGAAGCGAGCAGCAGCGCGGAGCGTTGACGCAAATCCTTGACGGCGGCGCCGGAACGCTCGACCGCGTTGGCGAACACGGTTTGCAGCCAAGCGCGCGTGTCCTCAACCGCCACGTAGCGTTCGAGCGAACTGCTGATCCTGCCGATGATCTCGCCCTGCTTTTCCTGCACCAGATTTGAATAGCCGGAAAGCTCGTGCCAGGTGTACCCGGCGACGACGACCAGCGGCACGACGATCAACGCAATCGTCACGAGCGCACTCCCCGCGCGCGCGCGCAGGCGTCGCTCAAGCCACTCCTGCACCGGTATCAGATACGCGCCCGCGACGCTGCCCAGCAGCAGAGCCACCAGCACCTTCCCGACCAACAACGCGAACATCCCGACGGCGAGCGTGGTCGCCGCTCCATAGACGAGCACGCGCTTGGCCTCGCCGATGGTCATCTCGCTCAGTTTTTTCGCGTCGCCCGGTTGTCGCATGTCGGCGATAACTCTACCACATCACGCGCGGGCGAAAGGCCACGGGAAAAAGAGAACCTCAGCGCGAACCGTCGAACGCTGCTGATGCGGGCTTTATTGCGCTTTGCAAATGGGTGTGTGCCGGGAGCGCAAGCCTCCCGGTGTCCAGCGTCCTCCCCATGGACGCTTGGTTGTTCGCGTTCTCCGAACGCTCAATGCCAGCCGGAGGCTTGCGCTCCCGGGCGATGCCTCGCATTTGAGCGCTACATGCGATTACGACCCGGTATAATAGTGCCAGCCGGGGCGTCCACTTCAGCGGATGCGGACGACGAACGAGACGCTGCCGCTTGCGCCCGCGCCGGTGGTCGGGATGCTGCCCGCAAACGTCCAGCGCACCCAGTTGACCTGCGGGTCGTAAGTCCCGTTCGCGCCGGGCGGCGTGTAGAGCGTGAAAGGCGTGGGCGTGGGCGGCGGCGTGACCGCAGTGCGCGCGGCGTTCGAGTATTGGATGACGGGGACGGTGGTGTGGCTGGCGGTGGCCGAGCCGACGCGGAAGTCCGTGTTGAGGGGAACCATATCGACGATGGTCAGGTTCTGTACCGCCGCGCCGCCGAGGTTGGTGAAGGCGACGGTGTAGGTGATCTCGCTGCCGGGCGTCGGGTTCACGCTGTTGACGACGAAGGACTTCTGAAGCTGGATGTAGAGCACGGGCGTCGTGCTCGTGCTGGTGTTGTTGGCGGGCGTGGGGTCGAAGGTCGGGCTGCTGACCGTCGCCGTGTTGGAGACGTTGGGCGCGGCAGCGCCCGCGACGCTGACCGTCAGCGTGATGTTGGGCAAACTGGCGGCGTTCGCCAGCGGGCCGGGATGCGTGCAGGTGACCGTCGCGCCCGCGTTCGAGCACGCCCAGTTGGTGCCCACGCCGGAGACGTACGCGAGACCGGCGGGCAGCGTGTCGGTCACGGTGATCGTGCCCGC
>JBGTHJ010000036.1:0-10467 GCA_041746175.1 Pyrinomonadaceae bacterium
GCCAATCATCACGGACGCTACTACCATACGCGACCGCCGCAACAACATCAGGGGCGCTGCCGACACCGGCAGCAGCGCCGCTCGGCGCGTGGAGTCGCCCGCGCCCCGGCGAGCGCGTCAACGGCGACGCTTATTTTCTGAGTCGTTACCACACGAGCGAATTGTTCGCGGTCATCGACGGACTCGGACACGGCGCGGGCGCGTACGAAGCCGCGCTGGTCGCCATCGACTCGCTCTCGCAGTGGCAAGGCGAACCGCTCGACGAGGTTTTCTGGGCGGTGCATGATGTGATGCGTGCGACGCGCGGCGCGGTGATGGGCGCGTGCATTCTCGACAGGGAGGCCGAGTCGCTCTACTATGCGGGGGTCGGCAACATCGATTTTCGCGCCTTCAACGCCCCCGAACCGATTCGCCCGATTTCAAACAACGGCACGCTCGGAATGCGTCTCGCCAACATTCGCATCTGGACGCACAAGTGGGGCGAGGGCGCGACCTTCGTGCTCGCCTCCGATGGGATCAGCGCGGGATGGGACATCGGCAACTATCCCGGACTGCTCGGTAAAACGCCGCAGATGTTGGCGGGCGTGCTGATGCGCGATTACAGTCGCGAATCGGACGATGCGACCGTCCTCGTCGTGCGGTGAGTCGCGACGGTCGAGACGATTCGCCGGATAGACTGGATCAATTGAGACGATGAGCGATGACGGCGAAACGATGGTTCACGAAAGCCGACGCTCCGGTCATCCGTCATTCGTCACTCCGCGCCAATCATTTGAAATCACCCGGCTCATCCGGTTCGCTTGCGCCGTCTGTCCGGTGAGTTGATTTCGTGTAGCTTGAACCTGTTATGAAAGATATTTCCGCCATCCGACTCGGAGACATCTATGTCCGCCGCGAGGCCGACATCGTCAAGGTGCGCGACCGCGTGCGGAGGCTCGCGCGCGAGATGGGCTTCGACTCGACGACGCAGATAAAAATCACGACCGCCATCTCCGAGTTGACGCGCAACATCTACGAGTATGCGAAGGCGGGGGCGATTACGCTGGCCGTCGCCGAGCGCGGCCCCGCGGCGACAGGCTTGCAAATTACCGCGCGCGACAACGGCCCCGGGATCGACGAAGCCCGCCTGCGCGCCATCATGCGCGGCAGTTATCGCTCGTCGTCGGGGTTGGGCGTCGGGCTGGCGGGTACGCGCCGTCTGATGGACGAGTTCGACATCCAGACCAAACCGCACGAAGGCACGCGCGTCGCGGTCATCAAGTGGCTGCCGCCCGCGCAAGCCCTCGCCGCCCGCGAGCGAATCGACGAACTGCGGACGCACCTCGGCGCGGATGCCGACGATTCAGTCATCGAAGAACTCGAACGGCAAAACCGCGACCTCGTCGAAGTGCTCAACGAACTCGAAGAGAATCGCGAACAACTCGAACAACTCAATCGTCAACTCGAAACGAGCAATCGCGAGTTGAACGAGGCCAATACCAAGCTGCGCGAGCTTTCGAGCATGAAGGAAGAATTTCTCGCGCTGACGACGCACGACCTGCGCTCGCCGCTGACGGTCATCAGTGGCGTCATCAGTTTCTTCACGTCGGGGCGACTCGGCGAGCTTTCGCCCGAACAGAAGAACATGGTGACGATGATGGAGCGCAACACGCAGAATCTCATCGAACTCGTCAACGACCTGCTCGACGCCTCGAAACTCGAATCCGGCACGATGCGGCTCGACGTTTCGGCCATCGACCTTCCCGTCCTCATCGGCGAACTCCACGATTCGATGGGGCCGCTCGCACGCGAAAAAGGGATCACGCTCGAAGCGGACTTGCCCGCCGACTTGCTGCCGCTACAGGCCGACCGCGCCAAGCTCCGACGCATCCTCGTCAATCTCCTCTCAAACGCCTTGAAGTTCACGCCCAAAGGCGGATGCGTCGAGATTCAGGCGCGCCGCCAGGACGACTCGACGGTGCGCATCGCGGTCATCGATACCGGCGTTGGCATCGCGCCCGAAGACCGCGCGCGGCTTTTCGACAAGTACGAGCAGGCCAAGAGCCGCGCCACACGCAGCGAAAAAGGCACGGGTCTCGGACTTTACATCACGCGCCAACTCGTCGAACTTCACGGCGGCGACATTAGTGTCGAATCCGAACTCGGTCGCGGTTCGACCTTCTCATTCACCATGCCCGTAGCTGAAATCAGTTGACCGGTGACAAGCTGAAACACGGTAGCTGTTATCCCGATAGCCGCTACCCGTCATCCGTCACGAATCGACTATGCACTATCACTTGATCGGAATTTGCGGGACGGCGATGGCCTCGCTCGCGGGGATGCTTCAGGCGCGCGGGCATCGCGTGACGGGGTCGGACGAGAACGTCTATCCGCCGATGTCGACGATGCTTGAGACGCTCGGGATTCGCGTCGCCGCAGGATACCGCGCGGAGAATCTCGACATCGCGCCGGATTGTGTGGTCGTCGGCAACGCGCTCCCGCGCGGTAACGCTGAGGTCGAAGCGACGCTCAACCGGCGTCTCATCTATCGCTCGCAGGCCGAAGTGGTGAAGGAAGAATTTATTCGCGGGCGTCGTTCGCTGGTCGTGGCCGGGACGCACGGCAAGACGACGACGACGAGCATCGCGGCGTGGCTGTTGGAACGCGGCGGACTCAATCCGGGCTTTCTCGTCGGCGGCGTGGTGCGAAATTTCGAGACCAGTTTCCGCGTCTGCGATAGCGACTATTTCATCATCGAAGGCGACGAATACGACACGGCCTATTTCGACAAGGGGCCGAAGTTCATGCACTACCTGCCGGAGACGGCCATCGTCGGCAACATCGAATTCGACCACGCCGACATCTATCCGAACCTCGACGCGATCAAGCTCGCCTTCCGACGCCTGATGAATCTCGTTCCCGGCAGCGGTCGCGTGGTCGCGGGTTGGGACAGCCCCGTCGTCCGCGAAGTGGTCGGCGAGATGGGCGCGAATCTGCACACGCAACTCGAAACCTACGGGACGTGCGACGAGGCGCGGTGGCAGGCGCGCGACATTGACTACGGCACGGGCGAGATGACGCGCTTCCGCGTCTTCCGCGAAGGGCGCGCGTGGGCCGAGTTTCAAACGCCGCTCATCGGCGACTTCAACGTGCGCAACTGTCTGGCGGCCATCGTCGCGGCGGATGCGTGGGGTGTCGGGCGCGAGGCGATGCGCGACGCGCTCGCGACCTTCAAGAGCGTCCGGCGGCGGATGCAGGTACGCGGCGAACAGCGCGGCGTGGTCGTCATCGACGACTTCGCGCATCACCCGACCGCCGTGCACGGGACGCTCGAAGCCCTGCGCGCGAAGTATCCGCAGCGTCGCGTCGTCGCCGTTTTCGAGCCGCGTTCGGCGACCTCGCGCCTCGCCGTCTTTCAACGTGAATACGTCGCGGCTCTCGCGCAAGCTGACCACGTCGTCATCGCCGCCGTCTTCAATCGCGAACACGGCAGCCGTTACGGGCGACTGCTCGACACCGATGAACTGACCGCCGAGATTGCGGCGCAAGGTCGCCCCGCCTTTTGCATCGAAGGCGCTGACGAAATCGTCCGCCGCCTCGCGCCCGAACTGCGCGCCGGAGACGTGGTCGCCATCATGTCTAACGGCGGCTTCGGCAATATCCACGACAAACTTCTCGACGCCCTCAAAGCCGGCGAGCGGTGAGCGATGCGCGTCAAAAACAGCCGCGCCGTTTGTTATCGACGGCTTACCCGCGCACCTCTTATCCCCGCCGTCCGCGCCTTCACACTTTCACGAAACATTTGTAACGCGGGTGAACAGCCGGGCGCGTAGAAAAGTTGTTGGCTAGACGCTGGCCGGAGGATTCGCCCCTAATGAAAGATTTTTCGATGTATGAGCGCGCGCTCGAACTGGCGCGCGCTTCCCCTTTTGAAGACATGGGAGATGTCGCGCACGTCTCCCGTCGAGAATTCGACGAACGTCCGACGATTCTCTTTCGCGCGCAGGTTCCGTGTCTCGAATATCTGAGCTTGCTGATTGAAAACGCGGTGCTGCTGCGCACGAATCGCGCGGGCAGAGTCTACGCCGGTTTCGAGAAGCTCTCGCGGATGGAGGCGATCATCGACCGCTTTCTGCGCATCGCCGACGTGTCGGAGCGGCTCTACGTCTTCGGCGAGCCCGACTGGAAACCGCCGCGTCATCCGCACATGCGTCTGGTTACCTTCGCGAGCAAATCCAAGCTGGCGAGCGAGTGGTTCGTCATCGCCGATTCGCCGACCATGCGCGTCGCGCTCGTCGGCGTCGATCAAGATGGCTTCGACACGCCCGTGCTCGAACACAGACGTTTCCGCACCATCAAGTCAAACGATCCATCACTCGTCGAACAACTCGCCGCCACCGCCGAGGACTTGATTAGCCATTCCCTCGCGGCGTGAAAAGTAGTAGCCACTCTCCCAAAGCTACCCATGCGTAAGAGCAGCCAGACAGCCTTTATCCGTTAGCCTCTGAGACTTTCGAGAACAAACCCTCTCGCCTCCGCATTATAGCGGTTTGCAATTGGGTGAATGCCGGGAGCGCCAGCGTCCCGCTGGCAAGCGTGCTCGCAGCACGTTCAATGGTTCGCGTTCTCCGAACGCTCAATGCGAGCGGGACGCTCGCGCTCCCAGGCGATTCCGCTCTTTTATGTGCTACATGCAATTGCAACTCGCTATAAACTCGATTTTAAAGATGTCGCGCGCATTCCTGCGTCCGCTACATTGAGACGCGCGCGATGGTCAAATGGTTGATTAAAAACCGAGAGGCGCGAACTGCGAAAAAACGCAGCCCGCGCCTTATTTGTCGGAACAGAACCTCGTCAGCCCCCGTCGAAGCCAGGCGCTAACGAAGCGGCTTCGGGAAACTCACAGGACTCTTGTGCCCGTCTCTATCGACGGCGCGCACGCCGAAAAAGTAGTTGTCCTTGGACATGCCTTCCATCGTGTAGGTTGTGACGTTGCCGACCATGCGCGCGTGCGTCCAGAGCGGCGCGGTGGTGTCGCGCCAGACGATTTCGTAGCCGAGCAGGTCGGGTTCGGTGTTCGCCGTCCACTGCAAATCGGTGTCGTTGGAGAGCCGCTTGATGCTGATGACGACATCTTTCGGACGCACGGGCGCGAGCGCGAGCTGCGCGAGCGCGGCGGCGTTGGCGCGTGCCACCTGCGCGACGTACGCGAAATCGACGAACTCCGGGAGGTCGCCGTAGCGGACGCCGTTCTCCATGCGGACGTTTTGATGTTGATGATTGTAGTCTTCGTTCGGCTCGCTGAAGCGCACCGCCGGAAAGCCGCGTTCGAGAAACGGAATGTGGTCGCCGCCGCGCAGGTAGCGGTCGCGTCGATAAATCATCTCGACGTTGAAGCCGGGCATGTACGTCGTGGCGGTCTCCTTGATGAAGCGTCCGAGTTGTCGCGACGCGGAATCGTTTTCGCCGCCGACGCTTCGGCGCGTCGTGCCCTCTTCGGTCGTTTCGTTTGAAGGGACGCCTTCGGCGAATACGCGCAGCGTCCGCCGGTCGCGCACGCCGTTGCCGCCGAGCGTGTTGCCGACGATGTCGTTGGTAAACATCGCATCGATGTTCCAGCCCTTCTGCTTCGCCTGCTCAGCATAGTGCGCCGCACCGAGCAAGCCCTGCTCCTCGCCCGCGACGGCCATAAACACAATCGTCGCCTCGAACTCGCGCCGCGACATCACGCGCGCCATCTCCAGCACCGCCGCGACGCCCGAAGCGTCGTCGTTGGCTCCGGGCGCATCGCACACCGCGTCGGTCGGGCTGCCGCACATCGAATCATAATGGCCGCTGACGACGTACATCCGGCCAGCCGACTCCGCCTGCGTGCCGCGCAAAGTCGCGACGACGTTCGAGATGTTGGTCGGCTGCGGGATGCGCGGTGCGACGGGCTGCACGAAGGTCTGCACATCGACCGTCAGCCGCCCGCCCGACTGCGGGACGAGCTTTTCAAACTCTCCGCGCAACCAATCGCGCGCCGCGCCAATGCCGCGCGCGGGGTCGTCCTGCGCCGAGAGCGTGTTGCGCGTGCCGAACGAGACGAGTTTGCGAATCGTCCGCTCGATATTGCGCGCGTCCATCTCCGCGACGATCCGCGCAACTTCAGCGTCACGGCGCGGCGCGACGATTCTCCGCGCGCTCGAAGATGAGACGCCGCGCTCCGTCCGGCGTCTCTTCTGCGCGCGGGCGGCTGGAACGACGACGACCGTTGATACCAACAAGGTCAGCAACGCTAACCCGGCGACGGGCACGCGTACATAGTCGAGACTTTTCATCATCTGCGCTTCGCTTTCATTTTCAGCCTCCTTGAAGACCTCGAAATTACTGTGTGCGGGCTTCAACAAATCAGCGGAAACCCGCACGCAGTAAGGGTGTCAGTGGTGGCGAAAGAATGGCGTCCCTGACATCACGCGCAGAGACAAGGGTAGGGTGACGGCCTACTTGCTTACACTGCTCAACACACAACGTGATGACAAAGTCGCGGTGTGCGTCTTCGCGTTCGTCGAGTTGTTCGGCGGCGCGTTTATTTTTTCGTCGCTTTTTCCGTGCCGAGCGCGGTTGAGCCGGGAACGCCCCATTTGCCTTCGAGCGTATCGCCTCTGACTTCATAGATGACGAATCCGCATTGCTTCGCGCCCGAACCGGCGGCGAGATAGCTGCCCATTTTTACGCCTGTTCCGATGAATTTTGTGCCGGTTTCCCACGCGAATTGATAAACGTCGTTGCCGCCTTTGGTCACGGTCAGCTTGCCTTTATAAGTCGAACCGCCGGGGTTTGTCCCTGTGATATTGAGAATTCCGACGCCGCCGCTTAACTCACCGATGGGAACGGCTGTTTCCGTCCCCGCCGAGTTCACGCCCCATCCGCCCCACTTTCCTTCGAGCGAATCGTCCGCGTTGATTTTATAGATGACCGCGCCGCAGCCTCTGCCATCCGTTCCGGTCGTGTAAGCCGCCGCCAACGTGTTTCCGCTTTGCACGGCGACGCCGTCGTAATTTTCCGCGCCGAGTTTCCAGCTCATCTGATAAACCGCGTCGCGCTTTGTGATGACCACTTCGCCTTGATAAGTTTTTCCGTCAGCACTCGCGCCGTCGACCGTGTAGGTTCCAGCCAAATCGGTGTTTGTCGAACTTGAATCGGTCGCAGCCGAATTAGCCGTCGAATTATTCGCGTTTGCGTTGTTCATCGCGGACGGTTTCGTGTCCGCCGGTTTTGTCGCCGTCGAGCAAGCCGTCATTGCCAGAGCGACAATTAAAGACAAAATTGTGGTTGCCAAAATTTGCGCCGATGATTGACGTTTCATTGACTTTTTTTTCTCCATGTTTTATTAGCGGCTAAATTTCCCGTGCAGTATTGCTTTAATTTTTTATTATCGCAAACAATCCGCGTTTCAAATTCGGGGGGATCGCAATCGATGCTTTACCATCGTCATCCAGCCCATCCCGCGAGTCTTGCGCGCGTTGTCGCCCGACGCCGTGAGCCTTCAGCCCCTCACCGGAAGCGCGTTTCCAGCACGCGCTTTTCATCTACTGTTGAGAGCGTTCTCTTTGGACGAGGATGCGGCGGAGGATTTTGCCGGAGGGCGATTTGGGAATCTGCTCGATGAGTTCGACCTTGCGGATTTTCTTGAAGGGCGCGACCCGCGCGGCGACGAACTCCAAAACTTCTTCGACGCGGCATTCCCCGCGCGGCACGATGAAGGCTTTGGGGACTTCGCCCGCTTCCGGATCGGGGCTTGGGATGACGGCGGCGTCGGCGACCGACGGGTGCGACAAAAGGATCGCTTCCAACTCTGCGGGCGCAACCTGAAAGCCTTTGTACTTGATCAGTTCTTTGGCGCGGTCAACGATGAAGAAGCAGCCGTCTTCGTCGGCGTAACCGATGTCGCCGGTGCGCAGCCAGCCGTCACGGTCAACCGCTTCGGCGGTCGCGTCGGGGCGATTGAGATAGCCCTTCATCACCTGCGGGCCGCGCACGTAGAGTTCGCCCGGCTGATTCGCGCCGAGCAGCGCGCCCGTCTCCGTATCAACCACTTTGCACTCCATGTTCGGCACGCACATCCCGACCGAGCCGTCTTTGACCCCGCCGAAACCGAGCAGCGGCATGTGGGTGGCAGGGCTGGCTTCGGTCATGCCGTAGCCTTGCAGCGTCGAGCATCGCAGGCGCGCGGCGCAACTGCGCGCGACCGCTTCGCCGAGCGGCGCGGCGGCGGAAAAAACCGCCCGCAGACGCGAGAGGTCGTAATTGTCAACAGACTCTTGACTCGCCAGCGCGAGCGCGACCGGCGGCACGACGTGCGCGAGCGTCACCCCGTAATCCTGTAGACATTTGAGGAAGCTCTCAAGCTCGAAGCGCGGCAACGTGACGATGGTCGCGCCGACCGACAGACCCTCGTTCATAATCACGATCATCCCGTAGATGTGGAACAGCGGCAAGACGCAGATGAGCGTATCGCGTTCGTCGAAGTGTCGGGCGGCCTCGATCTGACAGAGGTTAGCGACGAGGTTGTAGTGCGTCAGCATGACGCCTTTGGGCAGCCCCGTCGTGCCGCTCGAATACGGCAGCACAACGGTGTCTTCGCGCGGGTTGATTTCAACTCCGGGCGCGCTCCGCTCAACAACGCCGTCGCTCTCAACCAACGCGGCGAACGGCGTCGCGCCGTCCGCTTCGCCGAAGACGAAAACCTCGCGGACGCCCGACGACGCCGCCGCCATGCGCGTCGTCTCCATCAGAGCCGGCACGGTCAGGAGATACTTCGCGCCCGCATCTTCGAGTTGATGCGCGAGTTCGTCGGCGGTGTAGAGCGGGTTGACCGTCGTGACGATGCCGCCGAGCGTCGCGACCGCGTGCAGCGCGACCGCGTACTCCGGCAGGTTCGGGCTGTAGATGGCGAGCACGTCGCCCTTCATGAACCCGCGCGCGGCAAGGTTTGCAGCGACGCTTCTGACGGCGTCGGCCAACTGTGCGTAGGTCAACGTCCGACCGCTCAGGCCGTCAATCAAGGCGGGCTTGTCCGCCAGCTTTGCCGCTCTCTGCAAAACGAATTCGGTCAGCGAAACTTCGGGGATGTGGACGGGCGCGAGCGGGCTACGAAAGATCATTGGCGACTCCAAAAGTTAGAACTGAATGTTGAAGGCCGACGGTTGACGACCCGTTACCGGATTGTGAAAACCGAACCCGTTTCAAATGGTCTGACGCGAACGCAGGCAGTCGCGCCGGAACGGGAAAGCATCGCCGCGTGAGGGGGCGGATGAGACGGTCAAGCTCGCATCACTTTCGACAACTCTCTGATAAAGACGACGCTTAATGGAAGCGGTAGGCGCGATTCTTCCAGACGACGATGACCTCGCCGGAGAGTTGATTGGCGATGCTGCGGAGACTTTGTTCGTCGGCGACGAGCGCGCGGAACTGCTCCGAGCCGCGCCGCACGTCGATGAGCGCACGCGCCGGGTCGAAGTCGGTATCGACCCACGCGCCGCCCCGTCTGCGGAAGCGGCGACCCGCGACCGTGCGCGTCTCGTCGCGCGTCGAATCGTCGGCGGCGCGTTCGTCCCGGCTCATCTTCGGGGGGCTTTGCTTGCGCTCCTCTCTCGCGGGTTGACGATTCCCGCGCCCGGCGGCGGTGGCAGACCTCGACGCGGGGGCTTCGGACAAACTCGCCCCGGCTTCCTCACTCGAACCCTCGGACGGAGCAGCGTCACGCGAGCGCGCCGGCGTTTCGGCGCGTTGCGTTCCGCGTCGTGAAGCATCATCGTCGCCGCTGTCCGACCGGTTAGCCCGGTCGTTCTGCGTCGCGCGGTTGCGGGTCTCGCCGCGATCATATTCCTGCTCGTTGACCGTCACGGAATTATTTTCAGCATCGCGTTGACGGCTACCCGGCGAAGAAGTTTCTCCGCGCTTGTTGGCCGCAAAATCTTCCGGCGCGGCGGGAGGCCCGGCCCGATTCGGTGCCGATTCGATGGGTGGCGGGGGCGGCGCGTCCGCGATGATTCCGGGTGCCGCCGGAGTGGATTGTGTCGGGCCGCTGCCCGCGACTGACCCGACCGCGCCGGGCGCAGCCGTTGTCGTCGGCTGATTAGACCTCGCAATCTCGCTGGAATTCGCCGGGGCGGGCGATGCCACAGGCGACGTTGGAGACGACGACGCAGCGGACTGCTTCGACTCTGCGGAATCCGTCCCGTTCGTCGCGGCCCTCGGACTCTCGCCCGTCGTTTCGACTCTGCTCGCCACCGGGGACAGGTCGTTGCGCTGTCGCAGCGCGACGAACCCGACGACGCCGACCAAGCACACGACGAGCGCGGGCGCGACGTAGCGCACAACGCGGGGGGCGAAAATCGCCGCGAGCCGTTCACGCCACGACGGAGAGGGCGCGCTATCGCGCTCCGGCACGGCGACGCGCTTGTCCGGTTCGCCCGCGACACCTGCGGCGAGCGCGATGTCGGT
>JBGTHJ010000037.1:0-7934 GCA_041746175.1 Pyrinomonadaceae bacterium
CGCGTGGTAAAGGCGCAGTCGAACGCGCCGAAGTGCGTGCGGAGGTCGCTCGCGATTGAAGGCCACGCGCGCCCCGTCGCGCCGCCCGCCGAAGCCGGATTGACGACGATGAGCGGCAGCGCATCCGCCACGATTTTTGAATCTATCCCGGACACTGTTTTGTTTATGCCTCGGCTAGCTCTGGCGAAACGCGGGCGGCGCGACGCCGGATTTTCGTCCGTCGTGTAGTGCGTGCCGCGCGCGGTCTTGTTCGCCGAGCGCGGCGATTCGGCTCATCACGTGTTCGCCGATCTCTTTGTAGGTTCGCATGTGGTCGCGCTTCGAGAGGTATTCCGAGAGGTCGAGGACGGGGCCGAAGTGGATGCGGATAGGCTCGCCGCTGTACCAGTTGCGCAGGATTTGACGCCGGAGATTGTTGCCGAGTCCCGCGATAAAGACGGGAACGACTTGCGGCGCGGCATCTTTGATCAACTTGCCGACGCCGGGTTGCGGGCGCAGGAAGGTGTAGGGGTCGTCCGATCTGTTGCGCTTGCCTTCGGGGTGAAAGCCGATGACGTTGCCCGCCCCGTGTCGGCACAACTCCGCGAGCAGCCGCATCGAGTATTTATCGAACTCGCGTTTATCGACGAGCGGATTGTCGCCGCCCGCGAAGAACGGCGGGTACATCGACCACCAACCCATCAACAGATTGACGAGCATTCCCAACGGCGACTCGTAAAAGAAGCGACCGCGCACGGGAAAGAAAAGTTGCTTGCGCCAGCGCGTTTGGCGAAAGAGCGCGGTCGATACCGCGTACATGTCGAAGAACGAACGGTGATTTGCGACGAGCAACAGCGGGCGTTCGCGCGAGGCGGCTTCGACGTGCTCGATGCCGTAGACGCGCATGATGTTGTAGGTTGCCAGATGAATCCAGCCCGCCCCGACCGTCCGCTGGCACATCGTCCAGAAATGTTTCCAACGCCCCTGATTCATCCGGTGCGTGACGCGAAAAGCGAACCGCTCGATCTCCGACAGCGCCGCGATTTCTTCGGGCGTCGGGTTGACGGCGAAGCGCGGCGGCGCGCCCGACCCGTCGAGTGGTGCGGATTCGTCTGGTTCGGTTTCGGTCAAAGACATTCTCATAGCCCAACGCGAGACAGGTGACAAGATAAGGTTTTTCGCCTTCGCTTGTCACCTGTTGCGCGTTACCCGTCACGAATTTTTAGTCTATCGAGAAGTACTTCGCTTCGTCGTGATGGATGATGATGGCCGAGGTTGACTGCTCCGGCTCAAGCTGGAACTCTTCGGTCAACTCGACTCCGATGCGCGACGGGTCGATCAACTCGAACAACTTCGTCTGGTCTTCGAGCGCGGGACACGCCGGATAACCAAAGCTGAAACGCGAGCCTTGATAGCCCTGATGAAACAGCTTCGCGAGTTCGTTCGAGTCGCGCCCGGCGATGCCCAGCTCTTCGCGGACGCGCTTGTGCCAGAGTTCGGCCAGAGCTTCCGCGCCCTCGACGCTCAGGCCATGAAAGTAGAGATATTCGGTGTAGTTGTCGGCCTTGAACAGCTCTTGCGCGTACTCGCTCGCACGCCGCCCCATCGTCACAAGATGAAATGCAACCGTGTCGATGCGCCCGGAATCCCGCGACGCGAAGTAGTCCGCGAGGCACAGTCGTTTGCCGGCGGGCTGGCGCGGAAAGGTGAAACGCTGGCGTTCAGTCCGCTCGTCATCGTGGTAGATGATGAGGTCGTTGCCCGCCGACTGGCACGGGAAATAGCCGTAAACGACGCGCGGCGTAAGCAACCCTTCGCGCTTTGAACGCTCTTTCAACCCATCGTAGGCGGGGCGCACTTTGTCGGCGACGAGCGCGCGGTACTCTTCCGCCGGACGCCTTCCCTGTTTGAATTGCCACTGGCCTTTGAACAACGCCGTCTCGTTGACGAAGGCGAATACGTCGTCGAGCGCGATGTCTTCGACCACGCGCGAGCCGTAGAACGGAGCACGCGGAATCGGCGCGTCGTGGTTTACGTCGGAGCGGACGGTATGCGTCGTGTCTCCGGCGACGGCGCGCGCGGCGCGTGGCTTGGCGGTCGGCGTGCGGATGCCGAGTTTGGCATCTTCACCCACGAGGTCTTCGGAGTCATCGACAACCGCTGCCGTGCCGTCGGTCTGCGTAACGCCGTTGCCGCCTGCTGCTGCTGCTGTTGCCGCCGCCGCCGCCGCCGCCCGGTCGCGTGATTCGACCGACGCGCTGCCCGTCCCCGTCAAAGTGTCCATCACATGCAAGCCGTCGAAGGCGTCTTTCGCGTAGAATAGTTCGCCGAGATAGGACGGGCGCAAATCGTCCTCGACGTAACGACGCGTGAGCGCCGCACCGCCGAGCACGACCGGGACTTTGATACCGCGCTCGTTCAGGACTTCGAGGTTGTCGCGCATGATAAGCGTCGATTTCACGAGCAGTCCGCTCATCCCGATGGCGTCGGCTTTGTGTTCCTCGAACGCGCCGATGATATTTTCCACCGGCTGCTTGATGCCGAGATTGACGACGCGATAACCGTTGTTGGTGAGGATAATGTCGACGAGATTCTTGCCGATGTCGTGCACGTCGCCCTTGACGGTCGCCAAAACCATCGTGCCTTTCTCGGTCGCGCCGCCCTTGCGTTCCATGAACGGTTCGAGAAAGCGCACCGCCGTCTTCATCACTTCCGCCGATTGCAGCACGAAGGGCAACTGCATCTGCCCGCTGCCGAACAGTTCGCCGACGACCTTCATGCCGTCGAGCAGGATGTTGTTGATGATGTCGAGCGCGGGATGCTTTTCGAGCGCGGTCTTGAGGTTGTCTTCGAGCTTGATCTTCTCGCCGTCGATGATGTGCTGTTTCAGCTTGTCTTCGACGGGCAGGTTGCTGTCGTCCTTCTTCTCTTTCGTCGCCTTCGCGCCCTCGAACAACTTGGTGAACTCGCCGAGCGGATCGTACGTGCAAATTTCGCCGTCGAACCGGCGTTCGTCGTAGACGAGTTGGCGCGCAACTTCGCTCTCACGCGGGTTGATGCGGTTGAGCGGGACGATCTTGCTCGCGTTGACAATCGCCGCGTCGAGTCCGGCTTCGACCGCTTCGTGGAGGAACACCGAATTGAGCACGACGCGCGACACCGGGTTGAGGCCGAACGAGACGTTCGAGACGCCGAGAATCGTAAAGCAGCCCGGCAACTCCGACTTGATGCGACGAATCGCGTCGATGGTTTCGGCGGCGTTGCGGCGATCTTCTTCGATGCCGGTCGAAATGGGCAGCGCGAGCGGGTCGAAGAAGATGTCGGACGCGGGCAAACCGAATTTTTCGGTGGCCTGTTCGTAGGCGCGCCGGGCGATTTGGAACTTGCCTTCGGCGGTGCGTGCCATCCCCTCTTCGTCAATCGTACCGATGACGACGCTCGCGCCGAAACGCCTGGCGAGTTCGATGACTTTGGCGAAGCGCGGCTCGCCGTCCTCGTAGTTGGTCGAATTGAGGATGCACTTGCCGCCCGCGTGCTCAAGCCCCGCCTCCATCTTCTCCCATTCGGTCGAGTCGAACATGAGCGGGATGGTCACGCCCGTGACGAGACGTGCGGCGAGTTCGTGCATGTCCGCAACGCCGTCGCGCCCGACGAAATCGACGTTCACGTCGAGGATGTGCGCGCCCTCGCGCGACTGTTCTTTGGCGAGCGAGACGAGGCCGTCCCAATCCTCCGCGTTCAGCAGGTCGCGCATCTTCTTCGACCCGCTCGCGTTGACGCGCTCGCCGACGATGAGAAACGACGCATCCTGCACGTATGGCTGTTGGATGTAGATTGAAGACGCCGCCGGAAGAAGCGTCGCCGCACGCTTTTTGGGCGTCACGTCGCGCATCGCTTCGACGACCATCCGCAAGTGTTCGGGCGTCGTGCCGCAACAGCCGCCGACGACGTTGACGCCAAAGTCGCGGGCGAAATGAACGATCTGTTTGGTGAATTGGTCGGGCGTTTCGTCGTAGTGCATCTGGCCGTCTTTGACTTCGGGCAAGCCCGCGTTCGGCAGCACCGACACGGGCAGCCGCGCATTCTCGCAAAGATAGCGGACGCTCTCGGTCATGTTCTTCGGCCCGGTGCCACAGTTCATGCCGATGATGTCGATGGGAAACGGTTCGAGCGCGGTCAGCGCCGCGTTGATTTCCGTGCCGGGCAACATCGTCCCCCACGGCTCGATGGTCACCTGCGCGATGACCGGCACGCGCCGTTTGATCTGCTCGAAGTATTCAAAGATGGCGATCAGCGTCGCTTTGGTTTGGAGCAGGTCCTGACAGGTTTCGACGATGAGCAGATCGACCCCGCCGTCAATCAGCCCGCGCGCTTGTTCGGCGTAAGCGGCCTTGATGTCTCTGAACCGGATGTGTCCGAGCGTCGGAGATTTCGTCCCCGGCCCCATCGAACCGGCGACCCACCGTGGCTTTTCTTTCGTCGAGTAGTCTCCGGCGATGCGCTTGGCGAGTTGGGCGGCGCGGACGTTCAAGTCGTAAGTCATGTGGCCGATGCCGTACTCGTCGAGCACGTAGGGAATGCTGCCGAACGAGTTGGTTTCGATCACGTCGCACCCGACATCTAGAAAGGCCGTGTGGACGCGTTCGATGGCCGAGGGTTTGCTGATCAGAAGATATTCGGGGCAGCCTTCAAACTGCGCGCCGCCGTAATCTTCAAGGGTCAGATTCTGCACCTGAAGATTCGTGCCCATCGCGCCGTCGAAGACGACGATGCGGTCGTTCAATGCTTTGAGAAAGTCGCTCATGTCTGCTTTTATCCGTCCTCATCTCCGGCTCGCTTTTGCGCGCAGCAGCCGTCAATAAATGAAAGCCCCGCGCCAAACAACGCGGGGCCTTTCTGAAGAAGCCTGTTTGAGACGGGTCTGTGGAAAGACGTGCCGAGCTGTTTAGCCGTTTATTTTACGTGGCCGCAAGTCGCCTTAACTCACCACGTTTGTTAACAGCCAGTATTGAAACACCCGCCGCGAAGACTGTCAAGAAGGCGCACGTCAAAACTTGACCCGCGAACGGGCGAAGCCCGGAAACTCAGGCCGGAAGCCGCTCACCCGACTTTTCCGACTTTTGGCCTTCCGACCTTTTTACTTTTGCCTTCCCCCCCCTTGTGTTAATTTTGCCGGATGCGATGCGCCATCTATCCCGGCTCTTTCGACCCCGTAACCAACGGGCACCTCGACATCATCGCGCGGTGCTCGAAATTGTTCGACGAAGTGATCGTTGCCGTTCTCGTCAACCCGGAAAAGAAATCGCTGTTCACGGTCGCGGAGCGGCGCGAGATGTTGGGAGAGGCCGTGACCGAAATGGCGTCGGAGGGCGACGCCGGGGAGGGGGGGGGGCGCATCGTGGTCGAAGATTTCGAGGGACTGTTGGTGAAGTACGCGGTCGAGCGCGGAGCGACGGCGGTGGTGCGCGGCATCCGTGCGATTTCGGATTACGAGTACGAGTTGCAGATGGCGTTGATGAATCGTCGCCTTGAGCCGCGCGTCGAGACGGTCTTCATGATGTCGGCGGAAGACTATTCGTACATCAGTTCGCGACTCGTCAAAGAGGTGTGCCGACTCGGCGGCAATGTTGAAGGTCTCGTCCCGCCTTCGGTCGAAGCACGGATGCGCCGCAAGTTCGACGGAGATTGATTCGCCTCCCATGCACGCGCCAAGCCGCTCCGGTTTGGCTCTACTTGCGCGTCGTCGTCTATCCGGTTACCATCTTTTACCGGGCGCCATTTAACACACTGAAAGACAATCAAAGTTTATGCGAGAATCCGTAAAAGCGGCGGGCTTTCCTGTTACCGATAACGTCGCGAAGATGCAAGAGTCTTCGACGCTGGCCGCGATGCAGGCGGCGACCGCGATGCGCGCGGCGGGCGTCGATGTCGTCGATCTCGGCGCGGGCGAACCGGATTTTGACACGCCCGACCACATCAAACTCGCGGCGGTCGAAGCTCTCGGCTCGGGTCAAACCAAGTACACGCCGACCGCCGGAACGCGCCGACTTCAGCAGACGATTATCGAATACTACGAACGCGAGTTCGGCGCGCGTTATGAAATGTCGGAGGTGATGGCGACGGCGGGCGGCAAGCAGGCCATCTTTAACGCCGTCGTGACGCTGGCCGGAGCGGGCGATGAGGTTTTGATCCCCAAACCATACTGGGTGACGTTCCCCGAAATCGTCACCTTCGCGGGCGCGACTCCGGTCTACATCGACACCGAAGAGACCGCGTTCCAACTGACCGCCGAGCAAGTCGCACATGCCATCACACCGCGCACGCGACTGATTATTTTGAACTCGCCGAACAACCCGTCGGGACGCGTGATTCCGCCCGCCGAGTTTACAAAGATCATGGAGCTTCTCGCGGAGCGCGGCATCTATGCCATCTCGGACGAGTGCTATCTGCGCTTCGTCTATCCGCCCGGCGAAGTGTTCAGCGTCGCCAGCCTCGCGCCGGAGATTCGTCGCAATCTGTGCATCGCGGGTTCGTTCTCCAAAACCTACGCGATGACCGGACTGCGTATCGGCTACGCCCTCGCTCCGGCTGAATGGACGCGCGCGATGATTAAAGTGCAGAGCCATTCGACCAGCAACCCGAACTCCATCATGCAGGCGGCGGCGGTCGAAGCCTTTACCGCATCGCAGGAGCGCGTCGGCGAAATGCTCGCCGAATATCGCACGCGCCGCGACTGGCTGATCCCCGCGCTCCGCGAAGTGCCGGGCTTCAGATGCACCGAACCCGAAGGCGCGTTCTACGCTTTCCCCGATGTGCGCGGCTGTTTGAACAGCCAAGTAAAGACCTCCGCCGATTTTGCCGACCTGCTTCTCAACGAAGCGCAGACGGTCGTCACCGATGGGGCTGGCTTCGGCGCAGACGGCTACCTCCGCATCTCTTACGCGACCTCGCTCGATCGTCTTCAAGAGGGCGTCAAACGCATTACCCACATCGCCAAACAACTCGCGTAAGAGTCGGAAGCGTGAAAGACGAATGCGGATTGAAAGACGGCGCGTCGGCGTCTTTCAATCCGCATTCGTCTTTCTGCAACCCGACACGGTGGCGACGTTTATAGCGGTTTGCAATTGGGTGAATGCCGGGAGCGCCAGCCTCCCGCTGGCCAGCGTGCGCGGAGCACGTTCAATGGTTCGCGTTCTCCGAACGCTCAATGCGAGCGGGACGCTCGCGCTCCCAGGCGATGCCGCTCTTTCATGTGCTACATGCAATTGCAACTTGCTATAGTAGATGTTGAAGTTGTATTCGATGGTCACGTACTGCGACACCGCCCGCCCGTCTTTCTACACCGGGATGAACGATCCCCATCACTTTATCGATGTGGCGTTGGACGAAAGCGTGACGGGGGCGGGTTGAAGAGGCCGCCCCGACGGGGCATGGTTCGAGTGTTTACATGTTCGTGTCGAAGGCTTGATCGGTCGTGTAGTCCCGCCCGGCTTCGACAGGCGGCGCGGGGACGGTGAGCGTTGAAGGACACACTTTAATGGTCGGCGCGGTCGCCTTCGGAAGTCCAAAAGCGAAGTTCGCGGATAGGTTGACGGTCTTCAACTCATTGGCACTGAACCGGCGAATCTTTGTTAGCTTGTCGCGTTTGTCGCCCGACCGCCCCGCGTTCGGTCCGGGGAAACGCCACACGACACGCACGGCGGCTTTGGCCTTGGATTCGTGTGGCAAAGTTTGTGTGTCGGGGTCAACCAGCATGTCCTGCTCCGACGGGTGTTGGAGTTCGCGCTCCTGCGCTTCGCGCGCGAAGGATTGTGACCTCCGCTTGACCTCTGGCAAAGCTTCGAGCATGGCGACCTCGAATGTTTCGACCGCACGCACGTCAAACACCATCTGACCGTTTTCGACGCCACCTTCCGCCACGGTTTCGGGCCACGCGGCGGCGCGGCGTGGCGCGG